>JAFGLY010000148.1 GCA_016927815.1 Deltaproteobacteria bacterium | reverse complement strand
GTCGGCTTCCTGGCTGGCGGTATCGGCCGGGTCCTCGGCCGTGCAACCGGCGGTCGTCCAGGCGAACAGAAGCAGGACTGCGGTGCGCATGGCACCCTCGGGTGGCGTGGAATCCTTCAGGATACCCAAGGTGTGGCTCACCGTCGACATCGATCGCATCGGGCGGCTCTCGCCGCCCCGGGAGGTTCCATGACCCGTCGTCCCCTCCAGGCCGTGGTGATCGGTTCGGGCGACGCGCCTCCGCAGGCGTGTCAGGATGCGGAGCGGCTCGGCGCAATGCTCGCCCAGCGCGGCGTGGTCGTGGTCACCGGCGGCGGAAGCGGGATCATGGCCGCCGCTTCGAAGGGTGCGAGCGAGGCGGGCGGCGTGGTCGTGGGGATCCTCCCGGGCGATCGGGTCGAGGGGGCCAACCGCTGGTGCACGGTCGCGATCCCCACGGGCATGGGGCACGGCCGGAACGCGCTCACCGCGCTCGCGGGCGATCTCGTGGTGGTCGTGGGCGGCGCGGCGGGGACCCTCTCGGAGGTGAGCCTGGCCTGGATCCACGGCCGACCCATCCTGGCCCTGACCGCCCACGGCGGGTGGTCCGCCCGGCTCGGCGGCCAGGCTGTGGACGACCAGCCCCGTGCGCCGATCGTGGCCTGTCCCACGCTGGCCGACCTGGAGCGGGAGGTGGACGCCGTGTTGGCAGGCTAGGGGGCGGTTCGGGTCGGCCCCAGGCGCCAGATCGCGATCACGTCCCCCCGGGTGGACCACCGGCGCGTGGGGCGCCCGTACCGCGCCTCCAGGAACGCCAGGACGGTACGGCAATCGGGCGGGGCCGACACGCCGGCAGGGCGAACGGCGGTCGCGTAGCAGGACGCGCCGTGCACGACCACGTGGCTGAAGCCGAGCGCCTCGATCGAGGGCCCTCGTTCGGGATCGCCCTGGCCGCGGAGCAACCACGAGACGGCACCGCTCGCCTCGGCGCCCTCTACGCTGCGGGACCGTTCCTCGGGCAGCGTGGCGCAGCAGAGGGGCGCGTCGTGCATGGCCGCGGCGCGGTAGCGATCGTAGAGAAAGGGCTTGCGATCGCGCATCCAGAGCGGACCCCCGGGCGCGGGCACCTCCAGCACGGCTCGCGGCGCCTCGGCGGCGAGGAACGCGACGGCGGGCGAGGGCGAGGCCGCCTCCACGGTCCCGAACGGCCAGCCGGGCAAGGCCTGGACCAGGCCGAGGAGGACCACGCCGAGGACAGGGGCGACAAGCGCCAGGAGGCGGCGTCGGGGCGTCGCGGTGCGCGCCGCGAGACGGGCGCCCACGGCCGCGATCCCGAGTGCCGCCAGCACGGCGAGGCAGAGGTCTCCGGCCAGGAGGAACCGCTGGGGGAACTGGAAGCGGAGCAGGAAGGGCAGGACCAGGGGGAGGTAGCCGAGCGGCGACAGGACCACGCGCCCCGCACCCAGGGACCAGGCGGTGCCGAGGGCTGCGAGGTGGAGGCCCGCCGCGCCGAACCACCAGGGCAGGGTCCGGCGCCGGTGGGGGCCGAGGAGGGACAGGAGCGCCACGAGGGGCAGGACCCCTCCGGATCCGGCGTGCGGCATCCAGGGGAAGGGTCGGACGAGCTCCCAGGGAGAAAGACCGTTGTGCCGGGTCCGTTCCACCCAGGCATGCCACGACGGATCCCTGAGGAGGCCCAGGTCGAGGAGGGAGGCACGGAAGGTCCCGACGTGGAGGGAGGCAAAGCGCGCCGCGAGGAGCGCCAGGATCGCCAGGACCCCCGCCAGCGCCAGAGCTCGGGCAACCCGGCGTGCGCGGGGCGGGGCGCCAGGGTCCCGGCCGGCCGCCAGGCAGCCCAGGGCGAGCAGGGGCAGGAGGCAGGCGGCCAGTACGCCCAGGTGGAGGTAGCCGACGATGCCTGCGGCGAGGGCCGCGGCGAACCCGAAGAGGAACCGCACCCCCCCGCCTGCCTGCCAGCGCCCGGCCCAGGCCAGGGCGAGGGCCAGACAGCCCACCGAGCCCGCCTCGATCCGGCCCTCGTGGAACTCGCGCAGGAAGACCGGCGAGAGGACCAGGAGCGTCGCCCCCGTGGCGGCGGCCCACGCGTCGCGTGCCACGGACCGGCCGAGCACGTACGCACCCACGGCCAGCAGGGCCAGGTGGGCGATCGCGGCGGTGTTGGCCGCGGCCGCCGGGCCCAGGGCACCGACCACCGGTGCCGCGACCAGGAGGTCGAGGTGCCCCTCCCAGAGGGAGAGGAGGTCCACGCGCTCCGGGAACACGAGCCCGTCCGAGTCGAAGCAGACCGTGCCGCTCGCGAGCGTGCGCCGGAGCCAGGAGTACTGCCAGAGGTGCAGGGAGGCGTCGGGGTGCAGGGACGCCCCCCCGGAGGCGACCACGCGGGTGGTCCAGTGCGGAAGGAGGCGGACGAACCCCGCGATCACGAAGAGCAGCAGCCCGACGAGGGGCAGGGTGCGCCGCACGGGGGGACGGGGCGGGTCCATGGGGCGAAGGGCTCTAACCCGGGGTCGCGGGCGTTCGTGGAGGATCGATGGCCTTCCCGTCGTCACCTCCTCTGCCGGGGCGTTACGCGGGGAGACCGGCCGGGAGGCCGGTTCGCGCATGGGCTCGTCGGCGCGTCGGTACCGGATCGACAAGGTCCTCGGCCAGGGGGGGTTCGGCCGGGTGTACCGGGCCGAGATGATCGGCGCGGGCGGATTCGCCCGGCCCGTGGCGCTCAAGGTCCTGAACGCCACCACGGCCGCCGACGGGGAGATGGCGGTGCGCCTCCGGGACGAGGCCCGCCTGCTGGGTCGGCTCTCGTACCGCGCCATCGTGCAGGTGCTGGGCCTGGTGCAGATCAACCGAAGCTGGACGGTCGTGATGGAACTGGTGGGCGGGGTCAACCTGCTCCAGGTGCGGAGCGCGCTGGGCCGCCTGCCCGTGGGGATCGTCCTGGAGGTGGTGCAGGAGGTGGCCCGGGCCCTTCACGTGGCCTGGGACCACCCTCTGGAGGACGGTTCGGTGCTCCGCGTGCTGCACCGGGACATCAAGCCCTCCAACATCCAGGTCACCCTTGCGGGTGAGATCAAGGTCCTGGACTGGGGCGTGGCGCGCGGCGTGCTGTCCGGCCGGGAGGCGCGCACCCAGGCCATGGTCCTGGGCTCGGCCGGGTACCTGTCCCCGGAGCGCCTGATGGGCGTGGACTCCCACGCCGGCGACGTCTACGCCCTCACGGTGGTGCTGTGCGAACTGCTCACGGGCACCCGCGTGCACAACGCCTGCACCCGTGCGCCCCTCCACGCCGCGGTGGTGACCGACACGCTCGCGGAGCTGGCGAAGGTCGTCTCGGACCCCCGAATCCTGGACCTGGCCCGGGAGGGGCTCGCCTTCGACCCCGACACCCGGCCCACGGCGGACGCGTTCCACCACCGGGTGGTGCGCCTGAGGCGGGACCATCCGGAGCCGCTCCTGGCCGACTGGGCGTGGAGCACGCTCCCGGCGATCCTGCGGAGTCGGGTGGAGAAGGACGGGGAGCTCACGGGCCGGGAGTTCGTGGAGACCTGGTCCGCCCCGGTGGAGACGGTGGACGGCCACAGCCGCCTCGAAGACGGGTCCGAGGCCCAGGAGGCACCGGTGCCCGCCCCGAGGATCCAGCCGGAGGCCGAGCCCGGGGACGCCACTACCCCTCCCGAGGCGGTCCCCACCGAGTCGGGGGCCCGGACCGCCTTCGTTCCCCTGGGCGGGGCGGGCGCCCGGGCTCCACACGCGAAGACACCCGACGCGATCCAATCCGGACGGGCACGGCCGGGCCACGTTGCGTGGCTCGTGGGGCTGGGTCTCGCCGCCGGGCTCGTCCTGGTGGGGCTTCAAGTGGCCTCAGGCCCGCAGAGGGCGCCCCTGGAGGATCCGGAGCCCTTGCCGGACGCTCCGTCCGCTCCCCCCGATCCGCTCGCCCTGCCCGACCCGCCCGAGGTGCCATCGCCGGGGACCGCCGACACGCCATCGCCCGGGATCGCCGAGGGCACACCCCGGCGCCGAGGAGGGCACACGCCCGTGAGCGCGACCGTGGCACGCACGTCGGCGGCCACGGGTCGAATCCGGATCGAGGGCGACGCCCGAGCGGTGCAGATCCGCGGGGAACGAGGACCGGTCCCGGGCGAGACCGTGCCGCCGGGGTCGTACGCCATCTGGGCCGACTTCGGAGGCGAGGCGGGTCTCGAGAAGGTGCTCCTGGTGGAGGTTTCCAAGGGAGGCGAGGTGGTGGTGCGCTGCGACCGGGCGTTCGAGATCTGCCAGGTCCAGTGACGGGGCGGATCAGAGGAGGGTCTCGAACAGCTCGGGCCGCGGATCGGGGATGAGCACGCGGTTGACGAGCAGGCCGCGGGCCTCGATGACCTCGGCGCCGGCGTCCAGCGAGGCCCGCACGGCATCCACGTCCCCGGTGAAGACCAGGAAGGCCTTGCCCCCCAGGGCCATGGCGATCCGGCACTCCACCACGGCCACGGGCGCGGCCTTGGCGACCCGGTCCACGGCCTCGACGAGGGACGCCACCGAGAACGACTCGAGCACGCCCAGGGCCTCCCGGCGCTCGATCACGCCCGTGGACGTGAGGGCCGGATACACGTCGGGGTGGACGTTCTGGATGATGAAGTGGTCCACGGCGCACTCTGCGGCGTTGGCCACGCCCGCGGCCATGCTGGCCTCGACCCGGTCCAGCTCCCCGCCCACCACGACGATGTACTTGCCCGAGCAGACGGTGCGCGCAAGGACGAGGTCCACCTCGGCCGCCTTGAGCATGCGGTCCACGGTCTCGATGCCGCGCGCAATGCTCGACAGCTCCACGAGGCCGAGCGAGGGGGGGAAGCGGTCGAGGTCCATGGTCACTCCCTCTCGATCCGGAGCCCGCCGGCTTCGATGGCGGTGACGCGGCCGTCTATCGAGGCGTGGATGTCCACGCCGAGGGCCCCGCGATCCACCGCGGCCACCACCTGGCCGACCCGCACCCGGTCGCCCACGCGGACCACGGGGGCCGCGGGGACGCCCACGTGCTGCTGGAAGGGCAGGAAGACGCGGGACGGGAGGCCGGGAAACGGACGCATGGGCGCGGGTCGATCGTACGGGGCGAGCCCGAGGCGCTCCACCAGGCGCGCCGTCGGGACGCGCCGGGCCTCGCGCAGCGGGTGGGGCTGCCCGCGGGAGGGGGGAGGCGTGGCCGCGTGGCCGGCGGCGGCCGCCTTGGCGGCCACGCACATGCGGCGCGGAGGCAGGTCTTCGGGGCAGGCGAACAGGTCGCACAGCCCGCACTCGCAGCACAGGAGCCCCCAGGCGTTCCAGGCTGCGGCCTTCTCCCCGGCGAACCCCACGGACCGCATGACCTTGTGGGGCTCCACCGCGTATCCCAGCAGGTACCGGGGGCAGAGCTCGGTGCAGAAGGCGCACTGGTCGCACGCGGACCGGGCGATCCGGACGTGGACCTCGTCCGGGCGGAGCAGGCGCCGGACGAGGGCATGGCTGCGGTCCAGCACGACGTACCCGCCAGTGGTGCGCGTGACCGGAGCATCGAGGACGACCCGACCCATCATGGCCCCGCCCTCGATGGCCACGCCGTCGGGCACCGTGGCGCCCCCCGCGGCCTCGAGGACCTCGCGCACGGAGATGCCGAGAGGCACCACGAAGGAGGCGGGCTCGGCCACCGCACCCGTGATGGTGAGCGCCTTGGTGGTGACCGGGATGCCCTCCGCCGCGCGAGACACGTTGACGAGGGTCTCCACGTTGTTCACCAGGCAGCCCACGTGGAGCGGGAGGCCGCCCGGCGGCACCAGGCGGCCCGTGACCTCGAAGACCAGCACGACCTCGTCGCCGGCCGGGTAGAAGTCGCCCAGGCGGTGCAGGTGGATCGGGCCCATCACGAAGGGCTCGATGGCCCGAATGGCGTCGTGTGCCTTCTCCTTGATGCAGACGATCCCCCGGGTGGCACCCGTGGCCTCCATGGCGAGGCGCAGGCCGTCCACGAGGCGCTTCGCCTCCAGGCGGCACAGCTCCTTGTCCTTGTACAGGAGCGGCTCGCACTCCGCGGCGTTGACCAGGCAGGTGTCGACCCTGGAGGAGAGCTTCGCCCAGGTCGGGAATCCCGCGCCGCCCGCACCCACCACGCCCGCGTTCCGCACCAGGTCCGCGATGGAGGGCGGCATCCGATCCTCCCGAGGGGGGCCTCCCTATCCCGGGCCCGGATTGACGGCCCGGGGCGGGCCGCATAAGCGTCGCGGGTTCTCGGGCGAGTAACTCAGCGGGAGAGTGCCATCCTCACACGGTGGAAGTCGCAGGTTCGAATCCTGTCTCGCCCACCCTCTCGCCCCCTCCTGCGCGGGGTCTACGCCGTACCCGCGCAGGGTGGGGCACGCGTCGGGCGCTGGGCTAGAAGACCACCGTCGCGCCGGCGCCCACGCCGAGGCGGTCCACGTCCTGTCCGTGCTCGTGGAGGGTGTTCATGACCTGGCCGTACACCGTGACGTCGGCGGGCAGGCGAAACCCCAGCCGCCACTCGTTCTCGGCGAAGGTGTAGGGCCCCCTCCCGGCGTCGGAGCCCCCGCGAATGTGGCGGTAGCGCCCCTGGACCGGCCCGATTCCGAGGCCGATCCCGAACTCGAGGCCCACGGTGGGAGACACGACCACCACCGGCTCGCACAAGGTTCCGTGGCTGCCGAGGAAGGCCCCGAAGGTGACGTCGAAGGCATCGGAGCCTCCGAAGAGATCGATCCCCACGGTGCCCCGTCCCATCCAGCCCTCCCGGAACACGGTCCGCCCCTCCAGCGCGAGGAACCCCCCCTTGTCGCCCTGGAGGCGGACCCCGAGAGCCGTGGCCGGGCCGGCCTGCACCATGGCGAGGCCCGTGGCCTCCACGGCGACCTCGGCGCGCGCGGGATCGGGGAGGAAGAGAGCGACGACGAGGGCGGCGACGAGGAGGGGGCGGATCATGGCCTGGGCTCCGGGGGGGATGCCCTATGGACACCTCTCGCACGGATCCGCGCCACCGCCTGGGGCGGATAGGCCTCGCCCATGCGCGGGAACGACACTCCCCCCCTGTGCGACCTGCCCGAGGGCGCCACGCTGGACCGCCTCGCCGCGGACCGCTGGATCTTCCAGCCTCGAAAGGGCCAGCGCTGGTCCACGGACGACCTGCTGCTGGCCTGGACGGGCGTGGAGACGCGGCCCCAGGCCCGAGACGTGCTCGACCTGGGCGCGGGCACGGGTGCCGTCGGTCTGCTCGCGCTCGTCGCCCTCGGGCCGGCCGCGCGCCTGACCGCCGTGGAGATCCAGTCCCGGAGCGCGGCCCTGCTGCGTCGCACCGTCGCCCTGCAGGGCTGGGAGGACCGGGTGGAGGTCCGGGAGGGCGACTTGAGGGATCCGGCCGTGCTCGGGGGACGGTCCGGGTTCGACCTGGTGCTCGCCAACCCACCCTACCTGCCGGCCGGCCGGGCCACGGCCTCCGGGATCGCGGCCCGGGCGCGGGCACGCCTGGAGCTGGACGGCGAGGTGGCGGACTGGTGCCTCGCGGCCGCCCGCGTCCTCGCCTCAAGAGGCGCCTTCTGCCTCGCCTTCTCCGCCTCGGACCCGAGACCGGAGGCCGCGGCCCGTGCCGCGGGCCTGGCGTGCCGATCGCGCCGTCCCGTGGTGTTCCGCGCCGGACAGCCCCCGGCGCTGATGCTGTACGGGTTCGAGCGGGACGAAGGATCGGAAGGCCCGGTCGAGGTCCACCCCCCGTTGGAGGTCCGGGACGCCAGGGGAGGCCGGACGGAGGCCTTGCGGGCGGTGCGGCGGGCCATGTGCGTGGAGTGAGCCCTCCCTCCGACGACCCGTGCGGACGGACGGCCCGCGGCACCCGTCGACCGTGCGGGGTACCTTGGCGCTGCCCGGACGTCGCCGTGCCTCGCCTGCTCCCCTCGTGCACGTACCCCGCCTCTCGGATCGCCCATGCGCCGGATCGCTGAAGCAGCCGGAGGGTGGAGAGGCGAGATCGCCTGCCTCGTGGTCGTGCTGGTGGCGGCCATCGCCCGGACCTGCGCCCCGTGGGCCTGGGACGCCTCGTACGTGTTCGCCGACACGGACGCCCCCACCTCCACGCTGGCCCTCCACCACCTGCAGGGCCTGCTGACCGGTCGTGCCGGCCTCGACGACGCTCCGCTCGGGTGGCCGTTCTCGGGGATCTTCGGGTGGACGGACTGGCAGCTCGGCCAGGCTGTGGCGACCCTCCCCTTGAGGGTCCTGGGCCTGGATCCGGAGCGCGTGTACATGCTCGGCAGCCTGCAGGGGCTGCTGCTCACCGCGGTGGCCTTCCACGCGGCCTCGCGTGCGCTTGCAGGTCCCGGGCTCCACAACGTCGTAGCCGCCCTGATCGGTGGGTTCGGTCCGCTCCAGGTGAGCCACGCCATCCACGTGAACCTCGTGCACCACGAGTGGACCGTGCTGGCCCCCCTGCTCGTGGGCCTGGGCGCGCGGGGCAGGCCCTGGCTCGCCTTCCTGGGCGGGCTGATGGCCGGCTCGGCCTTCCACTTCGGCCTGTACTCGGGCCTCCACACCTGCCTCGCGTTCCTCGTGGTGGGCGCCGTGCTGGCCCGCGGCCGGGCGCTCGCGCTCGGAGGCGTGGGCTTGGCGATCGGCCTGGTCACGGTGGCACCCGTGGCCGCCGCCCACCTCGAGGCGTCCACCCGCTTCGGGTTCGTCCTCGACCCGGGGGAGACCGTGGCCACCTCGTGGCACCCGGCGGCGTTTCTGGGCCCGATCCTGGGAGCCCGGATCCACGTCCCCCCCACCCCGATGCCCGGCGCCGATCCGGCGTGTCCCGGCTGCCTCGTGCTGGGGCTGGCGCTCCTCGGATTCGCCCTCGCACGCGGGCGAGCCTGGGTGGCGGTGGCCCTCACCGCCCTGGCCGCGGCCCTCCTCGCCCTCGGCCCGAGCCTCGCCCCCGGCATCCCGGGCCCCGCGGCGTTGCTGGGTCCCAACATCCGGGCCCCGATCCGCTGGCTGTTCCTCGTCCACGCAGCCATGGCCCTGTGGGCCGCGGTGGCCGTGAAGGCCCTGCTCAGGCGTCTCCCCGGCCGGGCCGCAGCGATCCTGCTCGTCGGCGTCGTGGGGATCGTGCTGTTCGAACTCCCGCACGCCCGGGCCGTCCCGGCCCGGACCGTCGCCTGGGACGAGGCCTACCGGCTCGTGCGGACCTCCAAGGTCCAGGGCCCGATCTACGAGTGCTTCCGCCAGGGGTGCGACTGTGCCGGCACGCCCCGCCTGCGCGCCGCCCTGGTGCATGGGCTCCCGCTCGCCGGTGCCCGGGTAGCCCGCACGTCCCCGCTGCTCAAGCGCTGGAACCAGCTGGCGAACCAGTGGCCGCGCCCCTCTGCCCAGGTCCTGCTCGAGGCGAGCGGGGTGCGGCTGGTGCTGGAACACCCTCCCGTGCGGGAGAACGCCCCCCCGGGGTTGACCTGCCGGTACCGGAACCGGCACCGTCTCTGCGTGCTGCCCGAGCGCGAGCTGCCCGATGTCGGCACCGTGTCCCCCGACGGATCCGGGGACTGGGTGGGGATGCGCTGGGCGCCTCCCCTGCCTCCTCGGGTGGTCCTCCGGTGCGGCTCCTTCGAGGAGGCCACGGACACCGAGCCCTGGGCCATCGTGTCCGAGGTGCGCCAGGGGATGGGCGCCCCGGTGGACGTGTTCCTCCCCGAGCCGTGCCCCGTCCCTCCCACCGCCTCCGTGCCGGGAGGCGTGCCGTTGCGCCTGCGCTGACGCCCCGGTCAGCCCCCGGCCGCCTCCCGCCAGACGGCCTCCAGGGCGGCCATGAGGTCGGGCGCCCGGAAACGGGCCGCCACGTGGGCCGCGCCGACGGCCCCTCGCCGCCCGGCCTCGTCGGGATCGGAGGCGGCTTCGAGGGCCTCGGCGAGAGCCGCGGCGTCGCCGGACGGCACGAGCCAGCCGGCCGCGGGGTCGAGCCACTCGCTGACGCCCCCCACGTCGGACGCGATCACGGGCACCCCCGCCGCGAGGGCCTCGAGGCCGGCGATCCCGAACGGCTCGGCCCACACGGACGGCAGGACGAAGGCCCGGGCTCTGGGCAGCAGGTCCAGGAGCGCGCCGTGCGGCAGCCAGCCCGGGAAATGCACCCTCAAGGCGTCTCGAGCGGCCCGGGCCTCGAGGTCGCCCCGCAGGGGGCCGTCGCCGGCCACGAGGAGCGGCAGGGTCGTGCGGGCGCGGGCGTGAGCCTGGAGGAGCACCTGGAAGCCCTTGGCCCAGGTGAGCCGGCCGGCCGCCAGAAAGCACGGTCCGGAGCCCCACGGGTATCCCTCGCCGACAGCGGGGGGTGCCGGCGCGGGCCCGCGCCACACAAAGGGGGGAATCACGCGGATCCGTGTGGGCTCCAGGCCGGCTGCGGCCAGCTCCTGGGCCATGTACCGGGAGAGCACCACCACGCGGCGTGCACGTCTCAGGGCGTCGAGACGCCGCCGGGTACGAGCGACGATCCAGGAGGCATACACGGGATCCTCGAAGCAGGACGCGCAGGCCTCCGGCCCGGGGGGGACGGCGCAGAGCCGTCCGTCGGGGCGCACACGACCCCGGCCCGGGCAGAAGGCCCGGTGATCCTGTACGGTGGCCACCAGGGGCGCCATCGGCGCCAGGGTCTCGGCGACCTCGGGTTGGGTCACGTCGTGGAGGTGGACCACGTGAGGGGCGAGGGCCTCCACGAGCCGGGCGAGGTCCCGGGCGGCCCGGGCCCCCTCGCGAGCCCTGCCGCCCAGTTCCCGGATCCGGTGGAGTCCGAAGGGCCAGGGCTCGGGCGGCGGGTGCTCCCGGCGGCCCACCGCGAGGTCCGCCCGCACACCCTCCGGCAGCCGATCCAGCACGGCGATGAGGTGCAGGTCCGCGCCCCCGCGCACCGAGAGGCGGTCGTGGACGTGGAGGACGCGGAGCGGTTCGGACACAAGGCCTCCCTATCCACCGTGCGAGGAGGGTCGGGAGTCACCGCCCCAGCCCGGCCAGGGCCAGCCGGCAGAGGTCCGCGAAGGGACCCGGGAGCACGCCGAGTCCGACGACCCCGGCCACCGCCGCCGCGAGCACGACCCGCCCGGCGAACCCGACATGGACCGGAGCTTCCTCGCCCGGTGCCTCGAGCAGGAGCACCAGCGGCTTGAGCGCGTAGGCCGCACCCGCGAGCGCCGCCAGCACCACCACGACCGCGAGCCACCCGCGGTCGTTCTGGAAGGCGGCGAGGAGCACGTAGACCTTGGCGGGAAAGCCGGCGGTCAGGGGCAGTCCTGCCAGCGAGAGCAGGCAGATCCCGAGGCCTGCGGCGATCCAGGGGTGACGACGGCCCAGCCCCTTGAGCCGCTGCATGTCCGGATCTTCGCGCCCTTCGGAGGTCATGGCCGCGACCAGGGCGAACACCCCCAGGGACGCCACCGCGTAGGCCGCCAGGTAGAAGAGCGCGCCGTGCAGATCGGGCGCACCTCGGCTCGTGCCGAGTCCCGCCACCGGCACGAGCACGAAGCCGGTGTGGCTCACGGCGGACCACCCGAGGAAGCGCTTCAGGTCCCTCTGCACGAAGGCCGCCGCCGCGCCCACGAGCATGCTGGCGGCAGCCATGATCGCGAGGGCCAGGCCCCACGCGCCTCCGGCGGTGGGCAGCACGGCCGCGGCGAACCGGATGAGAGCGGCGAACGCAGCCACCTTGACGGCGGTGGCGAAGAGCGCGGACGCAGGTGCGGGCGCGCCCTGGACCACGTCGGGGACCCAGGGATGGAAGGGCACGGCGCCCACCTTGAAGCAGAACCCGACCAGCACCATGGCCAGGCCCACCTGCAGAATCCGCCCCTCGCCGGCGGCGCTGGCCACCTCGGCGTACCCGGTGCCCCCCGCCGCCCCGTAGACGAAGGCCACGCCGTACAGGAGGAGGGCGCTCGAGAAGGCGGCGAGCACGAAGGTCCGGACCGCGGCCTCCACGCCGGCGGCCTCCGACCGGTTGAGGCCGGTGAGCGCCCAGGCAGCCACGGTCACGATCTCCAGGCCCACGAACGCGAGAAGGAGGTCGTGGGCCACCACCAGCAGGGACATGCCCGTCAGCGACAGGAGCAACAACGCGTCGTGCTCGGGGATCCTCGCGTCCACGGCCTCCAGCAAGGAGGGCGAGAGCGCGGCCGTGGCCGCGGTGCACAGCACCAGGAGGAGGAGGACCAGCCCCGAGAAGCGGTCGAGCCGGGCCGCGCCCGAGAAAACAGGGCCGCCCGGCTCCAGGAGAAGCGGCACCGTGAGCGCCGCCGCCAGGGCGAGGCTTCCGATCGCCAGGAGGAAGGCAGCTCGGCGGCCCCGGCCACGCCGGCTCGCACCCGTGAGGAGCACCGCCAGCGCCGCTCCGAAGACCACCAGCAGCGGAGCCGCCCGCAGGAGGTCGGGCCCGAGTTCCGGGACCGCGATCGAGGGCAACGGGGTCACGGGGCCTCCACCGTCCGGGCCGTCTCGAGGGCGGCCGCCACCCGGTCCGTGGCCGGGGTCACGACGTTCACGAGGGGCCGTACACCCAACCCCACGAGCAGCAGGCCCAGGACCGCGAGCGGCAGGGTGGGCGCGGGCCGGAGGTCCACGAGGACACGCGCCGTTTCGGAGGGGCGGCCGAAGCAGACCTTTTCCAGCACACGCAGCAGGTAGACCGCGCCGAGCACCGCGCCCGAGGCACCGGCCACGGCCGCGACCGGCGCCACCCGCCAGGTGCCGATGATCACCAGGATCTCGCCCGGAAACCCGGCCAGCCCCGGGACGGCGATGGCGGCCAGCACGGTGAGGCCCAGCAGGAAGGAGAACCGCGGAAGCATGGCGCCGAGCCCTCCGAAGTCGTCCACGCCGCGTCGTCCGCTTCGGGCCTCCAACAGGTCGACCAGGAGGAACAGGGCGCCGACGTAGAGGCCGTGGACCGCGGCCAGCCACGCGCTTCCTGCCAGGGCATCGGGCGTGCCCGCTCCGATGCCCACGAGGCACAGCGCGAGGTGGCTGACCGAGGTCCACGCGACCACCCGCTTCAGGTCCTGTTGCACCCAGGCCATCAGGCCGCCGTAGATCACGCCCAGGGCGCCCAGGGCCAGCAGCACGGGCCCCGCCCGGATCGCCGCCTCCGGAAAGAGGGGCAGGGCCCAGCGCAGGAACCCGAAGAGGCCCGCCTTGGCGAGCAGCCCCGCCAGGACGACCAGGGCGCCCACCGGGGCCTCGGCGTAGGCGTCGGGCAGCCACCCGTGCAGGGGAACCGCCGCCGACTTCACCGCAAAGGCGAGCGCGAAGCCTGCGAAGAGCCAGGGTGCCCAGGACGTGGGCACGGGCGTGGCCAGCAGGTCGGCCAGCAGAGCCGAGGGGACGCCGGTCGCGGACCTGTGGTGGACCCAGGTGGCGGCCACCGCGGCCAGGAGCGGGAGCGAACCGGCCAGCGTGTAGAGCAGTACCCGCACGGCCGCGCGCAGGCGGCCCGGACCGCCCCACAGGGCCAGGACCAGGAGCACGGGCAGGAGCATGGCCTCGAAGAAGGCGTAGAACAGGACCAGGTCCAGGGCGGTGAAGCACCCGAGTACCGCGCTTTCGCACAGGAGCAGGAGCGCGGCGGGCGCCCGCCCGGGGGTTCGGTCCGAGGCCAGCGCGGTGGGCACCAGGACGGCGGTGACTAGCACGAGCACCAGGCCCACGCCGTCCAGGCCGAGCGCCCAGGACACGCCCAGGTCCCGGATCCAGGGCCAGGGTCCGTCCTGCAGCGCAAAGGCTCCGGGCACGGTGGGATCGAACCGGGCCCAGGCAGCGAGGGCGAGGCCGAGGGTGGCCAGGCTCGCGCCCAGCGCGGCCGGGCGGGCCAGGCGCTTCGGCAGGAGCGCGACGAGCAGGGCACCCAGCGCCGGCAGGCCGACCAGGATCGTGAGGACCGGCATGGTCAGCTCACCGCCGCCAGGAGGAGGAGGAAGGCCGCCCCCAGCGCGATGCCTAGGGCATAGTCCTGGACGGGCCCGCGCTGGAGCACGCGTCCGTTCCACGCGCCCGCGGCCTCGAGCAGGGCGGCCGCGGCGCGTCCGGCGCGCTGCACGCCCGAGGCCTCCAGGCGCGCCACCCCGCTCCGGGCCAGCCCGCGAAGCGGCCGGACCACGAGGGCGTCGTACATTCCGTCCACCCGACCGCCGGCCGCGAGAAAGCGGGCCGTGCCGGGCAGCGCGGACCCGACGGAGTCCGTGCTGTCCTGCCGGTCCACCCACCGGCGCCCGGCCCAGGCCACCACGGCCAGGCTGGCCAGGGCGAGCCCGAGCCCGAGGGCCGCCTCCACCGCTCCACCGTGCGCCGGGGGTGTCCCGCCCAGGTGCGGACCCGCCGCCCGCGTGAGCCAGCCTGAGTCCACGCCGATCCACGCGGGCAGGTCGAGGAGGCCGCCGAACAGCGCCAGGGCCGAGAGGACCAGGAGCGGCACGACCAGCACGGGCCGGCTCTCGCGCGGTCGGCCCTCGCCCCGGTAGCGTCCGAAGAAGACCAGGAACAGGATCCTGGACATGTAGAGCGCGGTGAGCAGCGCCGCGACGAACCCGACCATGCACAGCAGGACCGGCAGCGGGAATGTCCCCGCACCGATGTCCGTGGGCCGGGCCGCCAGGGCGGCGAAGAGCACGGCGTCCTTGGAGAAGAACCCCGAGAATCCCGGGAACCCGACGATCGCCAGGAAGCCCACGAGGAACGCGGCGGTGGTCCAGGGCATGCGCCGGGCGAGGCCGCCCATGCGCCGCACGTCCTGGTGATGGAGGGCGTGGACGACACTGCCCGCGGCCAGGAAGAGGAGCGCCTTGAAGAAGGCGTGGGTCAAGAGGTGGAAGTACGCCGCGGTGCCCGCCCCAACCCCGATGCCCAGGAAGAGGAGGCCGAGCTGGGAGATCGTGGAGTACGCGAGCACGCGCTTCAGGTCGTGGGGGAAGATCGCGAGCAGACCGGCCCAGAGGGCGGAGGCGGCGCCCACCACGGCCACCGCGCCCAGCGCGACGGGCGAGAGGGCCAGCACGAAGTGGAGCCGGAGCAGCAGCCACGCCCCGGCCGTGACCATGGTGGCCGCGTGGATGAGCGCGGAGACCGGCGTGGGCCCCACCATGGCATCTGGAAGCCAGGTGTAGAGCGGAATCTGGGCGCTCTTGCCGGTGGCCGCGAACAGCAGCAGGAGCCCCGCGGCCGTGGCGCTCCCGGCCAGCAGGCTCGGGTCCTCGGCCAGGACGGCCTGCATCTCGGGGATGCGCAACGTCGCACGCGGACCCAGAGCGCCCACCAGGAGCGCCAGCGCGAGCAGGAGGGCCGCGTCGCCCACCCGGTTCACCACGAACGCCTTGCGGGCGGCCGCGGCATGGACCGGGTCCTGGAACCAGTACCCGATGAGCAGCCAGGAGCAGACGCCCACGCCCTCCCATCCGACGAAGAGGAGCAGCAGGTCGTCGGCCAGGACCAGGAGGAGCATGGACCCGAGGAAGAGGTCCATGCAGGCGTAGAAGCGCCACGATCCGGGCCGATCCTCGGGCGCGTCCATGTACCCCGCCGAGAAGAGCAGGATGAGGAAGCCCACGCCGGCCACCATGACCGCCATGCTGGCGGTGAGCGGATCCGCCGCCAGCACGGCGCTGGCCCTCGTGGGGCCAGCCGCGAACCAGGTGCCGAGATCCACGGCCAGGCGGGCTCCCATTCCTCGCAGCGTGGCCGCCAGAGTCCAGATCGCGACACCGAGGGCCCCGAGAGCCGTGCCTCCGGCCATTGAGGCCGCGAACGCGGGCGACGCCCTCCGACCGGCGATCGCGAGCACGATCGCTCCGAAGAGCGGAAGCCCCGGCAGGGTCCAGAGGAGGGCGACGTCCACCGGTTCAGCCCTTCAGCATCGTGAGATCGTCGAGCTGGGTGGTATGGCGGGTGCGAAACAGCAGGATCACGAGGGAGAGCCCCACCGCCACCTCCGCGGCGGCCACGGCCATGACGAAGAGCGCGGCGACCTGCCCGTCCATGTCCGCGCGGGCCCGGGCGAACCCCACGAACGCGAGAGCCACCGCATTGAGCATGAGCTCGAGGGACATGAACACGACGAGCAGGTTGCGCCGGACGAGCACGCCCACCACGCCGATGGTGAACAGCAACAGCGAGACGACCAGCACCGGCAGGAGCCCGACCGAAACCATGGCGCTAGAGCTCCTTCCGGCCGAGCACCACGGCGCCTACGAGCGCAGTGGTGAGCAGCACTGAGATGCCCTCGAGGGCGAGCAGGTTCCTGCCGTCGAGGAGGGTGGCGGCGAGCGCGTCGGCGGTTCCGAACAGCGGGCCGGTCTCGGGGAACGGGCCGGAGACCTCGAACGCGGCGAACGCCACGGAGGCACAGCCCACGATCCCGGCCAGCACGAGGCCCACGGCCTGGCGCGGGCCCAGCCGGGGCAGGGCCTCGTCGCCTTCGAGGCGCAGGAGCATCACCACGAAGAGGAACAGGACCAGGATGGCCCCGGCGTAGACGAGGATCTGGAGGGCAGCCACGAAGGGTGCTTGCAGGATCACGTAGTCGCCGGCCAGGAAGAAGAGGCAGGCCACCAGCGCCATGGCCGCCGAGAAGGGCCGGGTGCGGGTGACCACCACGCCCGCCGCGGCGAGGGCCGCTCCGGAGAACAGGACGAACAGGACGAGTTCCACGACCTACTCCCGGGTGACCGGTGGCACGCGCCGCCGCGGCCGGGCCAGGATCTCGGGGTCCACGGGCAGGGGCTCGTCCGGCAAGAACCCGGGCGGGGCCGCCTCGGGGTGCTGGCGGTGGAAGACGGCGGCCTCGGCCCGCGCGTCCTTGGCGAGGTTCGTGAGGTAGGCCATCCCGTGCACGAGGTCCTGCCGGGCGAAGGCGTTGAGCTCGAAGATGCCGGTGTCCATGCGGATGGCGTCCTTGGGACAAGCCTCCACGCAGTAGCCGCAGAAGATGCACCGGAGCAGGTCGATCTCGAAGCGGACGGGCACCTTCTCCTGGGGATCCTCGGGGTCCTCTCTTGCGACGATGGTGATGCACTTCGCCGGGCAGACCATCGCGCAGCACATGCACGCCACGCACCTCGGGCCGCCGTCGTCGCGGAGGAGCAGCCGGTGCGCCCCCTTGAAGCGTGGCGACATCGGCTTCTCCACCTCGGGGTACTCCACGGTGACCCTGGCCTCCGGCCGGGCCACGGTGCGGACGAGGTGGGCGCCGGTGCGGGCGAGGTCCCGGAGCACCGGGAGGAGGTAGGTCCGCTCGGCGAGGGTCCGTTTCCGGCCTGTGGGTCGGTTGGGCACGGGCTATCCGCCTCCCCACGTCTCGCGGGCCACCACCCAGACGGCGGTGAGGCCCACCAGCGCCAGGGCGAGCGGCACGAGGCGGCGCCAGCCCAGGTCCATGATCTGGTCGTACCGGAACCGGGGAAGGGTCCACCGGACCCAGACGAAGCACCAGCACCCGAAGAGGGTCTTGACGGTGAAGGCGCCGAACTGGGCCATGATGGCCACGGCTCCGGGCCCCCAGGGCACCCGGGCAGGCAGGTCCACCAGCCCTGCGACGGCCAGGCCCAGCCCACCCAAGGCCGCCACGGTCCAGACCACGGCCCAGAACAGGGGCTCCCGGCGGCGGGGATCGGCCGGGAGCAGGGCGCGGTAGAAGCGCCGGCGTCGCGCTCGGAGGGCAAGGACCGCGCCGCCCGACGCGCCGATCCCGACCGCGATCCCGACCGCGGCCAGCACCGCCCCGGCGTGCAGGCGCAACGCCGTGCCGTCCAGGAAAGGCACCTGCCAGCCGCCGAAGAAGAAGGTGGTGACCACCGCCGAGGACACGACGAGCGCGGCGTACTCGCCCATGAAGAAGAGCGCGAACCGCAAGGACGAATACTCGGTGTGGAACCCGCCCACCAGCTCGGCCTCGCCCTCGGGCAGGTCGAAGGGGACCCGGTTGGTCTCGGCGAAGACCGCTACGAAGAAGAGCACGAAGGCCGGCACGCCCACGATCCCGAAGCCTTGGGCCACGCCCCAGTGCCAGGGGGCACCGGCCTGCGCCTCCACGATCCGGTCGAGCGCGAGCGTGCCGTACACGAGCAGCACCGACACGAAGGTGAGGCCCATGGCCAGCTCGTAGGAGACCGTCTGCGCGGAGGCCCGCAGGCCTCCCAGCAGGCTGAACTTGTTGTTGGAGGCCCAGCCGGCCAGCATCGTGCCGTAGACGGACAGCGAGGTGAAGGCGAGCACGAAGAGTGCGCCGCCCTCCGCGTCCACGACCTGGAGACGCACCGATTGGCCGGCGATCCGGATCTCGTCTCCGAAGGGCACGAATCCGAACGTGACGAGCGCCGTGGTGAGGCCCACGAGCGGCGCGAGCGCCCACCACCCCCGCTCCACGCCCGAGGGCACCACGTCCTCCTTGAAGACGAGCTTGATCACGTCCGCCACGGCGTGCAGGGCGCCCGAGGCCCGGATCCCGAGCACGCCCGCCCGGTTGGGTCCGGGCCGGTCCTGGAGGAACGCGGCGCCCTTGCGCTCCATCCAGATGACCACCGGGAGCAGGCCCAGCACG
This sequence comes from Deltaproteobacteria bacterium, assembly GCA_016927815.1. GTDB lineage: Bacteria > Myxococcota_A > UBA796 > UBA796 > JAFGLY01 > JAFGLY01. Next base: position 18,268 of record JAFGLY010000148.1, on the reverse strand, counting down.
AACCCGAGGACGAAGACGATCTTCGCGGCGACGACCAGGACCTGGAGGCCGGGGCTCACGGCGTCCCTCCGTCCAAGGGGGGCGGCAGCACCACGCCCTCGGGCCCCACCTCGCGCGGAAACCCCGAGATGGTTTCGGCCAGCGCGCCCGCCGCGGCCTCGGAGGTGGAGCAGCCCAGGTCCACGCCGAGCAGCGCCCCCAGCCGGTGGAGCGCCACGTACGCGGGCACGGCCTCCCCCGCGGGCCGTACCGCCCGGTGCAGTCGCTGGACCCGGCCTGCGGCGTTCACATAGGTGCCATCCTGCTCCCAGCAGCCGGCCACCGGCACCAGGACCTCGGCGGCCGCGGCAGAACGGTGACCGTGGAAGGCGAGGGCCACCACCCCCGGAGCGGCCGGGATCCCGAGCCGCCCGAGCGCGTCGTCCTCCAGGACCAGGAGCAGGTCGAGCGCTTCGTCGGCCAGGGCTCGGGCGAGCGCCTCGCCGTCTTCCACGCCTCCGGCGCACGTTGCCAGGAGACGCACGCCCCGGGTGTCGGGGTCCTTGTCGGCGTGGACCAGGATGCCGTCGCTCCACGCCCTGCGACCCGGGTCCGGCCCGGGCACGTGGAACAGCCGCGCCGCGGGCAGGGCGCGCTCGTGAAGCCGCACGAGCGCGAGGAGCGCCTCGCAGGTGGCCTGCCCGCCGAGCACCAGCCCGGGCCTGCGGGCGCTGCCGAGTCGAGCGGCGGCCGCGGCCAGTGCCTCCTCGCGAGCGGCCGGCCGGCCGGCCACGCGCCCGAGGAGGGGCCGCTCGGGCGCGGCAAGTTCGCGGTAAAGGCCCCGGCCCTCGTCGCAGGCCCAGGATCGGTTCACGGCGTCGTTGCGGCGGGCCAGGATCCGGTGGACGGTGTCGTCCTGAACGCACACCCGCACGTTGCAGCCCGTGGCGCACCCCGGGCAGATGGAGTCCACCTCCTCGAGCCACCACACGCGCTTGCGGAAGCGGAAGCTACGGCTGGTGAGGGCTCCCACCGGGCAGATCTCGGCGAGACACCCCTGGTAGGCGTGCGTGATCCGTGCACCCGTGGCCGGGCCGATCCGCTGGTGGTCCGAGCGGCCCAGGAGGACCAGGTCGCCCGTCCGGGTGACCGTCTCGGAGAACCGCACGCACCGGGTGCAGGCGATGCACCGCTCCTGGTCGAGCACGAGGTCGTCGCCGAGATCGATCCGCTTGCCCTTGGTCACCTTGGGATCCCGGAGCCGGGAGGCGTGTCGGGCGTGGGCGTCCCAGTACTCCTGCAGGAGGCACTCGCCCGACTGGTCGCAGATGGGGCAGTCGAGAGGGTGGTTGGCCAGGAGGAACTCCATGTTGGCCCGCCGGGCGGCCCGTACCGCCTCGGTGTCCGTGCGGACCGCCATGCCCTCTCGGGCCGCCGTGTTGCAGGCGATCTCCAGCTTGGGGGACCCCTGGATCTCGACCACGCACATGCGGCAGTTGCCGGCCACCGGCAGGTGCGGGTGGTAGCAGAAGTGGGGGATCTCGATGCCCAGGGCGCGTGCGGCCTCGATGAGGGCCGTGCCCTCCGGCACCGTGACGGTCTGGCCGTCGATGGTGCAGGTGACCCGGTTCACGGCCGCACCCGTGCGAGAAAGGCAGGCCGGAACGTCTCGAGGAACGAGAGCACCGGAGCGGCCGCGGCGTCCCCGAAGGCACAGAGGGTACGGCCCCGGAGAGACCGTGCGAGGTCCTCGAGGGTGACCAGGTCCTCCTGCCGCCCCTCCCCGGCCGCCACGCGCGCCGCGATGCGGGCCATCCACCCGCAGCCCTCGCGACAGGGCGTACACTGGCCACAGGACTCGTGGGCGTAGAAGCGGGTCAGGTTGGCCAGCGCGGCGACCGGATCCACGCTGTCGTCGAGCACGATCACCCCACCGGACCCGAGGAAGCTGCCCAGGGCTTCCAGGCACTCGTGGTCGAGGGTCGCGCCCAGCGCCTGTTCGGCCGTGAGCAGGGGCGTGGAGGACCCGCCCGGGAGCACGGCCAGGAGGCGACGCCCCGGACGCAGGCCGCCGGCGCACCCTTCCAGCAACTCCCGGAACGGCGTCCCCAGGGGCAGCTCGTACACGCCCGGCCGCCGGACAGGGCCCGACACGGAGAACAGGCGGGTCCCGCTGGACGCCTCGGTGCCCCACGCCCGGTAGGCCTGGGCGCCGTGCTCCAGGATCCAGGGCAGGTTCGCGAGGGTCTCCACGTTCTGGACCACCGTGGGGTCGCCGAAGGCACCCACGAGCGCGGGGTAGGGCGGCTTGATGCGGGGCAGGCCCCTTCGACCCTCGACGCTCTCGAGGAGCCCCGACTCCTCGCCGCAGACGTAGGCGCCGGCGCCGCGAAAGGTCCGGATCTCGCAGTCGAACCCGCTGCCCAGGATGTCGGGCCCGACGAGGTTCGCCTGCCGGGCCTCGCCGAGCGCGGCGTCGATCCGCTCCTGGAGGAACCGGAATTCGCCCCTCAGGTAGATCCAGACCCGGTGGCAGCAAAGCGCGCGGGCCGCCACGAGCGTGCCCTCGATCACCCGGTGGGGATCGTGCCAGAGGAGCACGCGGTCCTTGAACGTGCCAGGCTCGGACTCGTCGGCGTTGGCGAACAGGTGGACGGGTCGACCCTGGCGCCGCTCGGGCGGCGGGACGAACCCCCACTTGGCGCCCGTGGGGAACCCGGCGCCGCCCCTCCCGCGCAGGCCCGACGCCCGGACCTGGGCCGCGATGGCCTCGGCTTCCAGGCGCAAGACCCGGCCCAGGTCGGCGTAGACTCCACAGGCCCGCGCCACCTCGAGGGTGTGCGACCCCGGCACGCCGAAGCGCGCGGTCAGGATGCGGGGGGCCAGGTCCACAGGTCGGCCTCGGGTCGCTCGGGCAGCCGGTCCTCCCGCAGCGCGTCCAGGAGGGCGTCGGCTCGCTCGGGGGTGACCCGCTCGAAGGGAATCCCGTTGACGTGGAGCACCGGGCCCGACCCGCAGGAGGCCAGGCACTCGACCGCGAGGAGCGTGAAGGCCCCGTCGGGGGTCGTCTCCCCGGCGCGCACGCCCAGCCGGTCCTCCAGGTGGGCGAGGAGCCTCGGAGCGCCGGCCAGCTCGCAGGAGAGCGTGCGGCAGACCTCGATCACCCACCGTCCGGCCGGAGCCCGACGGAACATCGAGTAGAAGGAGACCACGGCCTCCACCTGGGCCAGGGAACGTCCCGTGGACCCGGCAACCCAGGCCAGGGCCTCGTCGGAGATCCACCCCCGTCGGTCCTGCACCAGCCACAGGAGCGGCAGCGTGGCCGCCCCGGGCACGAGCGCTCCGGCCAGGATCTCCCGGGCCAGGGGCGCCAGGTCCGGGGCCCAAGGGTCGTTCATCGGTCCAACTCCCCGGCGACCACGTTGAGGCTGCCCAGCGCGGCCACGGCGTCCGCGATCATGGATCCGTTGATCATCCTCGGGAAGGCCGAGAAGTGCGCGAAGGACGGCGAACGCACCTTGACGCGCCAGGGCCGGGGCCCCCCGTCGGACACGAGGGTGAACCCCAGTTCCCCGTTGGGGGCCTCCGTGGCCGAGTAGACCACGCCCCGAGGCGGGTGGATGCCGTGCATGATCCGCTTGAAGTGCCGGATCAGGCCCTCCATGGTGGATTGCACCTCCTCCCTGGCCGGGAGCGTGATCCCGGGGTCGTCGAGGATCACGGGTCCGGACGGCAGGCTCTCGATCACCTGGCGCACGATCTGGGTGGACGCCTCGATCTCGTCGAAGCGGATCCACATGCGGTCCAGCGTGTCGCCGTGGGAGCGGACCGGCACGTCGAACGCGTAGCGCTCGTACCCCCAGTAGGGCTCGTCCTTTCTCAGGTCGCGCGGGAGCCCGCACGCCCGCAGGCAGGGTCCCGTGAAGCCGTGCGCGATCGCGTCCTTGGGGGAGATCACGCAGACCCCCTCGACCCGGTCGAGGAAGATCCGGTTGCTCGAGAGCATCTCGCGCACCTCCCCCACCGCTTCGCCCGCCTCTCGGAGCACGACGAGGAGCCGCTCCCCCCAGCCCTCGGGCAGGTCGGTGGCCACCCCCCCCACGCGGCCCCAGGTGACCATGAGCCGGTGGCCGCACAGGTCCTCCACGAGGTCGTAGAGCCGCTCGCGGACGTTGTAGAGGTACCACCAGCAGGACAGGGCGCCCACGTCGAGGATGTTGGCCGCGAGGCACACGAGGTGGTCCATGATGCGGGCGATCTCGCTCGCGAGGACGCGGAGCGCCTGGGCCCGAGGAGGCGCCCGGACCCCGAGCAAAGTCTCCACGGCGTGGCACCAGGCCACCGAGTTGTGCAGGCTGGAGCAGTAGTTCAGGCGCTCGGCGTAGGGTGTGACCTGCTCCCAGTAGACCCGCTCGGCCTCCTTCTCGAACCCCCGGTGGAGGTAGCCGATCTCGCAGGCGGAGCGGACGATGGTCTCGCCCTCGGCCTCGATCTGGATGCGCAGCGTGCCGTGGGTCACCGGGTGGCTGGGCCCGATGTTGAGCACGAAGCGCTCGGCGGGGATCGGGGGGACCCGGGTGCTCATGCCCACTCCGGGTCGTCGGTGAGCAGGAACGCCTCGGGCGCGTCGAGACGCTGGCGGCGCCCGATGGGGTAGTCGCGACGCAGCGCGTGGCCCTCGAACCGGTGGTGGCAGAGGATCCTGCACAGGTTGGGATGACCCGCAAAGCGGATCCCGAACAGGTCCCACACCTCCCGCTCCAGCCAGTTGGCCGCGTGCCACAGCCGCCAGCAGGAGGGGAGCTCCAGCGTGTCGTCGGGCACGGGCACGTGGACCCGGACCCGGGCTCCCCCTGCCAGGCTCTTGAGGTGGTAGAGCACCTCGAAGCGCGGGGTCGGGGCCTCGGGGTGGCCGAGCCGGTCCACTCCGACGAGGTCCAGGAGCACATCGAATCCCGCTTCGTCCCGGAGGAACGCGACGACCTCCACCAGGTCCGCGGGCGCGACCTCGACGGCCGTCTGCCCGGCGAGTGCCGGCAGGACGCGCACCCGCTCCTCGAACCGGGCCAGGAGGCGATCGAGCGGTGCGTCCATGGTCCTCACCGCCCGTCCGCCACGCGCTCTCGTCGGATCTTCTCCTGGAGGCGCTGCAGCGCCCCCAGCACGTTCTCCGGCCGCGGCGGGCATCCGGCCACGTAGACGTCCACCGGCACCAGCTCGTCGATGCCCTGGACCACGGCGTAGTTGTCGTAGAACCCGCCCGAGGATGCGCAGGCGCCCATGGACACCACCCACTTGGGGTCGGGCATCTGGTCGTAGATCTGGCGGAGCACGGGGCCCATCTTCTGGGTGATGGTGCCCATGACCAGCAGCAGGTCGGCCTGGCGGGGCGAAAAGCGCAGGAACTCGGATCCGAAGCGGGAGATGTCGAACCGGCTCGACACCAGGCCCATGAACTCGATGGCGCAGCAGGCGGTGCCGAAGGGCATGGGCCACAGCGAGTGGAGTCGGCCCCAGTTGAGGATCGCATCGAGCCGTGTCGCGAGCGCGGGCAGGTCGAGCCGGCCCTCCAGGCCGATGCGCACCGGGGGATTGGAGGGGGCCATCAGTCCCAGTCCAGGGCCCCGCGGCGGATCACGTAGATCCATCCCACCAGGATCACGCCCGCGAAGACGGCCATCTCGGCCAGCAGGAACGCACCCGCTCCCAGGGCGGCCTGGCGCCGGAACACCAGCGCCCAGGGCACCAGGAAGACGGCCTCCAGGTCGAACAGGATGAACAGCACCGCTACGAGGTAGAACTTGACGGAGAAGCGCTGGCGGGCGGGGCCCACGGCCGGCATGCCGCACTCGTAGACCGCGAGCTTGGTGCGGGTGGGCAGACGGGGCCCGAACAGGCGGCTCGCCCAGGCGAACGCGGCCGCGAACGCCGCCGCCGTGACGAGCAGCGCTAAGAGGGGGAGGAAGGCGGCGCTCACGGGTCCTCCCCCGTGAAGTACCCCTGGCCCTCCCGGGGCCTCAGGGGCGAGTCGCGCCGGGACAGCACCTGCCCCCGCAACAGCCCGCCGAGCAGCTGAATCCCCGGCGGCCCGTGCACGAGCCAGGTGTCGCATAGACGCCGCCAGACGACCTCGTCCGGAGTCGTGGCCTCCGCCCCGACGAGGCGGCGGAGGGCCGCGTCGAGGACGGGCGCGGTCGCTTCCGTATGGACGACCTGCGCCTCCTCGAACACGGGGTCCAGCCAGTGGAGCCAGGCGGTGCCCATGCGGTGCCGGGTGGAAAGGGAGGCGCGTGGAGGCTATCGCCCGGACCGGGCCGGGGCACGGAGGGATTCTCGCGGGTCGACCTCGCGCCGGGCCCGCGGCAGGCCCCCCCCATGGCCCCACGCCACGAGAGGCCGCTCGCCCTCGGAACCGCTCCCCAAGCCGGCGACCGACCTGCCGCCCGTCCGCATTCCGGCTACGCTGGGAGGCCTCCCGGAAGCCGACCTCCATGGACTCCCCTCCCGACGTGCTCGCCCGGATCGATCGCCTGAGGCGCGAGCGGAACGCGGTCATCCTGGCCCACTACTACCAGGAACCCGACATCCAGGACCTGGCCGACCACGTCGGCGACTCGCTGCAGCTCGCCCAGGCGGCCCGGCGGTCGGACGCCGAGGTCATCGTGTTCTGCGGCGTCCACTTCATGGCGGAGACGGCCGCGATCCTGTGCCCCGAGCGGATCGTGCTCCTACCGGACCTGGCGGCCGGCTGCTCGCTCGCCGATGCCTGCCCCGCGCCGGCGCTGGCCGCGTGGAAGGCCGCGCACCCGCACCACGCCGTGGTCTCCTACATCAACTGCACCGCGGCCGTGAAGGCATTGTCCGACATCGTCTGCACGTCGTCCAACGCGGTCCGGGTCGTGGAGTCCCTTCCCCCGGATCGGCCCGTGCTCTTCCTGCCGGACCGCCACCTGGGCCGCTGGGTCGCGGAGCGGACCGGGCGGCCCCTCGACCTCTGGCCGGGCACCTGCATCGTCCACGAGGCGTTCTCGGAGCCCGCGCTCCTCGACTTGGTAGCGCGCCATCCCGACGCGAAGGTGCTGGCCCACCCGGAGTGCACCGCATCCATCCTCGCCCGGGCCGACCACGTGGGTTCCACCTCGAGCCTGCTGGCCTACGCCCTCCGTTCGGACGCGAGCACGTTCGTGGTGGCCACCGAGCCCGGCATCCTGCACCCCATGCGCCGGGCAGCCCCGGACAAGACCTTCCTCCCCCTGCCCGGCGTGGGCGCTGACAGGGCCTTCAACGTCTGTCCCCACATGCGCCTGATCACGCCCGAAAAGACGCTGCGTTCGTTGGAAACGCTCGAGTTTCGCATCGAGGTGCCCGAGGCCGTCCGAACGGCCGCGCTCGTGCCCCTGGAGCGGATGTTGGCATTACAGTAGGCTGTAGGCTGTAGGCTGTAGGCTGTAGAGGGGAGTCTTCTAGGCTTGATCGTCGAGGAAACGCTCGAGGGACTGGTTCACGCGCTCCAGGTTGGGCGTGATGAGGGAGACGAAGAACTTCTCCAGCTGGGGTCCGATCCGGCGGGCCATCAGGGCAGGGACGCCGGGGACGCGGTCGAGGGAGATGTCCAGGAACCCGTCGAGGACCACCCGACAGCGGCCGGGCCCATCCTCCAGGAACTGGTTGGAGCCCTCGCACCGGACGCTGTCGGTGAAGACCCGGAACCCCAGGACCCACTCGCAGCGAGTGTCAGCGTCCGTCCAGGTGGCATGGTCGTCCCAACGGAGCATGTGGGGCTTGACCACGATCTGGAGCACCTTGGGGATCTCCCGATCCGCCACCCAGACGTTGTGCAGGCGCACCACGCCGTCCGACTCCTCCCGGCTCCGGACCTGGATCTCCTTGATGTCCGGGATGTAGGCCGCGATCTCACTCAGCCGATCGCGGTAGGTCCGATAGACCCTCTCCCGCGGGTGGTGGATCGTGCTGACGGCGTGGATCTTCATCGAACCTCCTGGCAGGCGCCGCAAGGTTATCATCCACAGCCCCCGGAAGGGAATGCCCGTGGACGTGCGTCCCCTCGTCGAGAGCGACCGCAGGGGTGTCCGTGACCTCCTGGCCCGGGCGCCGGTGGTGAACCTCCACCTGCTCACCCAGTTGGAAGGGCCCGGGCCCTTCCACGGCTTCTTCGGCGCGTTCGACGCCCGGGGCTCGCTGTGCGGCGTGGTGCAGGCCACACCCTCGGGATTCGCCTCTCCCTGGACGATCGACCTGGAGGCGGCCCGAGCGCTGGGCGCCTACCTCCGGGGCCGCCTGCCCGTCACCTTCCTGCTGGGCCCCCGCGCCACCTGCGACGCCTTCTGGGCAGCCCTGGCCGGCACCGCCTCGCCCCGCCGCACCTGGGATCAGCGCCTCTGGGTCTGTACCACACCCTGGCAGGGGCCCCTCCCCGAGGGGTTCCGGCGGGCCCGCGAGAGCGAGGCGGGAGAGGTTTCCACCCGAAACGGCGCCATGATGCTGGAAGATCTCGGTTACGATCCATCGTTCACCGACCCCGTGGGTCACGGCAGGGCCGTCCTGGCTCGTGTGCGGGAGGGCCGAACCTGGGTGATGGAGATCGAGGGCGGCGTCCGGTTCCAGATCGACGTGGGGCCCGCCGGGCCACGGGGTGTGCTCGTGGGCGGCACCTGGGTGGATCCGTCGTGGCGGGGTCGCGGGGTCTGCGTGGAGGGCATGCGCGCCCTGGTCCGGGTTCTCCTCGCGCACCATCCGGTCGTGGCCCTGCACCTCCACGAGGACAACGCCCCGGCCGCGGGCTGCTACCACCGCGCCGGATTTCGTCCCGACGCCCCGCTTCGCCTGCTGCTGGCGGGATGACCCCCCGGCCCGGGGTTAGGACCCCTGGCGAGGAGAGCGACCCGTGATTCGAGCCGACGACCGTTTCTGCACCGCAGTGGAGGGCGCCGTCCGCGCGATCGAGGCACGAACCGACGCCGAGGTCGTGGTGGTCGCCGCTCCCTGCTCCGGATCCTACCGGGACGTGGCGTGGCTCACTGCCGGCGCCACGGCCTTCCTCGTGCTGCTCTTCCTGGTCTTCAGCCCCTTTTCGTTCGGTCCTCGTTGGATCCCGCTCGATCTGCTCCTCGTGGTCCTGGCCACGGGATGGATCGCGCTCCGCGTCCCCGCCCTGCCGCGCCTCCTGACCCCGCGCGCCCGGCGCCGGGCTCAGGTGGAGACCGCGGCCCGCGCGACGTTCGTGGAGGAGGCGGTGCACGGCACGCGGGGCGGAACCGGGCTGCTCGTCTACCTCTCGATCCTCGAGGGCGAGGTCTGCCTGGTGCGGGACCTGCCTCTCGACGGCCGGATCCCTCCGGCGGCCTGGAGCGGCCTGGACCTGGCACCCCGGGACCTGGATGGGTTCCTGGCGCTCCTCGACGCCGTGGGGCGCGTGCTCGAGACCCATGTGCCCGCGCGCGAGGACGACAACCCCGATGAGATCGCCAACGCGCCCCGGGTGCGCCGGTGAGCGCGCTGCCCCGTCTCGTCCGTCGCGCCCTGCCCTTCGGGCTGGCGATCGGCCTCTGGGGCCTTCCGATCGCCCAGGCCCTGGCCCGCGTGGGCGGGGGACAGGACTGGGGCGGGGGCGGCGGAGGCGGCGGGGGCGGGGGCTCGATCGGGTCCTTCGGCGGAGGCGGCGGGGGCGAAGGCGACATCTTCTTCTTCCTGATCTGGCTGATCCTCAGGCATCCCACGATCGGCGTCCCCGTCGCCATCGTGGTGCTCGTGCTGCTGTTCCTCTCGCGGGGCCGCATGAGGGTCGGTGTGGGCCGGCGTGGCTCGACCCGGCGTGCCACGTGGCAGCCCGGTCCGTACCCACCGGACCCGGTACCGCCCTTCCCGTCCATCGATGCCCCCCCTTCCCGCCCACGGCCTCCCCTGGAGGAGATCCGGCTCTCGGACCCCAACTTCTCCCTCCCGGCGTTCCTGGACTTCGCGCAGGTGGTCTACGCGCGGGTGCAGCAGGCCCGCCCGCATCCCGACCTGGGTGCGGTGGCAGCCTACGTGTCGCCCGAGACCCGCCGTGTGCTGGCCGAACGCTCCCGCGGGGTCACCCAGGTCCGGGACGTCATCTTCGGCACCACGCGCGTGTCCTCGGGGCGTCGGGCCGGCACCTTCCTCGTCCTGGACGTGGTCTTCGAGGCCAACCTCACCGAGGTTCGCGCGGGCAGCCCGGACCGGACGGAGCAGGTGCTGGTCTCCGAGACCTGGACCTTCCGCAAGTCGGCGGACGCGCTCTCTCCGGCGCCCGACCGGCTGGTGGCGCTGGCGTGCCCGTCCTGCGGGAACCCGACCGAGACCCGTCCGGACGGATCGTGCGTCCACTGCGACGCGCCCCTCGACCGGGGCCGGGCGTTGTGGGAGGTCGTGGAGATGAACGTCCTCTCCCGGGAGCCGGTCACACCGCCACGGCTCGCCCCCGGCGGGATCGAGCAGGGCGCCGACCTCCCGACCCGCACGGATCCGGCCTTCCCCGCCCTGATGCGCGCTTTCGTGGGGCGTCATCCGGACTTCGACCGTGCGGTCTTCCTCAAGCGCGTGTCCGAGATCTTCCTGATCCTGCAGCAGGCGTGGGATCAGGACCGCTGGGAGGACGCCCGCCCCTGGGAGACCGATCCCCTCTTCCAGACCCACCGCTACTGGATGGACCGCTACCGCCGGTTCGGGCTCCGCAACCGTCTGGCCGACATCCAGGTGCTCGACGTCGTGCTGGTCAAGGTGGACTCCGACGCCTTCTACGAGTCGCTCACCGTGCGCCTGAAGGCCCGCATGCGCGACTGGACGGAAGATCGGTCCGGCCGCGTGGTGTCCGGCGACCCCGAGCGCCCGCGCACGTTCTCCGAGTACTGGACCTTCATCCGCGCCTGGGGGACCGGCGCGGCCCCTCGCGCGCGTCCGGACACCTGCCCGTCCTGCGGCGCCCCCCTGGATCGCGTGAGCCAGACGGGCGTGTGCGGCTACTGCAACGCCAAGATCACCGGCGGCGCCTTCGACTGGGTGCTGTCCATGATCGAGCAGGACGACGTGTATGCCGGGTGATCCGGCCTCTTCGCGCCGCGCCCGCAGGTCGACGTCCGAGCGCCTGGCCCGCGAGGCGCTCGCGCTCCACTGTCGAAATGCCGTCCCGGGCGACGACGGGGGCCTGGTGCGCGCCGGCGGGGTCCGCCGGGGCGCCGCTGTCCAGGCGGATCGCTGGACGCACGGCTTCCACACCTGGCCCGCGGGCCTCGATCCGGATGCCGCAGCGCTCCTCGTCCGTTCCCTGCCCGACGGGCCCGTGGGAGACCCGTTCTGCGGTGGAGGCACGGTCCTGGTGGAGGCCTTGGCCGCGGGCCGGTCCGCCCTGGGGTGGGACCTCGCGCCGGTGGCGGTGCGCCTGGCGCGCGTCCGGGCCTGCCTCGCGGACGAGCCTCTGCTCACGGCGTTCCGCGGCCGGGCTCGTGCGGCCACCGACCGAGCCCGCACGGGCCGCGACCTGCCGCCCGAGTCCATCCTCCGCCCCCTCGCCGCCTCCTACGAGGCCCACGTGCTCCGGGAGTTGGAGTCCTTGCGCCGCGCCTGCCAGGAGGCTCCGCCCGAGGTTCAGCCCCTGATGTGGGCGTGCTTCTCGGCGATCCTCGTGAAGGCCTCCTACCGCAGGAGCGACACCGTGGCGCGCAGGGTGCCCCACCATCGCCCGCCAGGGACCACCGCGGTCCTGTTCCACCGCAAGGCACGGGAGCTGGCCCGTCGACTCGCCGCGCTCCGAGAGGCCGTGCCTCCCGACACCCCGCCCCCGGTGGTGGTCGAGGCCGACGCACGCCGGTTCTCGGCGCCCGAGCCACTGGCCGGCATCGTGACGTCCCCGCCCTACCCGGGCGTCTACGACTACCTGCCCATGCAGCACCTGAGGCACGTCTGGCTGGACCTCGCGCCATCCGAGCACCTGGAGATGGGGTCCCGGCGTGCGTTCCGGAAGGACCCCGCCGCGGCCCGAGAAGCCTGGCGCGCGGACACCGCCGCCTGGATGCACCGTGCGGCCACGGCGATCCGGCCCGGCGGCCGCCTGGTCCTGGTGATCGGCGATGGCTTCGTGCGAGGGCGCACCGTGGGGGTGGCGGATCCGATCGCCGCATGCGCCCCGGCCGTCGGCCTCGACCTCCTGGCCCGGGCCACGGCCGAGCGGCCGGGGCCGCCCTCGGGCCGACCGCGCTTCGAGCACGTCCTGGTGTTCGAGCGACCGGATCAGGGGGTGTAGAAGGACGAGAAGCTCTCGGTGGCGCCGAACCCTGCGCCGGTGCCGCCCCGGATCTCCCAGACGACGTCCCCGTCCCGGGTGACCTCCTGCAGGACCCCGGCGGACCCGAAGTTGACGATCCGGTTTCCGTTGGACAGCACGCGCACTCCGCCCTGGTGCTGGGCGTACACGCCGTCCGCGTCCTGGTACCGCCAGACCTCCCGGAGGAGCTGCTCGGTGTCGTCCACCTCGTACTCCACGGCCATGGACATCCGCTGACGCTCGTCGGTGGTGAGCAGCAGGAGCGTGCCGTCCACCGTCCACCGGGGATCGTGCTGGAACGAGAACGGGGTCGACCCGGGCCCGAAGCCGTACCCGAGGTGTCCGAACGCCCGGAGGACCTCGGCCGTGGTGCCATCGATCTCCAGAATCGTGTCCAGGTTGCGGAGCGAGAGGAGGAACGTGTCGGTGGACTCGTGGTACCGGACCGAGTTCGCGTGGGTCCAGTCGCCGCCGAGTTCCCCGTAGAACCCGCTGTTCCACCGGTCGTGCCGTTTGGGTTCGCTCCAGTCCCACGTGGAGAAGAAGGCCCAGGACTCCCCCCCGTCCGCCGGGAGGATGCGGATCTGGTCCCCCACCACGGAGATCGTCTCTTCCAGGGTCGGGTCGTACCAGTCGCGGACGTCCGCCGCGACGTAGGCGATGTCGCCCGAGGGCATCTCGAAGAACGAGTGGTGGCCCATGACGAGGGGGCGTTCGTCGTCGATCTCGCCGTCCCAGGAGATTTCGTGGAGCTCGCCCGAGTCCACGGTGTGGTCGGTGAGGAAGGAGTTGAAGAGCAGCGTGCCCTGGTGCGAGATCTCGAACTCGGGCAACTGGTGGCCGTCGAACGTGTGGAACCACCGGTAGCCGGCCTCCCGGTCGAAGACGAACAGGCCGCTGGAGGCGAGGAACGTGCCGGCGAAGAACCGCTCGGGGGCGGTCTCGTGGACCTCCCATGCGGTCTGCCGTACGTCCGGGAAGGTGGCGGGCATGCCCCCGGTCTCGACCGTACCGGAGGCCTCGAGCGCCCGTCCGTCCACCTCGGTGACCGCGCGCCACTCGGCCTCGGCGAGGAACGGCAGCCCCAGGAGCACGACCTCGTGCTCGGTGAGGCCGTCCGGACCGGCCGGGGTGCGCTGGACGTCCTCACCAGGACTCGCGAACTCGACCCAGGATCGACCCGGTTGATCGGTGCTCCAGGTGAGCCGCACGATGGAGGGCACGTCGGGATCCACCGTGGCCTCGACCTCGAAGTCGTCGCTACCGCAGGCGGAACAGAGGAACAGGCAGGCCAGGAGGGACGGGCGCACGGGCATCGGATCTGCGTTGCTCTCTGGAGGTCGGCTTTCTAACGAAAATAGCTGCGGTCCGGTCCACCCGCTACCGCAAAGCGTCAGGCCTTTGTCAGGCCTTCGTCCAGCGCCCGGATGAGATCCTCCACGTCCTCGATGCCGACCGAAACCCGCACGAGGCCGTCCGTCACACCGCCCTTCTCCCGCTTCTCTCTCGGCACGCTGGCGTGGGTCATGCTGGCCGGGTGCTGGATGAGGGAGTCCACGCTGCCCAGCGAGACGGCCAGCGTGAAGAGCCGGACGTTGTCCATCAGGCGGCGGCCCGCCTCCAGGCCTCCCCGGACCTCGAAGGACACCATGCCCCCGAAGTGCTTCATCTGCCTCCGGGCGAGGGCGTGGAAGGGGCTCGACTCGAGGCCGGGGTAGAACACCCGCTCGATCTTGGGATGAGACTCGAGGAAACGGGCCACGCCCAGGGCGTTGGCGCAGCAGCGCTCCATGCGGACCGGGAGGGTCTTGAGGCCCATGTTGATGAGCCATGCGTCGAAGGGGCTCGGCACGCTCCCCACGTCCTTGATGACGGTGTACGCTGCGTTCTTCACGTCGTCGTGGATGGTGGTCATGAGCCCGCCCACCACGGTGCCGTGCCCGCCGATGTACTTCGTGGTGGAGTGGACCACGATGTCGGCGCCGAGCTCCAGCGGCCGCTGGAGGTACGGGGTGGCGAACGTGTTGTCCACCGCGACCCGGATGTCGGGGTTGACGGCGCGCACGACCCGGCACAGCTCAGAGATGTCGGTCACCGCCAGCATGGGGTTGGTGGGGGTCTCGAAGAAGATGGCCCGGGCCTCGGGATGCGCCCGGATGGCCCGGTCCACCGCGTCGAGGTTCGAGGTGTCGACCTCGACGGTACGGATGCCCAGGCGGCGGAGCACCTGGGACGCCAGGTGCTCGGTGGCCCCGTAGACCACGTCGCCCATGAGGAGGGTGTCGCCGGCGCTGGCCACAGCCAGCAGGGTGCCGGCGATGGCGGCCATTCCGGAGGAGTAGGCCAACGTGGACACCCGGACGTCGGGGCGCAGGCGCTTGAGATCGCCGCCCTCCAGCGCGTTGATCTTGGCTTCCAGCACCTTGACCGTGGGGTTGCCGATCCGGGTGTAGATGTACCCCTCCTTCTCCCCCGAGAAGTACTCGGCTCCCTGCTGCGCGCTGTCGAAGACGAACGTGGACGTCTGGTAGATCGCGTTCGCGTGGGTCGCGTGCTGGGGCTGCCCGACGTGCTCGCCCGCGTGCAGGCACCGGGTTCGGAACCCGCAGTCCAGGTAGAAGCCCTTCAGATCCTGACTCTTGGAATCCTCCACAGCATCCTCCGGTTTCGGAGGGCTCGGACCCTCCGGCGAAAAGGACTCGCAGAGTAACGCGATCCCTGCGGCGTCTCCACACCCGGAGCGCCCCCGGCGGGGTCCGAGGCCGACCCCAGGCTCCGCGTTCCGGCCGGGGGCGGATAGGATCCTGGACCCGCCGGGAGGACCGTATGCGCCTGACGCGCCTCCTCGCCCCCACGCTGCGCGAGTCCCCCGCCGACGCCGCGTCACCGGGGCAGGCGCTCCTGGCCCGGGCGGGGCTGCTGCGCATCGTGGAGGGCCACCCGGCCTGGCTTCCGCTGGGCACCCGCGCGCTCACCCGTCTCGAGCGCCACGCCTCTGCGGCGCTGGAGGCAGCCACCGGCCCCTGGGAGGAGGTGCGCGTGGCCGACGGGGCGCTCCTGGCCGTGGCGGCTGCCCTGATCCGTTCGTGGCGTCTCCTGCCCCAGGCCTGGGGGTGCGCGGCTCCGCCCCCCCCGGGGGAGGGCTGGCGGCCTCCGTTCGCCCCGGTGCTCCACCGGCTCCTCGTCGAACCCGACCGGGCCGCCCTCGACGCGCGCGTGCGGGCGCTGCGGGACGCCCTCGGCGCGATGCTGGCCGACCTGGGCCTCGATCCGATCCGGGGCGGAGGCCTGGGCGGCGGCGATCCGCTCGACGGCTGGATCCATGTGGCCGTGCCCTCGGGCCCGGCCTCGGTCCTGGCCTGCGCGTCCTGCGGGCGTGCGGTCCAGGTCAGCCTGGCCACGGGCCGTCCGACGCGCCCCTCGCCCGGCCCCCCGCTCGATCGTCCCGAGCCCTTCCCGACGCCCGGGGTCCGGACCATCGACGACCTCGCGAGCCCGCCCTACGCCATCCCGCCCGAGCGCCAACTGAAGACCCTGGTCCTCCAGGCCGACGGCCGCCCGATCCTGGCCGTGGTTCGAGGCGACCACGCCCTGTCCGAGGCCCGTCTGGGCGCACTCCTGGGTGCCCGGATCCTGCAGCCCGCGCCGGGTGCGGCCATCCGCGGCCTGCTGGGTGCGCTGCCCGGATCGCTGGGGGCGGTGCGTGCCCACCTGCCGGCCTCCGCGACCGGCGTACCGGTGTGGGTGGACCGGTCGCTCTCGGGCCTTGCCGGCATGGTCACGGGCGCGAACCGGGAGGGTCACCACGTCCGGGGCGTGGACGTGGACCGGGACCTGGCGTCCGACCGGGTGGAGGATCTCAGGCTCGCCGCGCCCGGGGACGGCTGTCCGAACTGCCCGGGCGTCCTGGAGGCCGTGCCCGCCCTCGCGGTCGCCCACCTGGAGGCGTGGCCCCAGGGTGCGCCCGGCCTCTCGGTGCTCGGGCGCGACGCCCGGGAGGTCCGCGTGCCGGCCTGCGCGGTACGGGTGGACGTGGGTCGCCTGCTCCAGGCCGTGGTGGATCGCCACCACGACGCGCACGGCCTCCGCTGGCCCGGCCCGGTGGCGCCCTTCGAGGTCACCCTGCTCTCCCTCGCGGCCGGCGATCCGGCCGTCACCACCGCGGCCGACGTGCTGTACCGAGCCTGCGAAGACGCCGGCTTGGACGTCCTCTACGACGACCGGGACGAGCGCGCCGGCCCCAGGTTCAAGGACGCCGATCTCTACGGCTCACCGGTCCGCCTGGCTCTCGGCCGGCGTGGCCTCGCCGAGGGCACGGCCGAGTGGCGGGAACGGTCGGGTGGCGACAGCTTCGACGTGCCCCTCGCGGAGGTCGTGCCGCGGCTCCTGCAACGTCTCCGACCCCGAAGGACCCCATGACGATCCTGTCCGATCCGATCCTCTCCTGGGCCCGCGCGGGCACCATCGGAGCCGAGACCGTTCTCCAGACCGGCGGCGGTGCGAGGAAGAAGCGCTACTTCGACCAGACCGCCAGCGGTCAGGCCTTCGGACCCATCGAGGACGTCATCCGGAACGAGGTCCTCCCCCTGCTCTGCAACACCCACACCGAGGCCAACACCGGCAGCCGGCACATCACCTCCTGGTACGAGCAGGCCCACGAGAAGGTGCGGAAGTCCTTCCACGCCACGGCCGACGACGTGGTGGTCTTCGTGGGGTCGGGCGCCACCGGTGCCATCAACCGGCTCATCGGCGCGCTCGGCATCCGGATCCCGGATCCCATCCTCGAGTCGTACCGGTGCCGGGAGCACCTCGTCCCAGAGCAGCGGCCCCTGGTGGTCTGCAGCCGGATGGAGCACCACTCCAACGACCTGCCCTGGCGGGAGAGCATCGCCCAGATGGAGGCCATCGGGTACGACACGCTCGGACGGCCCGACTGGCGGGAGCTGGATCGCCTGCTGACGGATCCCCGTCATCGGGATCGACCCCTCAAGATCGGAACGTTCTCGGCGGCCTCCAACGTGACGGGCATCCTGAGCGACGTGGACGCGTTGGCCCGCGTGATGCACGCGCACGGGGGCTTCGCGTTCTTCGACTACGCCGCGGCAGCGCCCTACGTGGACGTGGACCTGCACCCCCGCGACGATCCGGCGCTCTGCAAGGACGCCGTCTTCGTGTCCATGCACAAGTTCCTGGGTGGGCCCCAGGCGCCCGGGCTGCTCGTGGCCGACCGGTCCCTCTTCCGCGGACGCGTGCCCGTGGAACCCGGCGGCGGCACCGTGCTCTACACGTCCCCCTGGGAGCACCGCTACCTGGCCGATCTCCAGCACCGGGAGTCGGGGGGGACCCCGCCCATCGTGCAGGTCATCCGAGCGGGTCTGGTGCTGGATTTGAAGGAACGCATCGGCGTGGACCGGATCCAGGCCCTGGAAGCGGCGTGCCTCCGGCGGGCGGTGGAGGCCTGGGCGGGTGATCCCAAGATCCGCCTCCTCGGAGACCTCGAGGCCCCACGGATCGGCATCCTCTCGTTCATCCTCGACGACGGCCTCCTGCACCACAACCTCGCCGTACGCCTGCTCGACGACCTCTACGGCATCCAGGTGCGGGGGGGATGCATGTGCGCAGGCACCTACGGACACGATCTCCTGGGGATCGGCCGGGAGCGGAGCGAGGCCATCCTGGCCCGCCTCGACGCCGGGGAGGCGCTGGCCAGGCCGGGCTGGGTGCGCGCGTCCTTCTCTCCGGCCACGTCCCGCGAGGATCTCGAGGTCCTGCTCGAGGCCGTACCCTACGTGGCCCACCACTGGAGGGAGCACGCCGATCGGTACGTGCCCGATCCGCTCACGGCAGACTGGTACGCCCGGGACGGGGATCCGCCGGTACCGCCGCTGGAGCTTCCCGGTCCTTAGGAGCCCGTAGGACGTAGGAACTCCACCAGACGACCCGCAACTGCGGCAGGGCTCCGGCCACAGCCTACAGCCTACAGCCTAC
>JAFGLY010000147.1 GCA_016927815.1 Deltaproteobacteria bacterium | reverse complement strand
GGGATGCGGCTCCTGGTCGACGCCTTGCGCCGGGCGGGCGCGAACCGGGCGCTGGTCCGCGACGCGCTGGTGGCCCTCGCGCCGTGGCCCGGCGTGACAGGCCGCGTGGTCTGGGACCCGACGGGGCGAAACCTGCAGCCGCTGGCGATGGGCGCCTGGGAGGGAGAGAGCGTCCTCAGCCGAGCAAGGAACGTCCCACCATCTGTTCAGGCCGGGACACGCCGAACCAGTCGAGGATGGTAACCGGCAGGTCGAGGATGTCGGGCCGGGTGGTGCGGAGGGGGCGGCTCGCCGCCAGGGTGCCGGGGACGAGGTCTCGCGCCATGGAATGGTCCCCACTCCACGCCCAGCGGTTGAGGCCGATGGTCGCCCGTCCGGCCCCGCCGAGGACCGAGGGCGAGGAGCTGCGATAGCCAGGGGTGTAGCCGACGAGCAGTTCGGCCATTCCGGGTGTCGCCTCGCCGACGTAGATCTCGTCGCGCTGGTAGACCTTGGCCACGGGGCGGATGCCCGTCTCGGGATCGACGATCGCCTCCAGTTCGCGTGCCAGGCGGGCGGTGAGGGCGGCGGCCTGCTCGGGCTTCACGATGCCTCCCCTCTCGCGTCCCTGGAGATTGAGGTAGAGACCGTTGAAGCCGATTCCGTAGGCAGCGGTCCGTGTCCAGTCGACGTCCGTGATGTCCGTCTCCTCCTTGCGCCGAGCGCCGTCCCTGACGTCGAGATACCCGTGGTCCCGGAGCCAGGTGTTGAGGTGGAACTCCCGGGCGAATGAGGCGAAGCCGTGGTCTGAGCAGATGAGGAGAAGAGTGGAGTCGTCCACGGCGGGCAGGACCTCGCCGAGCAGCGCGTCCATCCTCTCGTAGACGTAGTGGATCCACCCGGAAAAGCGTCGGTCCGAATGCTGGTGGAACGGATGGGTCGGGTCCATGTTGCGCCAGAGCATGTGGGCGTCCTGGTCGGCGGAGGACACGTAGAAGAAGAAGAGGCCGTCCCGGAAACGCGCCCACAGGTGCCGGAAGAGCGCAACCTGTTCCTCCAGGAGCAGCTCCGCCTGCCCCACGTACTGCTGGTCGTTGATGATCCGGTAGTCGAGGGCCTTGGTGTCCGCGGGCAGTCCCTTGGTCCAGAAGGCACCGATGTCGCGCGCGATCTCGGCGCCCAGCTCCTTGGGGTAGGTCACCGGCACGGCCTGGTCGGTGGGGTCGATGTTGACGGCGGTCGCGTAGAGCTGGAACCGGGGCCGTACCTGCTTGAGGAGGAAGCGCACGATACCGGACACGCGTCCGATGAGCGGCAGCAGTGTGAACTCCACCTTCACCCAGTCGGAGTACTCGCCCTGCTCGAGCACGAGGCGGCGGCCGCCGACCTCGACGAGCGCCGCCTCGCGATCCGGGTCCAGCCGGACGGTCAGGGGCACGGAGACTCGGCCCGCGCCGGAGCTGATCTCCTCGGACGTTACCAGCGAGTTGACCGGCCCGAACAGCTCGGCGTCGACACGGTGATCCCGGACCTCGACGTGTTGGACGGTGCCGCCCGAGATGTCGCCGTAGACCTCCAGGCGGTCCGACGTGTAGTAGCTGAAAGACCCGTAGGAGTCGAAGAGGTCGGGAGTCCCCAGGCCCGAGAGGGCGCAGGTCGCGGTCTCCTCGACTGGGAAGTTGGTCGGGACCCTGGAGATCCAGGCCGGGATGCCCCTCTCGGTCAGGTACGCCCAGAAGGGCTTGCCCTGGCGCAGGCAGGTGGGGCCGCCCCCTGCCAGCGGGAGATGCAGGTCGCCGAAATCGATGGTGAGGCGCGGCGCGCGATTCTCGAAGATCGAGAAGACGGGCATGTGCGTGGCCGGGTCGCGGGCGATGAAGTCGCCGATGCCATGACCGCCCGGTGTCTGGCCGGTGATGAAGCTGGCCCAGGCGACCGGGCTGAGCGCGGGCATCGTCGTGGTCAGGGGCAGCAGCGCCCCTCTCTCGGTCAGCTTCTTGAAATTCGGCAACCGCCCCTGGGCGACGAGGGTGCGGACGATTCCTGGGTCCAGACCGTCGATGCCGAGGACGATGGCTTTTCGGCCTGCGGCGCCGCTCCGGCGTCCGCATGCCGCGAGCGGTGCGGCCAGGCCGGCGGCGCCGGTCCCCGCCAGGAGCTGCAGGGCCTTGCGGCGGTCACAGGCGCGCTTGGGAAGACTCACGGCATCTCCTTCGTGTCGAGCCCCTGCCAGGAGGAAGGCGCGCGCCGGATGGTGTCGACTTCGGCATTGGGCGGCAGAGGGGAGCCGGTGCGCGATTTGCCAAGGGGACCTTCATTCCATTCTTGGCATAGGCTCATTTGGTGTCAAGCGTTTGGTGGTACCCCGAGTTGACATTTATGGTCATATGACCATAATGGCATAGCCGGGGAAGGCTCCGGTCGGCGTCGGGACTGCTGAGGGCAGGACAAGGACAAGGGGGTCGGCGATGAAAGTGGCGTTCACGACGACGGGGACGGACCTCGAGGCTCCTCTGGATCCGCGGTTCGGCAGGTCGCCGTTCTTCGTCGTCTGCGATGCGGAGAGCGGAGCGATCGAGGTGATCGACAACGAGAAGAACCTGAATGCCTCGCAGGGCGCCGGCGTGCAGGCCGCCGGGAGCGTGGTGCGCTCGGGCGCCGAGTGCGTCATCACGGGTCATTGCGGGCCGAACGCGTTCCGGGTGCTTTCCATGGCCGGCGTTCGTATCTATCTCACGGACGCGCCCACGATCGGCGAGGCGCTCGACCGTTTTCGTGCCGGCAGCCTGCAGGCGCTCACCCAGGCCGACGTCGAAGGCCACTGGGCCTGAGTCATGGAGGCGGTGAAAACAGCGAGGCCTTTGCGAATCGCGGTGGCTTCGGGCAAGGGCGGCACGGGCAAGACGACGGTGGCGCTCGGCCTGGCCCGCGCCTTTGGCTCACCCGTGCAGCTGCTGGACTGTGACGTGGAGGAGCCCAACGTCGGCCTCTTCCTGAAGGGAGAGGTCGAGGGCCGCCAAGAGGTGGCGATTCCGGTGCCGGTCGTCGACGAGTCGCTCTGTGACGGCTGTGGTGCCTGTGCCGAGATCTGCCAGTTCAACGCCATCGTGGTGGCCCGCGACAAGCCGCTCGTGTTCGCGGATCTCTGCCACGGCTGCGGGGGCTGCGCCCGGGTCTGTCCCCGAGGAGCGATTCGCGAGGAGCCCCGGCGCATCGGTGTCGTCGAGACGGCCAGGATGGGGGACATCCTGCGTTTCGAGGGGAGGCTCGACGTGGGGCGCGCCAACGTGCCACCGCTGATTCGCGCCGTGCGCGCCCGGATGCGCGCCGAGCTGCCGGCGATCCTCGATGCGCCGCCGGGGACTTCCTGTCCGGTCATCGCCGCCGTGCGCGACACCGACGTGGTGGTCCTGGTGACCGAGCCGACGGCATTCGGCCTGCACGACCTGTCGCTCGCCGTCGAGACCATGCGTATCCTGGGGCTCCCTTGCGGTGTCGTGGTCAACCGGATGGGGGTGGGTGACCGGCGGGTCCACGCCTACTGCGAGCGCGAGGGGTTGCCGATCCTGGCCGAGATTCCGGACGATCGTCGGGTCGCGGAGGCCTACTCGCGCGGGGAGCTGATGGTGGACGCGCTGCCGGGCTATCGGCCCCTCTTCGAGCAGCTGCTGGCGAAGACCAGGCGACTGGCCGATGCCCCGCTCGAAGGTGGACGGCGGCTCGCCATGGAGGGCGTCTCGTGAAGGAGTTGGTGGTTCTGAGCGGCAAGGGCGGAACCGGCAAGACGAGCCTGACCGCCTCCTTCGCGGTGCTGGCAGGGAAACCGGTGCTCGCGGACTGCGATGTCGACGCTGCGGATCTGCACCTGCTGCTGGCGCCGCGGCCCCTGGAGCGGCACGAGTTTTTCAGCGGCCACGAAGCCGTGATCCGCGAGGACGATTGCAGTGGTTGTGGGGTCTGCGCCGAGGTCTGTCGCTTCGATGCGATTCGGCGGCTGGCAGACGGACGCTTCCGCGTCGACGGCATCTCCTGCGAAGGCTGCGGCGTGTGCGTGCGCTTCTGCCCGGTCTCGGCGATCGACTTCCCGGAGCGCCGCTGCGGCGAGTGGACGGTCTCGGAGACCCGCTGCGGGACCATGGTGCATGCGCGGCTGGGGGTGGCGGCCGAGAACTCGGGACGGCTGGTCTCGACGGTGAGGCGC
>JAFGLY010000146.1 GCA_016927815.1 Deltaproteobacteria bacterium | reverse complement strand
GGGCGCAGCCTCGGGTGCGACCTCGGGTGCATCGGCCGGCCGGGGACCGGTCCACAGGAGCACCCCGCCCACCAGGAGCAGGACCCCGGCCCCCACGAGGCCCCACGTGATCCCCCCCCTGCGGCGCCGTTCGCGCGACAGCACCCGGACCATCTCCACGAGGTTCTCGTCCCCGGCACGCCGTGCGAGCGCGGCCGTCGCCAGGCGCCGGACCTTGTGCTGGCTCGCGGCCGCCGTCAGTGTGGTCGTCCACGCCCGCAGGGGATCGGGCTCCGAGGGTCCGTGGGCCAGGCCCGCTTCGGCCATGATGGCCTCCCGCTCCGCGGCCTGGGGGAACCGCCGGGCGAAGAACTCCGCCATGTCCTGGATCTCCTGCGCTGTGAACTCCATCCCGGACCTCCGGCGAAGCGGCCATCCACCTCCGGGAATCCTCGGTCCCGGCGGATCCCCATCGTAGCGCGCCGGCTGGCTGGCGACATGCCGCGCACGCTCGCGTCCGCCAGGGTTAGGATGCGGGGACGCTCAGACCCGGTGGACCATGCCCACGGCTCTCCTCGCCCTGATTGCCGGTTGCGCCCTCCGCTCCGGTCCGGCCCTGACGCCGGACTCCGGAGTCGTCTCGGGCCCCGGCCACGCCGCCGTGGACCTCGTCCGCGCCTTCCCCGAGGGTGACAAGATCTTCGTGCAGGTGGACCTGGGACTCCCGGATCCGGGGCTGTTCCTGGTGGACACCGGCGCGTCCATCTCCGTGGTCAGCCCCCGGGTGGCCCAGGCGCTGCACCTCTCCCCCCGCGAGGAAGACGGCCGCATCGAGGGCATCGGCGGATCCGTCTCCTGGGCCTCGGTGGTGGTTCCCAGGATCGGTCTCGGGCCCGTGACCCTCCGGGACGTGGCCGCGGCGGTGGACCTGCAGGGCGTCCCCGACTACGCCGGTGCGGTGCCGCTCGACGGCATCCTCGGGAACAACGTCTGGAGCCGTTTCGTCCTCACGATCGACTACCCGGCGGACCGCCTCGAACTCGATCGCGCCGGGAGCGTCGATCTGCCCCCGACCGCCGCGCCGATGCTGTTCGACGGCGCCCACTGCTACACCTTCGCCGAACTCGCGGCCGGTTCCGGGCCCGACGAGCGGGCCTCGCACCTGCTGCTCGCGTTGGACACCGGGTCGCGCGGCATCCTGCTGCTGGGCCCCTCGGGCGAGGCCTTCGCCGACCTCGCCACCGAGGGCGAGGAGCCCCTGTTCGGGATCGGTTCGGTGGAGGAACTGCCCGCCACGGCCCTGATGCAGCGCACGCGTCGGGTCCAACTCTCGAGCATCGCCCTCGGAGGCGAGCGGGTGGAGGGCCCGTTCACGGCCCAGTGGGCCGCCTTCGACGCCCCCACGGCCGAGGGCCCCGCCGCCATGCCGGGGCTCGTGGGACACGCCGTTTTCGCGAAGCACCGCGTGGTGCTCGACTTCCCGGGCAGCCGGTTCGCGGTGCTGCCGTCCGAGGGTCCACCCCGCTCCGAGGACGGCCACATGCGCCTGCTGGCCGACCACGTCCGGCGGCACGGCAAGGAGGGGGGCCGGGGTGTGTACCGGGCCCGGCTCAAGGCCTGGCTCGACGACTGGGACGGCGCCCGGAGCGACCTCATCGCCCACCTCGCGCTCCACCCGGAGGATGCCGAGGCCCGTGTGCTGCTGGCCCGCGTGGTCCTCGCCCAGGGCGACGTGGATTCCTACGGCGAGACCCTCGCGCCCCTGTCCGGCGGGGCGCTCGCGGACCACGACGAACTCCTGGGATTCGTGTCCCACCTCCTCCTGACCGGAAAGAAGGAGCGAGCCCGGACGCTGGTGGACGCGGCACTCCTCGAGCGCCCGGACGACGCCGAGGTCCTCGTGGCCCGCTCGGAGGTGTTCCTGGCCACGGGGGATCCGGCGGAGGCCCGACGCCTGCTCGCGGATGCCAACCGGCGGGAGGAGTCGCCCGACGGGCACCTGTTGCGCCGAGCCCGGGTGTCCCTCGCCGAGGGGGATCGCATGGCCGCCTTGAGCCACCTCCACCGCCTGCTCGACATCTACCCGCTCTCGGGATTCTCGGTCTGGTTCTCCCAGTTCCTCGTCCAGACCGACGAGGAACGCGACGCGCTGCGAGCCGCCCTGGAGTCCGCCACGGGCCGCCTCCATCCCGAGGATCGCCCCTACGACTTCATGATGTCCCTGTACCAGACGTTGGGCGATGCGCCCCGGGTGGACGAGACGCTGCACCTCGGCATGGACCGGGACTGCCAGCCTCTCGAGAAGGAAGCCGCGAAGGCCAACTGCGAGGCGTGGTACCTCGCACTCGCCGACCGGGATCTCGACCGTGCGCTCTACCTGGCCACGCGGGCCAATGCCCTGGCCCCGAACCGCTCCGACTACCTGGATACGCTCTCGGTCGTGCGCTGGCGGCGGGGAGACCTGGACGGCGCCCTCGAGGCGTCCTCCCGGGCGGCGATCCTCTCCTCCGACGACGTCTACCTCGTCTGGCAACGCGAGAACCTGTCCGCGCTCCGATCCTCCGCGCAGGAGTGACGCGTCCTACCACCACGCAGCGGCTTCGGCGTCCGGAGCGTCGGACTCGGGCGGAGGGCCGGCCTCCAGGAAGGCCTCCACCGCCCCCGCGCCGGCCACCTCGGCCACCGCCGCCCGCTGCTCGGCCGGTGGGAGAGCGGTGTGGAAGCAGCCCATCTCCATGCCCCGCGCCAGTCGCACGTGGTGACGGGCCAGGCCCCGCGCCACGGCCTCCCGCCCGGGCCATAGGCGCGGCAGATCCGCCACCCACACGGCCAGCGGCCCGGCTCGGACCGTGCGGCAGCCCGCCGTTTCGAGCGCCGCGGCGAGCAGCCCCCCCGCGGCCGTCCCCAGGCCGTGGAAGACGGCCGCAGGGCGCAAACCCAAGCAAGAGGGCAGGGAGATCCCCACGGACTCGCAGATCCGCCGGGCCAGGTCCGGGCTCACGAGGGGTCGAGGTCCCCCGCCGAAGGAGGCACCCGAGGCTCCCGTGCCACGCCGCACCACGGCTCGCGCGCCGTCGGTGACCACCACCTGTCGGTCGGTTCCAGCCAGGCCCAGCCCGCCCGTGCCCAGCCGGGCGACCTCGCCCAGGACGTCCCCGGTCCAGAGATCCCGCACCTCGATCCCGCGCCGCTCGGCGAGGTTCCCGTGGAGCAGGCCCCGGTCCCAGCGGGCCTCGCCCCGGGCGCCGAGGTGGTAGCGACCCCGCCCCTCCAGCCAGCCGCGCGCCGTCGCCTGGGCCAGTACGGCTTCCACGCGTTCCACCGGCCAGGCGGCCTTCAGGTCCGCCGGGAGCCGCGCCGCGAGATCGCCCGCGGTCACGACCCCTCCGGGCAGTTCGTGGAGGAGCGAGACGGCCTGCTGTACCAGCACCCCCGGCCGGAACACCGAGGGCGCGGGCAGGAGATCGCCCCGGGACCAGGCCTCCAGCATCACGCGGAAGATCCGCGCTTCGAAGGGGCTCCGGGCGAAGGCCAGCAGGGGGTTCACGACCCCCCGGCGCCCCCCCCGCCCCGCGCGCTGTCCGAGCGAGGCCACGTCGGCCGGAGGTCCGAGCAGGGCCACGAGGTCCACGTCACCGATGTCCACACCCCACTCGAGCGTGGAGGTGGCCACGCAGCAGGCCACGGGCCGGGTGAGGAAGGCCTCCTCCACGCGGAGGCGCTCCTGGCGGGCCAGGCTGCCGTGATGCACGAAGACCGCGCCGCCGAAGGGCGGCCGGGTGCGGAGGGCCGAGGCCAGGGACTCGGCCTCGACCCGGCTGGGCGCGAAGAGCAGGACCTTGCGGAATCCGGCCCGGACGGCCCGCGCCAGCGCCGAGGCGATGCCATCGGCCCCGCCCGTCTCCTCGATCCGGGCCCGGATGGACCGGCGGGCGCCCACCGTCACCACGCAGGGGTCGCACAGGTAGCGCGAGGCGAGGCCGTCCGGATCCGAGACCGTGGCGCTGGAGGCCACCACCTGGAGCGCCTGCCCGTGCGCCAGGCGACGCACCAACAGGCGCATCTGGTCGCCCCGGGAGGTGTTGTCGAGCACGTGGAGCTCGTCCAGCACCAGAGCCCGCGCCGGGAGGAGCAGTCGGCGGCTCCGGGCCAAGCGCGCATCGAGCGCTTCGGGCGTGAGCACCGTCACCTCGTGCAGCCGGCCGCCGTCGTGTCGGTCCCCGGTCCAGCGTCCCAGCCCGATGCCCGCCGCGGCCAACGGCTCGCGGAGCCTGCGCGCGAGGTCGTTGGCCAGGGCCCGCGTGGGGCTGACCAGCAGCACCCGGGCCGCCTGTCCGTCGCACCAGCGCTCGGCCAGAGGCGCGACCACGGCCTCGGTCTTGCCCGAGGCGGTGGGGGCGACCAGAAGCACGTCCTTCCCCTCCAGGAGAGGCCCCGCGGCGCTGCGCTGCACCTCGTTGGGGGTTCCGAACCGCGCCAGCAGCGGTCCCCAGGTTCGCGGCAGGGCGGTTCGGAGCGCCGCCGGGGCGAGGGGAACCGGTGGCACGGTCAGGCCCCCAGGGCCGCCAGGGCCCGCTCGGGGGAGACCTGGTAGATGTCCCAGAACTCCACTACGGTTCGCGCCGCGCGCCGGACGGTCTCCAGTTCCCCGCGCCGGAACGCGCCCGTCAGGGCGGATCGGAGCGCGAGGCGATGCCCCTCGGGCGGATCCAGGTCGGGCCGTGCCCGCGCGTACAGGGCGAGGATCCGATCCGCGAGGGTGCCGAGGGCTCCGGGCTCGATGGTGCCGATCTCGAGAATCGGCACGCTGTCCCCGGAAATGCGTCTCAGGAGATCGAAGATCCCGGGGTGAGGCGTGAACGCGCAGACCACCACCAGGGGCTGGCCCGTCCGGTAGACCGTGGAGAGCGAGCGGTGCACCGCGTGTCCGCCCCGGTAGACATCGGCCTCCCGGTAGGGCAGCACACTCGGATCCAGCGAGGCGAAGGCCAGGTACTTGAGCACGTTCGTGGCCATCTCCCGGGACGTGGACCCCAGGTGGTCGAGGTACTCCGCCTCGTCGAGCAGGACCGCCAGCCCCCGCCAGCCCGCGTCCTGGGCCCAGGCGGCCACACCCCCGAGAAGGTGCGCCATGACCTGTCCGAACGTGCGGTAGTCGGGCAGGGCCAGCAGGTTCGGGCCACGCCATCCGAACCGCTTCAGGTCGCCCGTCAGGTCGCGGTGGCTCCTGGGCAGCGCACCCTCGATCCAGGCCAGGAGATCCTCGGCGAGCACGTCGTCTGCGTGGGCCACGGCCCAGGCTGCGGGCCCCAGGTACCGGTGGAAGGCCTTCCCCGCCGGCTCCAGGTGCGAGGGCCGGTCCGCGACCCGCTCCAGCAACGGCCGAAGGCCGACGCCTGCCCCGTCGGGGTACCGGATCTGCCCCGCCAGTGCCCGGTAGAGGCGCAGGGGGTGGGAGGGCGGCACCTCCTCGGGGTCGAACGACACCCGGGCCACCAGGTATCCCGCCCGCAAGGCATGATTCTCCGCCAATTCCACGAGGTGCGTCTTTCCGGTTCCGTAGGCGCCGGCGAGCAGGACCATGCCCCGCTCCCGCCTGAGCAGGTCCCCGAGCGTGGCGATCTCCGTGTCCCGCTCCACCGTGAGGGTCTCCAGCCCGGACGCGGGCACCACGCCGAGGCGGAGCGCTTCCAGCGCCTGCCGGGCGTCCGGAGGCGGCTCGGTCACCGGTGGGAGGAGACCTGGAGCGGCCGTGGCCTCGTCCTGTCGGGCAGGCCTGGGCGGGGGGGCCGGCTCTTGGGGCGGGAGCAGCCGGGTGGCGTGCGCCGGCACGATGCGCTGGAGCGAGGGTGTCGCGTCGAAGATCACGATCCAGCGACGCCCTCCGTCCACCTCCGCCACCAGCACCCCGTCTCCGCCGATGGGGTGGCGGATGCGGTCTCCCGGCCGGGCCATCAGAACGCCTCGAACCCGTCGAGGGCTCCGAGCGGCAGGACCTGCGCTTCCTGGCGGGTGAGTTCCTTCAGGTCGGCCGGGCTCAGCAGCCGCTGCTCGGCCACCTGCCGGTGGAGGAGCTCCACCGCGGCCTTCACGAAGGATCTCCGGTGGGCGACCTCGAAGGACGAACGCGCCACCTCCTCGGCGAGCGCGTCCAGGTTCCTGCGTTGGAGATCCGGGTCCAGGCCAGCCGATCGGGCGACCTCGAAGAGCGCCAGGATCCGCTCGCCGATGGCCGCCAGCAGCCGGGCGGGCGGCAGGTCCAGCCGCTCCAGGTCGATGAGCGTGGCCTGGGGACTGCGTTCGGAGAGGATCGCGGGCCCCTCCAGGCGCTGCTGGAGCGCCGGGTATTCCACCACCACGGTGCGGAGAAACTCCGGAGGTACGGCATACAGGCACAAGAGGCCGGGCAGGGCCTCCCGGCCGGTGAGGTCGATCAGGGCGCGCAGGTTGTCGGCCACGGCACGACGCCGACGGGGCGGCAGCGAGAGGGTCCGGTCCGCCTCGTCGAAGCACAGCAGCAGCCCGGGGGCGCCGAGCGCCTGGAGGCACTGGCAGAGGCTTCTCAGGAAGCGGAACCCCGACTCCCGGGCCAGCGTCTCGCGCACCCCGTGGGCGCGCAGATCGCCCGGGGAGATCTCCTCGCCCCGCAGCCACGCGCCGGCCAGGTCCTCGAGGGCCTCGTCGCCGCTAAGCACGGCCCTCAAGAACGCGACCACGGCGGACCGGAAGGACGGAGCGTCCACCGGAGCCCGCCGGACGTCCGTGCCGATCCAGGCCTCCGTGGCCTCCCGTCCGGCCGCCTCGATCCGATCCTCCAGGGCGGAGCGCAGGGTGTGCTCCAGGCCCCTGACGGGGGGGATGCCCGGATCCCGGGGCGGCCACGTCATCTGCCCGGCCACCGCGCGGTAGATCCGCACCGGATCGTCGAACGGGCACTCGTCGGGGGAGAGTTCCACCACCGCAGAGGCGAAACCGCGAGCCCAGGCACGGGCCCGGACCACGTACAGGAAGTGGGTCTTCCCGCCGCCGAAGTAGGCTTGCACGAGCTTGAAGGACGACCCCCGGCGATCCCGGGCGATGGGCTCGAGGTACTCCCGGTCGAGCACCGTGAGCAGGCTCTCGTTGCCGACGTTGAGATGCTCGATGCCCACCTCGGGAGGCTGCCCGGCCTCCCCGACGCGGGCCAGGATGTCGCGGGCGAGGAACGGATCGGGTGATGGCACGACTAGGCCTCCCGAACGAATCGGAGCGTGAGGTGGTACTGGCCCTGGCCCCGTGCGTCCTCGAGCAGCAGCACACGGCTCCGGTCGCGCGTGGAGCCACCCGTGGCCGGGCCCAGGCTCAGGCGCCAGCCGTCCGTGGACAGGACCCCGTCCCGCCTCGCGCGCCACAGGTCGTAGGCGAACCGCACGGCCGGATACGGCTCGAAGTTCCGCGCCGTCGGGTCCCGTCGGAAGCGGCGCCTCTGGCGCAGCAGGGCCACCTCGGGCAGGACATCCGTGAGCTCCACCCACGTCTCCTGCCCATGGGAGGCCCGCAACCAGGCCCTCTTGAGGACGGCGAGCCACGCGGCCGGATCCCAGTCTCGACCCTCGAGCCAGGCCACGGCTTCGGCGCGAGCGGTGAGGACGGCGTCGGCCTCGGCCTGGGTGCGCCGCACCTCCAGCCCGGCGAAGCGCACCTCGGCCCGCCCGGCCTCGAGATCCACCCCCACCGACACGGGCGGCAGGCGCAGTTCCAGGGGATCGCGACCGAGGAGGACGAGTTCCACGCCTTCCCTCTCGCAGGCGGCGCGAAGCTCCACGGCGAACCGCTCGCGCCGGGTGGCCCGACGGTTGGCCAGCCACGCCTGGGCTTCGGCCACCTCGGGATCCACGCAAGGTTCCGGGTTCGTCCGGATGCGCTCGAGCGCGCGCGCCAGCCGGGTCTCGTCGCCCCGCTCCAGCGCCGAGGCCAGGCCCAGGAGCACCGAGGCCCGGGCACGGCACGCCCGGGAGGCTTCACGCAGTGCCCGAGTGGTGGGTCGGTCGTCCATGGCTGCACCTCCGGGCGTCCCGCCAACGTATGTCGGCCCCGTGCGACGGCAAGCCGACGCCCCGAGACCCCCCACCGGGGCCGCAGGTCGGACCGGCGATCCAGGGACTCGACTTGCACTCGGACCCAGAATCCGTCACACTAAGTCGCCCAGGAGTGATCAGTCCGGGTCGTCCGGCGCACTGCACATGCGGAACCCCTTTCCACCGTCAGGGCCAACTCGAGGCAACGTCATCATGAACGCCCGCATCCTCTTCCTCGCCATCCTCGCCGCAGGCTGCACGGAAAGCTCCTTCTACACGAAGCCGCCCGACCTGACCGAGCCGCGACCGGGCAGCATCCTGGGTCGCGTGTGCGATCCCTCGGGGCGGACCTGGCTGCCCGACGCCCAGGTCTACACCTACCTCTACACGGACCAGGGCCGGATCTACGATACCCGGCAGACCTACTCGGATCGCGACGGCTTCTGGCTCCTCGACGAACTGCCCCCCGAGCACGAGTACCAGGTCTTCGTCCAGCACGGGTACGAGATCCTCGAGAAGGTCAAGGTGTACGTCGCCGACGGAGAGGACGTCGTCCTCGACGAGCCCGACTGCTTCGACCCGCTCGCCGTGGACGTGGCCGTGGTGACCGGCGACTACGACGACTTCCAGGACGTGCTCATCGCCATGGGGTTCGCCAACTACGCGATCGTGAACGGCATCGATCCATACGAGACCCAGGACTTCCTCCTCGACTCGGTGGGGCTCCAGACCTACGACGTCATCTTCTTCAACAGCGGATTCG
Organism: Deltaproteobacteria bacterium; assembly: GCA_016927815.1. Lineage (GTDB taxonomy): Bacteria > Myxococcota_A > UBA796 > UBA796 > JAFGLY01 > JAFGLY01. The sequence continues at coordinate 1,950 of JAFGLY010000146.1, read as the reverse complement.
TGGAGGAAGACGTCATCTACGACACCGACAAGACGGACAAGGAAGGCATCACGGACACCATCCGCGAGAACCTCATGGCCTACGTCACGGCCGGCGGTGCCGTGTACGCCAGCGACTGGGCCTACGACGTCGTGGAGCAGATCTGGCCCGCCCGCATCAACTGGGTCGGCAACGACGACATCCCGGACGATGCGCAGCGGGGCGAGTACGGGGTCGTCAACGCGGCCGTCTCGGATTCCCAGCTCTCCGAGTTCCTGGGCAAGAGCTACGTCGAGGTCGAGTTCGACCTCCCCGTCTGGCCGGTCATGGAGAACGTGGACGGATCGGTGTCCATCCACCTGTCCGGATCGGTGGAGTACCGGGAGGGCACCAACAGCTACGTGCTGCCCTCCGCCCCGATCCTCGTCTCCTTCACATCGGGCGAGGGCAAGGTCGTGACCTCGACCTTCCGCGTGGCCAAGAACGCGTCCGACGACATCATGGTCGTGATCCAGTACCTGATGTACGCGCTGTAGGAGGCTTGCAGGTCCGAGGGAGGGGTGCCCCGGGGTTCAGGGCTGGGCCGGTCCTTCGCACCGGATGCCTTGAGCGCACCCGGCCGCCAACCCCGAGCCGGCCGCCTCGGCGGCCTCCTGGATGATCGTCTCGTAGGCACGGTTCCCCCAGGGGATCCCCCGGACGACCAGGTTCCCTTCCGTGGTGACCTCGGCCATGTGCTCGAAGCGCCGACTTCCGGACTCGTAGACCTTGATCTGCCCCGCCGCCGTGTACGGCAGGTCCAACGGGGCGTACACCCACGGCAGCAGGAAGGGATAGGCCACCCCGAGCGTGATCCCGGTGACCAGTGCGATGCCCAGTGCCTTCTCCCGCAAGGGATGCAGATCGACGTCGGCCGCCGTGAGGTCGAAGACGACCAGGCACCGTTGTTCGGGGTACACCTCGGAGACGGCCTGCACACCGCCGAGCCCGCTCACGTCCGTGCCCGCCGCGCCCGTCAGGTTCGTGGGGACCACGGTCGCAATGATCCGCTCCTCCAGCGTGGTGGCGATCGGCCGCGCACGCAGCTCGCCCGTGTACGAGACGGTGGGACCCGACGGGACCACGACGTGCGTGCCGGGGGCACCGGCTCCGCCGGGGACGTAGGTCGGCACGTAGGCGACACCCGCTGTCGTCGTGGTGGCACCCTCGCGTTCCCTTAGATCGACCAGGCCGAGCCAGGCGGTGTCCGGCACGGGGGGGCCGGCGATGGTCTCGGGAGGCGGCCCCTCCACTCGAATCGCACAGCCCAGGCAGCCGAGCACGGGGAGACAGAACACGTACCGAACGCGCTGCATTGGGTTCACCTGCCTCCCGGTGCGGCCCGGGGCCATGGGACATCCATGGCACACGGGCGGGATACACTCCTGCAATAACCCTGTGGTTCCACCCGTAGGGCGGTTCATGACCGGTCCCCCTCCCCTCCCCGACTCCAAGTCCCCCCTCTCGTCCCCGCTCCAGCGGCTGGACCTGCGCGGCCGCATCCGTCGCCTGCAGCCGTCCACCCAGGTTCTGCTGACCGTGGGCGTGGTGGCCCTGCTGCTCCTGGACCTCGCGGTACCGGACGTGGTCCCGTTCGTGGACGAGGGACTGCTGGTCTGGCTGGTGTGGATGGTGGCCTCGACCACCCTCGAGTCCGTCCGCGAGCGGCGGGCTCCCGCTCCGGCCGTCGAGCCCCCGCCGGCGCTCGCTCCGACCCCTGCGGACGCAGCGCTCCTCGAGGCGGCCGAGCGCGAGGTGGAGGACACCACCCGAAACGGGTAGGGTCCCCCCGCCTCGAGGGGGCTCGGATGGCCGAAGCGAAACAGCCTCGCGGGGCTTCGCAGGCAAGCGGGGAATCGAGCGTCGAGGTTCGACGTGAGGCATCAGCGACACCGGGGACCGGCCGCGGCCCTCCGGTCGCGGTGCCTCGAT
>JAFGLY010000145.1 GCA_016927815.1 Deltaproteobacteria bacterium | reverse complement strand
TTGGAGGCGGCGGGAGTCGAACCCGCGTCCGAAGTCGCTCAGCGTCGGCGTCTACATGCGTGTCCCCCGGGTTCCGCCCGCGTCGGGCCCGGGGGCCCGCCCGACGATCGGGTGGACGGCGAATTCGCGAGGTTATTTCTCGTCCCCTGGACCCACGCCGTGCGAGCCCTCTGGACTATCCAGGTCGTGACGCGCCCGGAACCGGAGCCCTGGCTCAACCGGACCGGACGGCTCAGCCGCTATGCGGCGGCGAGAGCGAAGCTGTCGTTGTTGTTGGCAGCTTGGGGGTTTCCCGGTGATTTACGAGGTTCCGAGTACCTCGACATGCAGCCTCGGCCTACCACGGCCCCGTCGAACCCGTTTCGCCCCCTCTCAGGGTGGGGCCCTGCGCGGCCGAGAGGGGATGGGTGCCGCGAGGACCGGACAACCTTCAGTGTGCGCACACGGAGCCCGGGTGTCAAGCGTGGGCTCACAGGCGCTCGACCCCCCCGTTGTCCCGGATCCGGGGGGGGTGACGGCGAGGGTGGGGGGATCCGGGACGCCGCGGCGAACCGAGTTCTCGTCACTGGAGGGCGCGGGTCCCTACCGGAGGAAGTGCGGCAGGTTGATCCTGTACCCGGCCCGCTCGGCGATCACGGGCCCGAAGACGACGAATCCGCCGGCGAGAAGGACACCGCTGCAGCCGAGTACGAGCAGCACGAAGACGAGCAGGACGAAGGTGCGCATCCCGCGCCGCTTTCGAGGCAGCGCCGCCACAGCAGCCACCACCGGCCGTGGCGCCACCACAGCAGCCCCGACCCGCGGCGGCACCACCGGCGGCTGCGGCGGCACCACCCTCGGCGGCTGCGGCGGCCGAGGCACCACCCTCGGCGGCTCGACCCGACCCGTCGGCACCGTGGGCGGCTCCTCGGGCACCGGCGGCGGCTCGACCCGACCCGTCGGCACCGTGGACGGCTCGGGCACCATCACCCGCGGCGGCACCACCGGCGGCTGCGGCGGCCGAGGCACCACCCTCGGCGGCTCGACCCGACCCGTCGGCACCGTGGGCGGCTCGGCCGAGGGGTTCACGCCGGCCAGGGCCCTGCGCGCACACACCTCGGCCACGAACGCCGGCACCAGCACCCGGTAGATGGGGACCGTGTCGATACCCTCGGCGGCCACGTCCCCAGCCACGTCGATGAGACGCTTCGCACCGGGCACGCGTGAAAGCAAGGCGCCGCCCAGGGTGTCCAGGCGGCCGAGCGCGCGGCGGGCCGCAGCCTCCACGCCAACCGAGAGGTGGGGTACCCTCGCGGCTGCGCGCACACCCGCACCTGCGCCCAGGGCGGCATCCACCGTCCGGACACCCTCCGCGCCGAACCGCTCGACGAGCCGCGATACCAGGCCCGGGATCGGATCGTCGGCGAACGGGAGCGCGATCTCCACAGCCCCGAACCACGCCAGGAGCGCACGGCCCGCGGCGTGGTCCTCGAGAGCCGGCACGAGGTCGGCGGGCTCGCCGTCCAGGAGGACGTCGCAGAGGGCGGCCAGCACCACAAGCTTGCAGGCCGCGTCCCGGCCCTGGCGATCCTCGATCGTACCCCCCAAGACGCCGCCCGACCGCTGGAAGAGGCGTGCACGGATGGCGGTGAACAGGGCCTTCAAGGCACCGCCGGCCTCCAGGTCGTCCATGAGGCGGAGGGCGGCCTGGGGTCCGGGTCGCTCTGCGAGCGCCCTGGCGCGTGCCACGACCTCGGGCCCAGCCGCGGGTTCCACCGCCCGGACGGCCTCCTCGATGCTGCGCCACCGGGGCAGCACAGGCGCGTCGGGCAGGACCTGGAGCACCACCTCGCCGAGGCGTACCGAGAGGTCGTCCGCCTTCACCCGGAACAGGAGCGTGTCGAGATCCTGCCGCACGATGCCACCTCGCCAGGACCCGCTATCCCGCACTCCCGGGCCTGCCTTCTCCTGGGCGTCGGGCCGGACGGACTAGGGGCACTCGACGTTGTCGGCGCGCGGCGTGCCGTAGTTCGGGTAGTACTCGAGGTCCTCGTCCCCGAAGGGGAAGTCCTCGGACGCCGCGCACCAGGCGCCTGCCCGGTCGTTGGAGGTGGCGTCGTAGAGGCGCGCGTCCAGCTGCATGGAGTGGGCGGACCGGGTGGGCCAGTGGTTCCCCTCGGAATCGGGCACGGCGTAGGACTCCCAGTCCACCACGTCCACGACCCGATCGCCCGCGGCGAGGCTCACGAGGCCATCGACCACGTCCAGCACGAAGTCCACGTCGTAGTAGCCGGGCTCCCGGGTGAGGTCGGACCACTCGTAGTCGCACCGGGCAGGGTCGCCGAAGAAGGTGTCCCGGTTGCACAGCACGACGTAGCCGTCCGGCTCCACCACGACCGCCGCCTCGGACGCGATTTGAAAGCCGTGGCCCAGTTCGTCGGTCAAGGTCCAGTTGTCGAGGCAGACGGCGGTGTCCCGGCCGTTCCAGATCTCGAACCAGTCGGCGTCGTGCAGGGAGCAGGAGCACAGGCCGGCCAGGGTGGGGAAGTGCATGATCTCGGTGACGACCAGGTCGCCCGCGGCGAGGAAGTCCTCGTCCACGAACCCGTCGCAGTCCTGGTCACGGAGGTCGAGCACCTCGGCGGCCCCGGGGAGGGTCTCCGGATCCGAGTCGTCGCAGTCGCCGTACGTGGAGACGTACCCGGACGCGGGGGGGCAGCCCCAGAACCAGGCGTCTTCCGTGCCGTACCCGTCGCCGTCGGCGTCGAGGTACCACATCGAGGCGTCGACCGAGCGCGGCTCGTCCACTTCGCCGTCGCAGTCGTCGTCCACCCCGTTGCACCACTCGTCGGCGTAGGGACGGGTCTCGGGGTCGCTGTCGTCGCAGTCCCCGGACCGGGCGATGCAGCCCTCCGGGGCCTCACAGGCGCGGACCATGGCCGAAGTGTCGCCGTAGCCGTCGCCGTCGAGGTCGGGGTACCAGGGAGACGCCCCGTGGGCGTCGGCGCCGTCCGTGGAGAGGTCGCAGTCGTCGTCCACCCCGTTGCAGACCTCGCGAGCACCCGGGTTCACCGCCGGATCCTCGTCGTCGCAGTCCTCCGACAGGCCGTACCCGTCGAGGTCCTGATCGTCGTCGTTGCCGTCGCAGTCCTGGTCCACCCCGTCGTACCAGACCTCGACGCCGCCTGGGAAGGCGGAGGCGTCGTGGTCGTCGCAGTCGCCCTGGGCCGGGGTGAAGCCGTCGCCGTCCCGGTCGAGGTGGGCGGAGGGATCGGAGGGCTGGCACGCAGCGAGCGCGAGGAGGAGGAGCGAGGCGCGCATGTTCGGATTCTACATCGGTTCCCGCACGGCCGCCTCCCAGGGAGGCGCAGCCCGGGACGATGGCGCCCGATCCGAGGCGCCGGACGCCCCACGCGCGCGAAGGTCCGATGTCTGCGTCGGCATCGGCGATCTCACTGGAAAGACCGCCTCCTCCGTCGTAATGCCGATGATCGGCCGATGGCGGGGTTGACGGGATTTGCCGGGGCGTTATGCTCGCCGTCGCGTTTTGTCCGACCTTTCGTCGGCACGGGCGCGAGGGACAGCGGGTGCCTGTCCCAGGCGAGGTGAGATTCCTCGCGAAAAGGTAGTTGTGATGTACGCTCTTCTGATCCCGCTTCTCATCGGCTGCGGGCCTACCCCCTCTTCCATCGACATCCAGGCCGAGCCGGTCGTCAAGGTCCACAGCCTCGAGCAGGTGGCCATTCCCCCGGTGAAGGTCCTCGCGGCGGACAAGACCGTCATCGAGCCGCCTCCTCAGATCAAGTGGGAGGTTCTCCCCCCCGAGGTCGCGAAGCTCAATGCCGACGGCAAGTCCATCGCCATCGTGGGCGAGGGCAAGGCTACCGTGAAGGCCACTGTCGGAGCAATCTCCAACAAGTACGAGCTCGTCGTGGCGCTCCCCGACGAGATTGCCCTCACCGGTCTCGAGGCCGGCCAGATCCTCGCGGTCGGGCAGGCCGTGGACACGGTCGCCGAGGTCAAGGCCGACGGCGAGGTCGTGCCCGAACAGGCAATCACCTGGACCTCCTCCAACCCCGAGGTCCTCACCGTGGTCGACGGCAAGGTCACCGGCGTCCAGGCTGGCAAGGCCACCGTCACCGCCACCTCCGGCGCCCAGACCAAGTCCGTGGACGTCGAGGTGTCCGCCACGGCCGCGGTGCCTCCCCCGGCCCCGGCGACGGGCGTCGACGTCGAGCTGCAGATGAAGACCGGCAGCAAGGAAGGGCCGAAGATCGAGATGAAGGTCGGCACCAAGCCTGCCAAGATCTGAGCCCCACGGGCACCCGATCCCCTGCCGGGCCCCCTGCCCGACAGGGGATCGTCGTCTCCGAGCCTGACATGCGGATCGCGACCGTTCGCCCGCCCTCGTTTCCCGAGGTTCCCTCGGATCGCCCGCTCTGCATCGAGCCGGATCGGCTCTGGCAGGTGCTGTGCGGCGATGCGGGCCACTGGCGCGCAGGCGTGTTCAGCCCGGCCGCCACCTCGGCCGCCGAGTGCGTCGAACTCGAGCGGCACGACGGGCCCGAGCTGTTCCTGCTCCTCTCGGGTCGGGTGACCCTCCTCCTGGCGGACGGCTCGGGCGGGGTGCGGGAGGTCGCGCTCGAGCCGCTCCGGCCGATCCGGGTCGAGGCACCCCACGCGGGCTTCTGTCCGGACGGCCC
>JAFGLY010000027.1 GCA_016927815.1 Deltaproteobacteria bacterium | reverse complement strand
CCGACACCGACGCCGACACCGACGCCGATTCGGATGCCGACACCGACGCCGACGTGGACGTCAACGTGGAGGGCGAGATCGTCCACAACGACTGCGGCGTCGATCCACCCACCGTGGGCATCTGGAGCATCCTGCCCAAGGCCAAGGCGTGCGGGGACGCCTGGGACACCGGAGGCGCCTCCTGGCGCGACGCCCACGAGACCGACCTCCCCGTCACGGAGCACACCTTCGAGGGAGAGGTGCCCGTCGGTTCCTGGGCGGCCACCGCGCTGGCGAGCCACTGCTACGGCTGCACGGGCTTCAAGGTCGACGACGAGAGCGCGGCCTGGGTCGAGATCTGGATGTACGACTACACCAGCGTGGACGCGCCCTACCTCTACCTCTACCCGGAGGTGCCCGAGTCCATGCACGTGGAGCTGTTCGATCCGGGCGTGGTGACCGCCAGCGACCCGCCCTACCCGGAGGAGGGCTGGGACCTGCTGGCCCTGCCCGACGGCACCCTCCTCACCGAGCACGGCCCCCGCCCGTTCCTCTTCTACGAGCTGGCGGTCGAGACGGAGCGCTTCCAGTACGACGAGGGCTGGTGCGTACCCGGGCGCCTGGCCCAGGCCACGATCGAGGAGGCGATGGAGGATCTCGGATTCCTGCCCCGGGAGATCGACGACTTCGCGGCCTTCTGGGATCCGCAGTTCCCCGGTGCGGAGTGGATGACCATCTACCCGCAGACCCGCGGCCTCTACCGCCTGCCCATCCGGCCTCGGCCGGACCACCTGCTGCGCGGCATCTTCGTGCTCGAGGCCGGCTGTCGGCCCGTGGCGCCGCCGGATCTCGAGCCGGTGCCGCGCGAGGGAACCCACGCGGCCGAGTGGGGCCTCCTGTTGCTGGACGGCCTGGATCGGCCCGAGATCGCCGTTACCGCTCTGTAGGCCTCGTCCGTCCGGCAGCCGGTGGCTCGGGGTGGATCCGCGTGGGACCCAGGTCCCAGATCGTGAGCGCTCCGTCCCGCCAGGGGGTGCCCAGGAGACCCAGGAAGTGGCGCTCCTGGGCGTCGAGCGCGTGGGCCTCGGCCCGGGGGATCACCACGTACCGGAAGCCGTGGTGGGAGAGCTTGCGGGGCAGGGCGCGCGGGCCCGGCGGGTCGTGAACGAGTGTCCTCAACGTGGACCGCGCGTTCTGGACGTCGCGGGCCAGGGAGGTCGTCGGTCGGCCGTGGAACGCGGCCCGAAGCATCCCCCCCTGGCCCAGCATGCTGTTCGTGTCGGCCTGGAGCGGGAGTTCGAGCACGGCTCCGTCCGATCCGCGCAGGGTCTCGAGGTCGGCGAGCCCCGGCACCTCCTCGCCCGGCCGCGGCCACATCGGCCCGGTGGCTCGGATCCCGTCGGCCACATGCAGCACGAGCAGGCCCCAGGCCAGCAGCGCCGCCCGTCGGCGACCGGCCAGGAGGCTGCCGAGCAGCAGGACGAGCCCGGCCTCCGCCACGACGGCGTAGCGGAAGTAGAGGCCCCCGAGACGGGTGGGGTAGCCGGCCTCCTCGAGCAGCCAGACGGGCAGCGCGATGCGCGCATCCCCGATCCGGACGAGGTGATCCCCCCAGGCGAGGAACGGACCCATGGCGAGCAGGATTCCCCCGGCGAGCAGGCCCAGCCCTTCCCACGCACCGCGCCGCCCGGCACCCGCCGGGCGGCGCACCAGCGCGAGCACCCCCAGGGCGGCGAGCAGCACCGCGCCCAGGTAGCACACGTGGTGGGACTCGCCGGGTCGGGACGGGGCCGGATCGGTCCCCGCGACCAGCGCGTCGGGCCGGGCCACGGGGGGAGGGAAGGGGAGCGGGTCCTGGATCTCGGCCCGGCGGGCCGGCCGGAACGCACCCAGGTTGCCCTCCGTGGCGAGCGGATCGTAGTACCCGCGGGCGGGGAGCAGGGCGGCCGCGATCACCGCGAGCACGAGCGCCGGGTGGAGCAGGCGCCGGGACAGGCGACGGAGGGGGGAGTGCGGTGGGACCGATCCGCCCTCCCGTTGCGGCTTGGGAGCGCCGGGTGCCGGCGCGCGGGGGAACCCCACCCGCCACACGGCCCAGGCCCCGGCCAGGAGCGGCAGGGCGAGCGCGAAGTAGGGGCTCGTGAACGAAGCGGCCAGGCTCACGAAGAAGAGGAGGGGAAGCGCGGCCGCCCGCCGGTCCGCGGCCTCGAGGGCCAGCAGGAAGGCGGGCACGATCCAGACCTGGGTGTTGGAGATCTCCTGGATGCCGAACGTGGACAGCGCGGTGGGTCCCAGACCGAACGCGAGGCCGAGGGCCGCCGAGGTCCAGGCGTCGACCCCGGTCCTGCGCCGGATCCAGAACGCGGCCACGAGGCTGGATACCGGCAGCGACAGGAGCTGGATCACATTTGCGGCACCCAGGGGCCCCAGGAGGGGGCGCAGCGGTACGGAGACCAGCGCGGGCACCCACCCGATGAGGCGTACCCGGCGCGTCTCCGGGTATCCGATTTCGTACGTCTCAATGGGGAATTCTCCGGAGGCGAGCGTGCGGGCCACCCAGTCGAAGACCCACACGTGGCTGTCGCCGAACGGGCTCAAGAGGTGCCAGGTCCTAAGGTGGAGCCCCAGGGGCCACGAGAGGGCCGCTACGACGGACAGCCCGGCTCCGAGGGCGATCGCTGCGAAGAGAAGCGTCCGGCGGGCCTGGATCGGGAAGCGCATGGGGTTCCGAGGGACGGGGAGCTCGGCGCGGGATGCTGACACCCCAGGAACGACCTGTCAAGTTGCACCCCCGAAGGGGGGGGGCGGACGGGTGCGGTGAGTGACAAAAATACACTTTGCTGACCCGGCCCTCCGGGACTATGAGCGGCTGCCCCCGTGCGGAGGGTCCCGGCCTGAGCCTGCGGCTGGGGAGACGAGGCCCCGAAGCCTCTCCCCCAGAGCCCTCCGGAGAGCAGACCCATGGACGGCTCGAAGATCCTGCTCCTCGTTGTCTTCACGCCCGTCGTCGGCGCCCTCCTCCTGCCGCTCGTCGGACGCGCATCCCCCCGAGCCCGCAACCTCGTGGCGTTGGCCCTGGTGCTCGTCTCGCTGGTGGGCTCCGCCGTGCTCGCACCCGGCGTGTTCGGCGGCACGGACGTGGTCTTCCGGCAGGACCTCGCGCAGGGCATCAACCTGTGGTTCGTGGCCGACCGCCTCGCCGTGTTCATGGCGCTGGTGTCCTCGCTGGTCGGCGCGGTGATCGTGTTCTACTCCTGGTCCTACATCGCGCACTACGGCCACCAGGAGGAGTACTACCTCATGGTGGTGCTCTTCCTCGGGGCCATGATGGGCCTCGTCTACGCCCAGAACCTGATCGTCCTGTACCTGTTCTGGGAGATCACCGCGATCGCGTGCTGGCGCCTCATCGGCTTCTTCCGGGACCGACCCATCGTGCTCCGGGCCGACAAGGCGTTCCTGGTGACCGTGTTCGGCGCGCTGGTCATGCTGATCGGGTTCATCCTGCTCCACGGCGAGGGAGGCTCCTTCGACCTGCCCGTGCTGAGGCGTGCGTTCGCGGGCCGACCCATCCCGGACCTCGCGGTCGGGCTCATCCTCGTGGGGATCCTCTCCAAGTCGGCCACGCTGCCGCTGCACACCTGGCTCCCGGACGCCGGCGTGGCCCCCTCGCCGGTGACCGCGCTCCTGCACGCGGCGGTGCTGGTCAAGATCGGCGTCTACGTGTTCGCCCGCCTGTTCGGGGACACCTTCGTGGTGTCCGACACCTGGCACGTCGTGGTGCCCTGGATCGCGGGCACGAGCGCGCTCGTCAGCGCAGGGGCCGCCCTCGTGGAGACGGACATGAAGCGGATCATCGCCCTCTCCACGGTGAGCCAGATCGGCTTCATCTTCCTCGGCTTGAGCGTGGGCACGGAGATCGGCATGGCCGGCGCCCTGCTGTACATCCTCATGCACGGGCTCTCGAAGGGTGGACTCTTCCTCTGCGCGGGCATCGTGGAGCAGACCACACACGAGAAGGACATCCGGCGCCTGGGTGGCCTCGGGCGGACCATGCCGGTCACGGCCGTGGCGTTCCTGCTCTGCAGCTTCTCGGTCATGGGCATCCCCCCGTTCGGTGGGTTCTTCGGGAAGTACATGGTCATCGCGGGGTCCATGGAGACCGGACAGGTGGGCCTCACGCTCCTGTTCCTCGCAGGGGCGGTCCTCACGATCCTCTACCTCCTCCGACTCTTCACGATGGTGTTCCTGGGACAGCCCCGCGGGACGACGCCCCAGGAGACCTCGCGCTCCATGGTCGGGTCCGTGGCCTTCCTCGCGGCCCTCTCCCTGGTGGGTGGAATCTGGATCACCCCATCGGCCTGGCTCGTGCAGTCCACGGTCGTCAACCTGCTCGTTGCGGCGAGGTGACCCATGCCGGCGATCCCCGTGACCGCACTCCTCCTGGTGGCGTTCCCCGCACTGGGTGCGCTCATCGTGCTCCTGTTGCCCCGCGACGCCTCCCGCTCCTGGGTCTCGGTCGGGGTCTCGGCGGTGCAGGTGGGCCTGGCCATCCAGCTGTTCCGCGCCGTGCACGGCGCCGGGCACGCCCTGGCCTGGAGCGCGCCCTCCTGGGCCTACTGGGGGCTCGAGGCCTCGTTCCGGATCGACCACTTCGCGGCCTTCGTGCTCACGGCGGCCGCCGGGTTCTCGATCCTGGTGTCGCTCTACGGCGTCGCGTTCTTCGCGGGACGGAACGACACCCGGTCGTTCTGGGCGGGCCTGCTCGCGTCCCTGGCGCTCTCCAGCGGCGCCATGATGGCCGACAACCTGATCTTCCTCCTGTTCTTCTGGGAGGGGCTGCTCGGCACCCTGTTCTGGATGATCTGGGCGGGAGGTCCGGACGCCTGGAAGACCGCGGTCAAGGCCCTCGTGCTGGTGGGTCTCTCGGACCTCTGCCTCATGGGCGGGATCGCGCTCGTGGCCGTGTCCGAAGGAGGATCCAGCCTCTCGCTGTCCACCATCGGGGCTTCTGGGGGCCTCGCACTCGACGCCACCGGCGGCCTCGCGTTCGTGCTGCTCATGATCGGGGCCACGTCCAAGGCGGGATCCCTCCCGTTCCACACCTGGATCCCCGACGCCGCGGTGGACGCGCCCCTGCCGTTCATGGCCTTTCTACCAGCGGCCATCGAGAAGCTGCTTGGCATCTACCTCCTGGCCCGCATCGCCCTGGAGCTCTTCGCGCTCCGCCCCGACACCTGGGCCAGCCACCTCCTCATGGTGCTGGGCGCAGCCACCATCCTCATCGCGGTGGCCATGGCGCTGGTCCAGAGGGACTACAAGCGGCTCCTGTCCTACCACGCCATCTCCCAGGTCGGATACATGATTCTCGGCGTGGGAACGGCTGTACCGGCTGGCATTGTGGGAGGTCTCTTCCACATGATCAACCACGCCATGTACAAGAGCTGCCTCTTCCTCACCGGCGGCGCCGTGGAGCGGCAGGCCGGCACCACCGACCTGGCGCGGCTCGGAGGGATCGGCCGGGCCATGCCGGTGACCTTCGTCTCGTTCATCGTGGCGGCGTGTGCCATCTCCGGCGTGCCCCCCTTCAACGGGTTCTTCTCGAAGGAGCTGGTCTACGACGGCGCGCTCGAGCGGCACTGGATCTACTACGCGGCCGCGCTCCTCGGCTCCGTGCTCACCGCAGCCTCGTTCCTCAAGCTCGGACACGCGGCCTTCCTCGGGAAGCCAGCCGCGGGCACCCGGACCCCCAAGGAAGTCCCCTGGTCGATGTGGGTGCCCATGCTCGTGCTGGTCGCGGGCTGCATCCTCTTCGGCGTGTACAACCCGCTCCCCCTGCGAGGCCTCATCCAGCCGATCCTCGCAGACCAACTCGCAGGCCACGACTTCGCCGGCCTGCCGCACTCATGGCTGCTCGTGGCGCTCACGTGCATCGCCCTCGCCCTCGCGCTCGCCAACCACCTGTGGGGTGCCCGGAGGAGCGGTTCGGGTCTCCACGCCGTGGACCACATCCACCACGCGCCCGGTCTCTCGCAGGTGTACGCCATGGCCGAGCGCCGCGTCTTCGACCCCTACGACCAGGGGCTCGTGGTCGTGCGTGGGTTCTCCCTGGTCTCCTTCTGGTTCGACCGGGGCATCGACTGGATCTACGACGTGGTGTCCGTCCGCGTGGCCCACGGCATCGGACGCGGCCTGCGCGCGCTCCATGACGGGTCCTATTCCCTGTACGTGGCGTGGTCCCTCGCCGGCGTGATCGTGGTCGCGCTGATCGTCGCCCTCTCGTAGAGGAGGACCCTCCTTGGCCTCGCTCTTCGTCTTCGTCCCGCTCCTGGCCCTCCTCCTCCTCCACCTGCCGGTGGCCCGGACCTTCTTTCGGCGCATCTCGCCGTATGTCGTGGGCCTGCTGCTCACCCTCCAGGCGATCGTGGCCATCGTGCCCCCGGGCGCGCTCGAGGACCCCAAGGCCCAGCCCTGGTTCCTGCCCGTGGACATCTCCTACGACGGCCTGACGCGAGTGCTCCTGCTCACCATCGGGTTCGTGGGCCTCTCTGCGCTCGTCGTGGCCCGCTCCACTCTCTCGGCACCCAAGGCCAGGCTCGATTTCGAGAGCCTGCTGCTCGCGTCCCTGGCTGCCATGAACGGCGTGGTGCTCGTCCAGGACCTCTTCTCCCTCTGGCTCTTCATCGAGGCGCTGGGCGTGGGGTCCTTCGTTCTCGTGGCCAGCCGGAAGGAGCCGGGCGGCCTCGAGGGCGCGTTCAAGTACCTGCTTCTCTCCGCGGTGGCCTCCGTCCTGATGCTGGCCGGCGTGGCGCTGCTCCTCATGGCCGCAGGGAACACCACCTTTGCGGCGATTCGCGCCGCCGTCGAGGCCGGCGGGATGTTCCCCGCAGGCCTGGCCACCATCCTCTTCCTGGCCGGGCTGTTCGTCAAGGGCGGCGTGGTGCCGTTCCACGGCTGGCTACCCGACGCCTACACCGAGGCGCCTCCCGCGGTCAGCGTGCTGCTGGCCGGGATCGTCACCAAGGTCGGCGGCCTCTACACGCTCATCCGGCTCGCCAGCGAGTGTTTCCGAGGAGTGCCCGGGCTGGACACGCTCCTGCTCGTGCTCGGTACCGCGTCCATCTTCACCGGTGCCCTCGCGGCCCTGCCGCAGAAGGACATGAAGCGGATGCTCGCCTGGTCCTCCGTGAGCCAGGTCGGGTACATCGTGGTCGCACTCGGCGCGGCGACACCGCTCGGCCTGGCCGGCGCCGTGTTCCATCTCTTCAACCACGCCATCTTCAAGACCCAGCTCTTCGTGAACGCAGCCGCGGTGGAGGCCGCCACGGGCACGCGGGACATGGACCGCATGGGCGGCCTGTCCCATCGCATGCCCTGGACCAGCGGCACCTCGGTGGTGGCCCTGTTCTCCACCGCCGGCATCCCCCCGCTGGCCGGCTTCTGGAGCAAGCTCATCATCTTGATCGCGCTCTGGCAGGCCGGGCACGAGGGATGGGCGGCGGCCGCCATCCTCGGGAGCCTCGTCACGCTCGCCTACTTCCTGTCCCTGCAGCGACGCGTGTTCTTCGGCAAGCTGGCCGAGAACATGGAGTCGGTGCGGGAGGCCGGTCGCGGGCTGGTGGTCCCGGCGGTCCTCCTCGCCGCGGCTACCATCTGCGTCGGCGTCTTCTTCTTCTTCATCCTGGAAACGTTCATCCTTCCCGTGCAGAACATCCTCGGTTGAGCCGCCCGGCGACCGGAGGAGAGCCCAAGTGACCCTCGAACTCGTCCTGCTCGTGCTGCTCGTCGTGGCCGCGGTCTGGACCGTGCTCGCCCGCGGCCTGGTGGGCGCGGCCATCGGCCTGGCCGTCACCTCCGTCGTCCTCTCGGTGCTGCTCTTCCAGATGCACGCGCCCTGGGCCGCCGTGTTCGAACTCTCGGTCTGCGCCGGGCTCATCACGGTCGTGTTCGTCAGCGCCGTGGCGCTCACGCGGGCAGAGAGCCCCCAGGAGCTCGCGCGGGCCACCGAGCGCCGCTGGAGGCGGTACGTCGCACTCCCGATCCTGCTCGTGGTCGTGGCCGTCGCACTCGCGTACCTGGGCGTGCCGGAGATTCCCCCCTCCCGTCCCATGGGGGAACCGGGCGTGGGGGAGACCCTCTGGAGACTGCGCCCCACGGACGTCCTGGGCCAGGTCCTCATCCTGTTCACCGGGGTCCTCGGCGTGGTCGTCCTCTTCAAGGAGCGAGGCAACGATGCCCGTTGACGTCTCGTCCATGGTTCCGTACTGGGTCGCCGTCGCCCTCATGGGCGCAACCGGCCTGTACCTCGTGCTCGCCACCCGCAACCTGCTGCGCCTTATCATCGGCCTGGAGCTCCTGACCAAGGGCGTCACGCTGTTGATCGTCCTCGCCGGGGAGATCACCGGACGGACGGCGCTGGCTCAGTCGTTCGCCATCACGCTCATCGTGGTCGAGGTGGTCGTGGTGGTCGTGGCCGCGGGCATCGCCTTGAGCGTGTTCCGCAACGAGGGATCGCTCGACGCCGGCGCTGTCCGGCGGCTGAAGGGGTAGCCCATGGCCATCTACCGACTGCTGATTTCTCCCCCGGTGGCCTTCTTGATCCTGCTGGTCATCGGCCTGGCGGGGACGGCGCTGGCCTCCGGGCTCGCGGCCAGGGCCACCTCGAACCCATTCGGCAAGTTCCGCAGCTACGCCTGCGGCGAGGACATTCCCAAGGCCCGCGTCCAGCCCGACTACTCCATGTTCTTCCCCTTCGCCTTCGCCTTCACGATCCTGCACGTGGCGGCGCTAGTCGTGGCGGTCGGTCCGGGGTTCCGGGGTGCGACGTTGGGGCTCGCTCTCCTGTACCTCGCGGCCGCAGGCATCGGGCTGTCCATCCTCGTGCGGAGGCATGCATGAGCGTCCTCTCCAGGGTGATGACCTGGGCGCGCGTCAAGTCGCCCTGGATCATCCACTTCAACACCGGTGCCTGCAACGCCTGCGACATCGAGATCGTCGCGGCCCTGACCCCCCGCTTCGACCTGGAGCGGTTCGGGATCCTGCTCAAGGGCACGCCCCGCCATGCGGACGTCATGGTCTGCTCCGGCTCCGTGAGCCGGCAGATCGAGGACCGCCTGAGGCGCATCTACGAGCAGATGCCCGAGCCCAAGTTCGTGGTGGCCGTGGGGGCCTGCGCCTGCTCCGGCGGCGTGTTCCAGGGCTGCTACAACGTCAGGAGCGGTATCGACAAGGTGATCCCGGTGAGCGCCTACGTGCCGGGATGCCCCCCGCGACCGGAGGCCATCATCGACGGCGTCGTGAAACTCCTGGGCACGCTCCAGGCTCCTCCGAAGCCTCCCATCCGCACCGTGGGCATCGCTCCCCAACCGTGAACCGGAGACCCGGCATGTCGAGAGAAGACACTGTAAGGGACGACCTCCTCGCCACCTTTCCCGCGCTGGAGGGGCGCATCACGATTGCACGGGAACGGCGGCTCTGGGTGGAGGTGAGCCGTGAGGAGTTCCAGGCGGTGCTCGATGTCCTCAAGGACCGGCACGGCTTCGACTTCTGCTGCACCATCACGGGGTTGGACCTCGGCGAGGACCTCGGGTTCGTCTACCACCTCGCCGACTGGCACGGCGTGGTCCTCAACCTCAGGCAGCGGGTTCCCAAGTCCGACCCCACGATCCTGTCCATCACGCCACGGTACCCGGGCGTGATCTTCTACGAGCGCGAGTTGGTCGACCTCCTCGGCGCGAAGGTGGAAGGGCTTCCCCCCGGCGACCGCTACCCGCTGCGCGACGACTGGCCCGAGGGCCAGTACCCCCTGCGCAAGGACTGGAAGCTCGAGATGCTTCCCGAAGCGTGGAAGGAGTAGGCCATGGCCAACGTGACCATTCCGGTCGGTCCCCAGCACCCGGCGCTCAAAGAGCCCGAGTGCTTCAAGGTCACGCTCGACGGAGAGAAGATCGTCGGCGTCGAGATCCGCCTGGGCTACAACCACCGTGGCATCGAGAAGGCCTGCGAGGAACGGACCATCGTCCAATCCCAGTACATCCTCGAGCGGGTCTGCGGCATCTGCTCCCACTCGCACTCCACCTGCTTCCTCATGGCGGTGGAGGAGGCCGGGAAGATCGAAGTGCCCCGCAGGGCCCTGTGGATCCGTACGCTCATCGGCGAGCTGGAGCGCATCCACAGCCACCTTCTGTGGCTGGGCGTGGCCGGTCACGAGCTCGGTTTCGACACCCTGCTCATGTACACCTGGCGAGACCGCGAACTGGTCATGGACCTGCTCGCGCTGATCTCCGGCAACCGCGTCAACTACAACATGAACGTCCTGGGCGGCGCCCGGCGCGACATCACCGACGCGCACCGGGCCGAGATCCGCAAGGCCCTCCCGGTCTTCCGGGAGCGCACGGCCTACTACGCTCGGGTCGCCCAGGAGGAGTCCACGCTCATCGCACGCCTGTCGGGCGTGGGGCGGCTCACCAAGGAAGAGGCGATCTTCTACAACGCCAACGGACCCACGGCGCGTGGATCGGGCGTGGACCGGGACACCCGCAGGGACGACCCCTACCTCGCGTTCCCGGAGCTCGAGTTCGAGGTCGTCCTCGACGACCACAGCGACGTGTACGGCCGCACGCTCGTCCGGATCGGCGAGCTCATGCAGACCTACGACCTCATCGAGCAGATCATCGACGGGCTCCCCGAGGGGCCCATCGGCCCGGCTCGGGCCATCCGGAGGGTGGCGGCCGGCGAGGCGGTGTCGCGGTACGAGGCGCCCCGCGGAGAGGACATCCACTACGTCTGCACCAACGGCACCGACAAGGTGGAGCGGGTCAAGGTGCGGGCGCCCACCCTCGGGAACCTCCCCGCGGTGGTCCGGATGCTGGAGGGCGGATTCCTGGCGGACGTGCCCATCGTGGTGGCCGCCATCGACCCCTGCTTCTCCTGCACCGACCGCGGCATCCGGGTCGCCCGGTCCCAGGGCCAGGACGTGTGGGACGCCGATGCGTTGAGGGCCTACGCCATCGAGTTCTACCGGAAGCGCGGCCTCGACCTGACGCGGGTCAAGGCGCCGGGGAGGTAGCATGGGCGTCCTCGTCGCACTCTACGCGATCCTGATCTTTCCGGGTCTGGCCTTCCTCTCCACGTTCGGGCTCGTGGCCGAGTACGTCGATCGGAAGCTCTACGCCCGGTTCCAGAACCGGATGGGTCCACCCTGGTTCCAGCCCTTCGCGGACTTCGTCAAGCTCCTCGGCAAGGAGACCATCATCCCCGCCGAGGCCAACGCGACGGTGTTCAAGGTCCTCCCGGCCGTGGCCATGGCCGCGGTGGTCACCGCGATGTTCTACATCCCGGTGTGGGACAACCGCTCGCTGCTCGGATTCGAGGGCGATCTCATCGTCGTCATCTACCTGCTCACCATTCCCACGCTGACGTTCTTCCTGGCCGGGTGGGCCTCCACCTCGTTGTACGCCGCCATGGGTGCCGTCCGCTCGCTCACCCAGCTCTTCGCCTACGAGGTGCCGCTCTACATGGCGCTCCTGGCGCCTGCGTTGCTCGCACGGACCTGGTCGCTCCAGACGATGGCCCGGTGGTACACCGAGCACCCGGCCTGGATGCTGGCCAACCTCCTCGGCTTCCTCGTGGCCATCGTCGCGCTCCAGGGCAAGCTGGAGAAGGTGCCTTTCGACATCCCGGAGGCCGAGACCGAGATCGTGGGCGGCACGTTCACCGAGTACTCGGGCCGCCTGCTGGCCGTCTTCCGGATGGCGATCGACATGGAAATGGTCGTGGGGGCCGCGCTCCTCGCCGCCGTGTTCCTGCCGTTCGGACTCGGGCTCCACCCCGTCCTGGTCTTCGTGCTCTTCCTCGCCAAGGTCCTCTTCCTGGTGGCCCTGGCCGCCCTGCTGCGGGCGCTCTTCGCCCGCCTGCGCATCGAGCAGATGGTGGACTTCTGCTGGCGGATCCTCATGCCGGCCGCGCTCCTCCAGCTGCTCCTCACCGTCGTCCTGTCGGGAGTCGCACCATGAGCCACCATCCCGGCCGGATGGTCGGCGAGCTGCTCCGGCACAGCGTCCGGCAGCCCGCCACCATCCGCTATCCTGCCGTCAAGGCCGATCTGCCCGACAAGTTCCGCGGCCGGATCCAGTTCATCGCGGAGCGGTGCATCGGCTGCCGGATGTGCATGCGGGACTGCCCGTCGAACGCCATCCACATCACCAAGGAAGGCGACAAGCGCTTCTCCTGCAGGATCTACCTCGACCGCTGCATCTACTGTGCACAGTGCGTGGACACCTGCCCCAAGGACGCCCTGTACGCCACGATGGACTTCGAGCTGGCCGCCTTCACGCACGATGCGCTCCAGAGGGACTACGATGCCCCGCCCGCAACCGCCGAGCCCGAGGCCCCACCCGCACCCGAAACGAAAGATTCGGAAGGAACTGGCCCGGGCGCTTGAGGGCGCCACCTCGGTCGTCGTGGTGGGCGTGGGGTCGGACCTGCGCGGGGACGACGCCGCGGGGATCCTGGTCGCACGACGGCTCATGGCCACGCTCGCGCGCTGGCCCGTCCGGGTTCCCGTGACCGCGCTGGAGGGCGGCACGGCGCCCGAGAACCTCACCGGCGTGGTGCGCTCCCTCGTGCCCTCCCACGTGATCCTGGTGGACGCTGCGTGGCTGGACCGGCTACCGGGTACCGTGGCGCTCGTCCCGCCGCCCATGGCCGGAGGCGTCCTGTCGTGCACCCACGCGCTGCCCGTGGCCCTCATGGCCATGTACCTGTGCCGAGAGATCGGCGCAGGAATCGTCATCGTGGGCATCCAGCCGAGAGACATCTCCTTCGGTGCGCCTCGTTCGCCCGAGGTGGCCGCGGCGGTGTCGGAGGTGGCCTCGGCGATCCGGGGGGCCCTGACCTAGAAAGGTGAAGGATGTTCGGCATTCGTCGTACGGTACACAGGCTGCTGTCCCAGGGGCAGCCGGCGGTTCCCCCCCGGCCCGTGACCGAACCTCCTCCCCGAAAGGCTGCGCCCGACACGCTCGGCCACGCCACGCTCGCCGGCCTCGACGCCCTCCGCGAAGCCCTCACGCCCCGCGATCGGCCCCTGGTGGTGAACCACTGGGCCACCTGGTGCGAAGGATGCGTGGTCGAACTGCCGCTCCTGGTGGAGTTGCACGACAGGTGCTGTGGCCAGGTGGACTTCTTGGGCATCAGCTGGGACCGCTTCATGGCCTCCGGCAGCCCCCTCCAGACCTTGCAGCGGATCGATGCGACGTGCGACCGGCTGGGCGTCGGCTGGCGAACCCTGGTGTACACCGGGGCACCCGCCGATCTGTTCGGAGGCCTCGCCCTGGGCACCGAGACCATTCCACAGACCGCTCTGATCCTCCCCGGCGGCCGGGTGGCCTGGTCCCGGGAGGTTCCCTTGGAGCCCGAGGACCTCGCGGATCTCGAGGCCCGGATCCGGACGTTCACGGCAACGAAGGCGGAGGGCTGACCGACCCCACCGGATCCGCTCCCGCTGCGTCCACGGCCAGGCCCGCTGCCCCCGCAGCATGGTCGGGTACGGCACGGTTACAGCACCGACTGAACCTGGAGCTGGCATGCGCTCTGCCCTTCACCGACCGTTCCTCCTCGTCCTCCTCGCCGGCTGCGGCGCCGAGGACGAGCGCCCTCCAGAGATCTGCAACGAACCGCCCGTGCTGGGCGACGGCCCCTGGTTCACCGAGGTCACCGACGCGCTCGGGCTGGGGCCGACGGGCTTGGCGGCCCAGGCCAGTTCGCTGTCGACCGCCGACTTCGACGGCGATGCCTGGCCCGACCTCTACCTGTCCAAGGGGTCCTCCTACGAGCGAGACGACCCCGCCGATCCGCAGTACTTCTACCGGCTCCTCCGGAACACCCAAGGCACCGGGTACGAGGACGTCACGTTCTCCTCGGGGTTCAGCGCCACGCGCGACGGCGGCCTGGGTCGCTACGGGGGCAACGCGGCCTTCCTGGACCTCGACAACGACGGGGACCCGGATGCCTGGTGCTCAGCATCCATCGAATCGGGCGTCCCCAACGACTTTGACGACCACAGCGAGGTCCTTCTCAACCAGGGCGACGGCACCTGGGTGCTCGGGCCCGAGACGTGGTTCTCCAACGACCCCGACTACGATCCCTTCGTGGGGCTCGTGGCGTTCGACTGGAACCACGACGGGATCCTCGACCTGTTCAACGGCCACCACTACCACCGGTACGGGTACTACGGAACCTGTGTGCAGGACGACCTCTGGAGGGGCGACGGGAGCGGCGGCTTCGCCCGGATCACCGAGCAGGCCGGCATGGAGACCGACGCCACCTACAACGTCGACAAGATCTGGGAAGGCATCGACAGCCGGCCGACCTGGGGCGTTACCGGGTGCGACATCGATGGGGACGGCTGGACCGAGATCTTCACCAGCACGTACGGCCGGGGCTGGAACCGCATGTGGAAGCAGGACGGCAGCGGCGTGTTCCACGACGTCGCCCGGGACCTGGGCTTCGCGTCCGACGCCAACGAGACCTACGTGGACGACGAGTACTACGCCTGCCACTGCCACTACTTCACCGATGGCTCCACCTGCGACCCCATGCCGGAAGCACCCCAGATCTCCTGTAGCGCCCTGGGCGGGGACCCCTGGCAGGAGGGATGGAGCGACCAGTCGTTCGACCTCGGAGGGAACTCCAGCAACACGGTCTGCGGAGACCTCGACAACGACGGGGACCTGGACCTGCTCCAGGTGGAGCTGAGGCACTGGCACATCGGACAGGCGAGCGACAGGACGGAGCTGCTCTACAACGACGGTCCCGAAGCGCCCTTCCGGCGTCCGGGCAACGAGGCGATGGGTCTCGTGCGCGAGCACGCCACCCGCTCCTGGAACGAGGGCGATCTCGGCGGAGCCCTCTTCGACTTCGACAACGACGGTCGCCTGGACGTGTTCGTACCCTCCTCGGACTACCCCGACACCTGGAGCCTGCTGTGGCGCCAGGAGGCCGACGGCACCTTCACCGAGCACACCGACGACGGCGGCCTCCGCCTCGACCGCGCCCACGGGCTGACCCTCGCAGACTACGACAGGGACGGCGACTACGAC
Organism: Deltaproteobacteria bacterium; assembly: GCA_016927815.1. Taxonomy (GTDB): domain Bacteria; phylum Myxococcota_A; class UBA796; order UBA796; family JAFGLY01; genus JAFGLY01. Next base: position 17,536 of record JAFGLY010000027.1, on the reverse strand, counting down.
GTCTTCATGGGCACGTCGCTCATGCGCTGGACGGCGAGTGACGATCCGCCCGTCCCGGACGCGCCCTACCTGCACGCCTACCGGAACGACGTGGGGCAGGCCGGGAACAAGCTGATGATCTCGCTTTCGGGCGCCGGTGAGGACCGCGCCAACCGCGACGCCTTCGGTGCGCGCATCGTGGTCACCGCGGGCTCGGACCTCTACGTCCGCGAGCACGTGGGGCCTCACGGCCTGGGCATCCAGCAGCACGATGGCGTGGAGATCATCGGCGTAGGAACCCATTGCACGGTGGACCGGGTAGAGGTCCGCTGGCCAGACGCCGAGCAGAGCGTCTCTATCTTCGAGGACGTGCGGGCCAACTACGTCCTCCACATCCACCAGGACCGAGGCCTCACCTACGAGGCCCTCGAGGACTGGACCGGACGCTGACCCGGCCCGACCGTGCTCCGCTGCACAACCAACGTTCGTTCACCCATACCCCTAAGGGGGGACCCCCCATGACCCTGAGGCTCTCCTTCCACGGCGCGGCCGGAACGGTGACCGGAAGCCGCCACCTGCTCACCCACGGAGGCCGGCGCACGCTCGTGGACGCGGGCATGTTCCAGGGCTTGAAGGCGCTCAGGCTCCGCAACTGGGATCCGCCCGCCTTCAATCCTCGCGCCGTGGACACGGTGCTCCTCACGCACTGCCACATCGATCACATCGGCATCCTGCCCCGTCTCGTGAAGCAGGGCTTCGACGGACCGGTTCGCTGCACGCCCGCGACCGTGGAGCTGGCTGGCCTGCTCCTGCGCGATTCCGCCCGGCTGCAGGAGGAGGATGCGGCCTATGCGAACCGGCACGGCTACTCCAGGCACGCGCCCGCCCGCCCGCTCTTCGACCAGGCGGACGCCGAGGCAGCGCTTTCCCTGTTCGAGGCCGTACCCTACGGAACGTGGACCGATCTGGGGGCCGGTGCGCGGGCCCGATTCGTGAACGTCGGGCACATCCTGGGGTCCGCCTGCGTGGAGGTGCGCGTGCCCTCGGGCGGCCGAGAGGTCACCCTGGTCTTCTCCGGGGACGTCGGGAGGTACGATGCGCCCCTGCACCTCGACCCCGACCTCCGCCCTGCCTGCGACGTGCTCGTGGTCGAATCCACGTACGGCGACCGGATCCACGACGACGAGCCGTTCCTCGAGCAGGTGCGCGGCGCCTTCCTCCGTACGTTTCGTCGCGGCGGCGTGGTGCTCATCCCCGCCTTCGCGGTCGGAAGGACCCAGCAGGTCACGCTCGTGCTCCGCCAGTGGATGGAGGCGGGCGAACTGCCCGAGGTTCCCATCCACATCGACAGCCCCATGGCGGTGGACGCCACCGCGATCTACCAGCGGCACCTTCACGACCGGAACCTCGACCCGGACATCGTCCGGGACGGAGAAAGCCGCATCTTCCCCCGAAACGTACGATATCACCGTAGCGTGGACGAATCCAAGGCGCTCAACCGCCTCCAGGGCCCGGCGGTCATCGTGTCCGCGAGCGGCATGCTGACGGCCGGACGGGTGGTCCACCACCTGAGGCAGCGAGGTCCGGATCCGCACAACTGCATCCTGCTCGTGGGGTTCCAGGCGGCCGGCACCCGGGGCCGGGCCCTTCAGGAGGGGCAGCACACCCTGCGCATGCACGGCATGGACGTGGAGGTCCGTGCGGAGGTGGTGAACGTGGACGGGCTGTCCGCGCACGGCGACGCCCGCGAGATGCTCCGGTGGGTGACCTCCGCACCGCCGCCGCGGGCCACGTTCGTGGTCCACGGAGAGCCCTCGGGCTCCGAGGCCATGGCGAGGCACCTGGAACGAGAGGTCGGAGGCATCGTGCGGATCCCCGTCATGGACGAGTCGGTGGACCTGGAGACGATGCTGGGAGGAGCCTGACCGACCCGACTACCCCGTCGTCTGAGACCGGGCGGCGCGCTCCAGCGCCGTCGCGCGGCGTCCGCGGAGCCACTCCACGAAGATGGGCACCACGGAGATGAGGATGATCGCGATGATGACGAGGCTGAAGTTCTCCTTCACGACCGGGATGTTGCCGAAGTAGTAGCCGGACAGGAGAAACAGGCAGACCCACGCACACCCGCCCACCACGTTGAAGGCGATGAACCGGGGGTAGGTCATGGCGCCGATGCCGGCCACGAAGGGAGCGAAGGTGCGGATGATCGGGATGAAACGCGCGAGGATGATGGTCTTGCCGCCGTGCTTCTCGTAGAACCGCTGGGCCCTCTGCAGGTGCTTCTTGTTGAGCCACCACACATCCTCGCGAGTGAACACCTTGGGCCCCACCCAGTGCCCGATCCAGTAGTTGACCGTGTCGCCGAGGACCGCCGCGACACAGATGAGGGGGATCATCCACCCGATCTTCAGGCTTCCCAGAGCGCAGAACGTGCCGGTGGCGAACAGGAGCGAGTCCCCGGGCAGAAACGGCGTGGCCACGAGACCGGTCTCGCAGAACACCACAAGGAAGAGGATGGCGTAGGTCCACAGGCCGAACTGCGCGATGATCTCGGCAAGGTGGCGGTCGAGGTGGAGGACGAAGTCCACGAGGAGGCGGAGGAGGTCCATGCGGGTCCAGAGGAGGGCAGGAGACGGCGTGCGGCCCGGGCGAGGCCCGGTCCGCTATCGGGCTCGGACGACGTGCGCTACCGGCTCCGGGGCCCGCTCTCGCGCGACGGCCGCACGAGCACCACCAGGGCTCCGGCCAGCGCGAGGCAGGCCGCCACGCCGAACGCCCACTGGAGTCCGTGTACCGAGGCATCGACGGCCGAGGCTCCTCGCGCTTCGAGCGTGGCGCTTCCATACGCGTAGAGGGCCGCGCCAAGCGTGGTGCCGGACACCATGCCGAGGTTGCGGGCGACCGCCAGCACGCCCGAGGCGACCCCCTGTCGCTCGCGCGGGGCCGAGGAGAGCAGGGCATTCGTGTTGGGCGACACGAACAGGCCCGTGCCCAGGCCCAGGCAGGCCGCGGCAGCGACGATGGGGAAGATCCGGCCCGTGGCCACCGCGGCCACGAATCCGACGAGGCCCGCAGTGGACAGGGCCATGCCCAGGGAGGACAGGCCGCGGCTCCCCATGCGATCCGAGAGGGTTCCGCTGGGGCCGGCCAGGATCGCCATCACCAGGGGCATCGTGGTCAGGACCAGGCCGGCGTGGCGGGGATCCAGACCCAGGCCCTCCTCGAGGTGGAACGGCAGGAGGAAGCTGACGTGCGAGACCGCCAGGTAGTTGAGGAAGGCCCCCGCTGCAGCGGACGCGAAGGTCCGGTCGGAAAAGAGGCCCAGGTCGAGCAGGGGGGAGACGGCGCGTCGCTCGCGCAGGGTGAACACCGCCAGCACGAGCCCCCCTCCCAGGGCCAAGCCTCCGCTGGGTGCCGAGCCCCAGGCCCCCCAGCGCGAGGCGCCGAGCAGCACGAGCGCGAGCCCCGAGGCGAGAAGCCCGGCGCCGGCCAGGTCGATCGGCTGGGCCTGTTCCGATCGGCCCACGTCCGGAAGGAGCGGGACCGCGAGCACCAGGAGCGCGGCGGGCAGCAGGGCCTGGACCCAGAACACGGTGCGGAACCCACCCCACGACTCCAGGAGGCCGCCGAGCGGAGGACCCAGCGTCAGCCCCAGGTAGAGCGCCGAGGAGATCAGGCCGAGCGCACGCCCTCGACGGCCCGGTGCCGCGCCCAGCGAGACCAGCGCCGGGGACGAGGCCATGAGGAAGGACGAACCGAACCCCTGCACGGCCCGGCCGATGAGGAAGGTGCCGAAGGACGGCGCCAGCGCGCATCCCAAAGAGCCGACGCAGAGGAGGACGAGGCCGAAGAGGTAGGCGCGGCGGTGCCCGAAGACATCGCCCGCCCGTCCGGCGGGCAGCAGGGCGGCCACGATGACCACCAGGGGCGTGAGCATGACCCACTGGAGATCCAGCACGTCTCGCCCCGACCAGGCACCGATCCTGGGCAGCACCACGCCCACGATGCTCGTGGCCAGCGAGGAGGTGAACGAACCCACCGCTGCCACCACGAAGAGCCGTTGGCGGAGCCGGGGCGCGAGCGGATGCGGCCCGGTCAGAGGGGCCTCCGGAGGAGCGGCGGGCGTCGGCTCACCGGGGTCGCCGCCGCAGGCCGAGGGCGGCCAGCGCGAGCAGCAACGGAGAAGCCACCCCCACGGCACGCCGGGAACCGCAGCCGCAGGTCGCTACGTCTCGGCCATCTCCGTCGTCGCCGTGGCCGCTGTCGTCAGCGGTGTCCACGGGGTCGTCCGGGCCGGTGTCGTCGCAGGCGTCCGTGGGGTCCGTGGGACAGGGATCGAGGCAGTCGTACACCCCGTCCCCATCTGCATCCGAGGCGAAGTCTTCGTCCACTTCGCCGTCGCAGTCGTCGTCCACGCCGTTGCATGCCTCCATGGCTCCCGGGTACACGGTCGGATCGGACGGCGCGCAGTCTCCGCACAGCACCGTGGATCCATCGCCGTCGGCGTCGGGAAGATCCAGGACCCCCAGCTCCTGGGAGATGAGGTAGCCGTCATCGGGGGGCTGCTCGTCCTGGTCGCCGAGCGCCCGCCCGTAGACGAAGCCGATGGGCGTGAGGGGACCCTGAGGGGCAAGATCGGGCGTGGAGTCGAACCCGAACCGCACCGAGGAGGAGAGGGCTCCCAGGCTCACGCTCCAGTAGCGGCCGGCCTCCAGGGGGATGTCGAGCTTCGGGCTGTCCTGCCAATTAGCGTCCAAGGCCAGGGCGCGTGCGCTCCGGACGAGGGTCCAGGGGCCGGCGGGATCGTCCGCCACGCGAACCGTCCAGACGAGCCGTGCGCCCTCGTAGGTGCTGAATCGCTGGCGCCAGGACACGAGGCGGGTGTTCGAGGACACCCAGAAGACGTTGCCCACCGAGACCCACTCGGTCGCCTGCAGGCGACTCGACTCGCCGATGACCACGGTGATCTCCTCGTCGCCGTCCACGACGCCGTCGCAGTCGTCGTCGCCCCCGTCGCAGACCTCGCCCGATCCCGGGAAGACGGCCGGGTCGTGGTCCGCGCAGTCGCCGTCGCAGGCGGACACGCCATCGGCGTCGGCATCCTCGCACGCCTCGCCGTAGAGCGCCGCGATCCCGGCACGATCGTCGGACGAGAGGTTGCGATATCCCTGATAATAGGCGTACATCACGGCGGACTTGCTGGTGGAGTGGCCCAGGCCCGAGCAGTGGCCCATCTCGTGCAGCAGCACGGCCTCCAGGTCCACAGCGCCGCCGGGGCCGGCCGGATCGGCGCTCCAGTCGATCCAGCCGTAGTCGTTGGACTCCAGCACCGTGATGTCGCAGTCGTACATGCCCCCGTCCTTCCAGGCCCAGATGGAGGCATAGGCCAGCGTTCCCCCCGTCTCGTGGCCCCCGTACGCGATCTCGACGAATCCGTCGGCCTCCCGCTCGGCGTCCTCGATCGTGCCGCCGTAGGGCAGCACCAGGTCACGCCCGGTGGAGGACCAGGAGTCGAGCGCGCCCTCGACCGCGGCCTCGACATCCGCCGGTTCGCCGACGCTGGCAGGAAAGCTGTCGAGGCCGAGGTGGAAGGGGTCCTGGATCGCGTGGCCCTGCCAGGCCCAACTCGTGCCCAGGAGCGACCAGGCGCCGGCGGGAACGGAGAGGAGGAGAAGGGGAGGGCACATCACAGGCACCCGACCAGTCCAGCCAGTGCCGTGGCCTCGTCCTCCCCGTCGCCCTGGGGCCCCTCGAGCAGAATGGCTCCGTCCTCCCCCCCCACGGGCGCCCATCCGCCGGGCACGGGCGCGAGCAGCAGCAGGTAGCGGCGATCCTCGCGGAGTCGGGCGGCATCCTCGACCCGCTGGAGCAGGTCTCCGAGGGTACCTCCCGGTGTGACCACCACCAGGCCCTGCTCGGGGGTTGCACCCTTGAGCACGCGGTCCACCGCGATGTCGGCGCGGGTCTCGATCTCGCCCGGGCGGGGTTCGCTCCAGCGGGCTTCCAGGCCGGTGACCTCGCCGGTGACCACGAGCGTGGACAGGCGGCAGATCTCGGCCCGGGGCAGAGCCAGGCTCACAGCCTGGGAGGGGTGCGTCCACAGGAGGGAGAGCAGGAGGAGGCGCATGGGTTCCTCTAAGGCAGTACACCCCGATAACGCGATAGGATCCCCCCATGCGCATCGGCCTGCTCCTCCTCGGTGCGGTGGGGTGCGGTGTCCTGCTCGCGGGCCTGCTCCTCTGGGACGCCCGCCCCCACCCCCGACCGACCGTGCTCCCCGGGCTCTGCGAGGCCTCGGCCGTGATCCCCTGGCAGGACGGGTTCCTGGTGGGAGACAACGAAACCGAGGATCGGCTCCACGGGTTCGGGCCCACGATGGAGCCCGGAGCCCCGCTCCCGCTGGGAACCCAGGTGGAGGACGTGGAGGCGGTGACGCTCACGCCCTTCGGCCCGCTGGTGGTGGGGTCCATGGGCACCAACCGCAAGGGTCGGGCCAAGCCGATGCGCCGGCGGGTGGTGGTCGTCGGCTACGACCCCTTGGAACCGGACCTCTCCGGCTGCCCGGCGTGCATCCGGGCGCGGGATCTCCCGCCCAAGGCGGGCGGGCTCGCGGTGGAGGGGGCCGCCTGGTGGCGCGGGACGCTCTGGTTCGGCCTGCGGTCGCCCCTCCTCGACGGCCGGGCGATCCTGCTCCGGATGGAGGGCGATCCGACCGTTGCGCTCGAGGTGGCCGAGGTCGTACCCGTGGACCTGGGCGGGCTGGGCATCCGGGACCTGCTGGTCCGGGGGGACGACCTTTTCGTGCTGGCAGGTCCGACGGGCGAGGGTGCGGATGCGCCCCGCCTGTTCTCGCTGTCCGCGCCCGGCAGCCCCCCGCTGGAAGTCGAGGTGGTGCTCCCCGGCCAGTCCGAGGGCATTGCGTTCCTGGGGGAGGATCTCCTCGTAGTCACCGACGGCGACGGCGAGCCCGGCTCGGCGTGCCGCGTGCCTGCCACCTGGACTCGGGTGGACCTGCCCGAGCCCTGAACCCTCTGCCGCGGGTGAACGACCATGAACGTCTTGATGACGGGCGCGACCGGGTTCATCGGAACGGTGTTGTCGCGGCGCCTCCTGCGAGATGGCCACCACGTGACGGCCTGGGTGCGATCCCCCGAACGCGCTCGGGCCCGGCTGGGCGAGGATGTCCGCCTGGTTGCGGGCGACCCCGAGGGTTTGGCCGAGGCCCTGACGGGCGTGGACGCCGTGCTGAACCTGGCGGGCGAGAGTCTTGTGGGGGCGCGCTGGACGCCGGCCCGGCGCGTGGCGCTCGTCGATAGCCGGGTCGGTGTCACCACGCGCCTGGTCGAGGCCCTGGCACGGGCCAGGCCTCGCCCGGCCACGCTGGTGTCCGCGAGCGCCGTGGGCTGGCACGGAGATGCCGGAACCCGACGGGTCCGAGAGGACGACCCGCCGGCGGGCGACTTCCTCGCGACGCTCTGCCGCGATTGGGAGGATGCCGCCCGGGGTGCGGAGCCCCTCGGGGTTCGGGTCGCGCTCCCCCGCATGGGGCTGGTGCTGGGCTCGGGAGGGGGCACGCTCGGTCGCCTGGTGCCGCTCGCACGCTTCGGGCTGGCAGGCCGGATGGGGAGCGGACGCCAGGTGGTTGCCTGGATCCACCTCGACGACCTGGTGGAGATCTGGATCGTTGCGCTCACGGACACCCGAATCCGTGGCCCGTTTCACGCCACCGCCCCCGAACCGGCCACCAACGACGACTTCACGAGAAGCCTGGCCCGGGCCATGGGACGCCCCTCGGGGCTCCCGATCCCGTCCGCGGCCTTGCGGCTCGCGCTCGGAGAGGCGGCCCAGGTGCTGCTCGGCGGGCAGGACGCCCGGCCCGACCGGCTGCTGGAGTGGGGGTTCACCTTCCGCTTCCCAACCCTCGACGCTGCCCTGGGCAACCTCGCGGCGTGATGGGGCGCACGACGGCGTGGAGGCGCCTTGGACGCGATATGGCACCTCCTCGTTCCACGGAGCCGTCCATGCCCCTTCCGAGCGCTCTCCGACGACTCGTTCGTCTTGGCCGATCCCTTCAGCGGGAACGCGGCTTCACCCGCGAAGTCCTCGACCTCGCCCGCCTGCCCGTGGGGGGGCACGTGCTCGAGATCGGATGCGGCCGAGGGGCCCTGGCGCTGGAGATGGCCCGATGGGTCGGCCCGAAAGGAGTCGTCCGTGGCGTGGACCCCTCGATGGAACGGTTGGCCGAGGGGCACGAGCGAATCGTGCGTGCCCCCGAGCCGCGCCCCCAGCTCGACATCGCCCGGGCCGAGGCCCTGCCCTTCGAGGACGGCTCGTTCGACCGGGTGCTGGCCGTTCGCGCGGTGCACCACATGCCGCTCGAGGTCCGCGGCCCCGCCATGCGCGAGGCGTACCGGGTCCTGGCCCCGGGGGGTGAGGTGCTCCTCGTGGACTTCCCCCCCCGGGCCGACGGAGCCCCTCCGAGTCGACTGGATCGCATCGAGGATCGGTTGAGCGCGTGGCTGGACCCCACCCACGGGGACCCCGAGCCCCTCGAGCCCCTGCTCGAGGCGGCCGGCTTCGAGGGCGTGGAGCAGGGCACCCTCCAGAAGGGCCGCCTGCGCTGGGCCCGCGGACGTCGTCCGTGAAGGGCTAGCGGAGCGCCAGGCCCATGGAGAGGCTGACGAAGTGCAGCCAGTTGGAGACCCAGCCGTCGCCGGGACCGGACGTGTCCTTGGACGTGCCCTCGGCGCCTCCTCCCAGGTAGCGGAGGTTCAGGAAGGCCTCTCCCCCGTGTGCGAGCGGCAGGCCGGCCCGGACCGAGGCGTCGAGGATGGCGCCCACCACGTCGGTGCCGGACCCGTTGATGTACTTGACGGGCGCGTACATACCGTCCGCCTCCACGCCCCACCACGCCGTGTTCCCGAGCGGCTGGCGGGTGCGGACCTTCAGCGCGGGCACGGGGCCGATATCTCGGTTGACGCGGCGTTTTTCGCCATCTACCGAGGTGAAGTCCAGGGCCGCGTTGCGGATCTGGAGCGACAGCCCCACCGCGGTCTCGCGCTGCGGATCCGCCTGGGCGTCCCACAGCCAGGAGGCCCGGTAGAAGTCGAACCCGTACCGCACGTCCATCGCCGTGCCTTCGAAGAAGACCTCGTCGTCGATGACCTCGTTCTCCTCGAGCAGGGCCTGGGTACGCAGGTCGAGTGGCTGGTAGAGGAGGACGACCGTGTGACGGGGCCCGATGTCGAGCTCCGCAGAGAGGCGGGCGAAGAAGGCCAGGTTGTCCTGCCCTCCGTCCTCGACGTAGTCGAACCGGGTGCCGCTCTTGGAGAGCTGGATGGTGTTGGCCAGGGGCCAGAGCGTCCCCAGCTCGGCCACGAGGCCCAGGTCGTATCCTCGCGCCGGATCGTTGAGGATCGAATCGGCCGGATCGGGGGTGGTGGCGTGCAGGCACGGGGCGAGGGCGAGGACAGCGAGAAGCGACATGAGACCTCCGGGGGGAAGAGAAGACCGGTCAGCGCGTCCTGGCCAGCGCTTCGCGAGCCGCGGCGAGGAGCGGCTGGGCGGACAGGCCCTGGCCCACGGCCTGGCGCATCCAGAGATCGGGGGTCAGGCGGCCGAGGCGGGTGACGCGCTCCACCTCGGCGCCGAACGGCCCCTTTTGAAGCGCCTGGCCCACCTGGAACGACACGAGGTGGCCCACGGCGTAGTCCGGGATGTAGAGCCCGTACACGACGGTGTGCGAGTAGATGGCCAGGATCTCGGCGTCCTTCACGCCGAACACCGGTGCGTACCAACGATTCCAGACATCCCGGGCGATGGTTCGCACGGCCTCGCGAAGCTGGGCCGCAGTCGCGTCGGGGTGGTCGTACATCCAGTGCCAGGCACCCAGATCGACGAGGGCCACGCCGGAGATCTCGTACGTGGCCCACAGCTCCGCCAGAACCGCGAGATGGCGGGCTTCTTCGGACGGTGGCGCCAGGCCCAGCACCTCCAGGTCCCGGCCCTGGAACTGGTACGCCATGGCCTCGGTGAAGGCGTTGTTGGGCACCCCGGCCAGCGCCCACTCGTCCATGCCGTTCAGCGAGAACACCTGCTCGACGTTGTGGCCCAGCTCGTGGAGCGCCACGTTGAAGCCCTTGTAGTCCATGCCGTCCGCCGGCACCCGCGTGCGCAGGTGGGCCTTGTCCTCGCGGCGTACCGCGCCCATGGCGTGGCCGGCGCCGCGGGCCGGGTCCACCACGATGTGGGCGGCGAGCCAGTCGGCCTTGTCGGGCGCGAACCCCAGGCGGCGGAGGAGGTCGGGGAGGTCTGCCTGGAAGGCAGAGAGATCGGGGTACTTCGCCCGCACCGCGGCGTCGAGCTCGGCCTCGCCGTGCGCTGCCCGCGGCGTGAAGCCCGCGTACCAGATGTCGAAGGGTTCCAGGGGCCGCCCCAGGCGGTTCCGGATCCGCTTCGCCAGGTCCCGGACCTCCCGGGACTCCAGCACGGCCACCAGCATCGCCTCGACCTGGTCCTCCGGGATCTGTCGGTCCAGCTCGAAGCGCCGGGCGATGAAGGTGGGGGCGGTGGGGCTGTACGGGTCCACCTCGCGCACCGCGTGGAACACCCCCAGCCACCGGGCATACCGGGTGTCGGGCTCCCGGTCGCTCGCTCCGGCCGGGAGGGCGGTGCCGGGGTCGTGCGGTCGTACCTCGTTCGTCTCCGGGCACCAGTCGATGGACGGGTTGTCGAGGACCGCGGCCGGGATCTCCTGCCGGACGATCCGCTCCATCACCCGGGCGATCTGGCGCTGGCGGGCCAGCCCTGCCGCGCCGTCCACGTACCCGGCCTTGAGTTCGTCCCTGAGGCCCCAGTGGCTGATGAGGCGGAGGCCCTCGGGGAAGAGGTGCTCGCCCGAGGGCGTGACCAGTCGATCCATCCGGATGTTGTAGGCCGAGATGTAGCGATCGGCCTCGGCGAAGGCCCGGGTGGCGTCCTGCAGCACGCGTGCGGGCACGCGCAGTGAGAAGCGATCCATCAGCCGGGACCGGGCCCACTGGGCGCGGGACCAGTTGGGACCCGAAGACAGCCGTTGACCGAGGCTGTGGAGCGGGAAGTTGAGCACGGCCAGGAACCCGACGCGGCTGCGGAAGAGGTCGTCGGTCAGGTGGGCGGCGGGGTCCACCTCGGAGAGGTAGACGTCCCAGGGGCGCAGGGGGCCGGTGTCCGTGTCCATGGGGTAGGTGAGCTCGCGTCGGGCCTCGAACAGGAGCCCGTCCACCTGCTCGAGGACGCGCCCCAGGCGGGAGGCTGCGGCCTCCAGATCCGCGGGGTCGGCGAGGAAGGCTTCCTCGCAGAAGGCCTGGAAGGCCGCTTCGTCGCCGTCGGACGGCCACCAGCGTTGGGCGGCCTGCCTCACGCCGCGCCGGATCCGCTCCGCCTGGGTCGGGCCGTGACGGGCCGTCAGGGCGGACACGGTCGCCTGCACGGCTTTGGGTCCGATGGACACGACCTCGCTTGGTGGAGAGGCGGCGGGCTCGGCTTGGCTGGCCATGGCTGAGGCTCCGAGGGCAACGAGGAGGAGGAGGGGTCGAGGCATGTGACCTCCAGGATGCACGACCCCTATCCGGGTGTCACGGCGCTGCCCCGCTCCGGACGACTCTGAGTGGGCTCGGGCCGAGGGTCCTTCCTTGACCCGGGGCTCCTCGGAGGGCTACGCTCTCGCGAGAGGCGCTCGTGACGCTCATCTCTCCATCACCCCTGTGGCTTTCGCTCCTCCTGGCCCTGTCGTTTGCGGGGTGCCTCTTCGACGACGACGACACCGCGCCCGACGACACGGACGCGGACACCGACACGGACGCGGATACCGACACGGACGAGTGCCGCCCGCTCGACCCCGATCCGGTCCCCGGTCCGGATTGCCTGTCCGGCACGATCGCCTGCGGAGGCTCCGTCACCGCGACGACCGTGGGCGGTAGCGACGTCCTGGACGAGGGCTTCTACCAGGACGCCTTCTGCTTCATCCCGTACGATGCCTACACCGGGGCGGAGCGCGTGTACGCCTTCGTGCTCCCGGCCGACCAGGTGGCCACGATCGCCCTTCACAGCCCCTGCGCGGATCTCGACCTGGTCGTGGTGCGGTGGGAGGACGAGAAGGCATGTCCACGCGAGGGCTCCATCGCCGGCGCCTGCGAGGGAGATGCCACGGAGGGAGACGGAGTCGTGGACGACCTCTGGAGCGGGACGGACGCCCGTCACCTCGTCATCGTGGACGGCAAGGACGGCGTGGAGGACAACTTCACGCTGTCCGTGTCCTGCACGGGCCGATAGTCCACACCAGGCGTCAGCGCCCGCTCACCCCTCTGCCGTCGGGGCTGGCCTCGGACGCATCGATGCCCTCCAGGACCTGTCGGAGGGGATCGAGGAGCATCCGCGCGATCTCCAGGTGCCCGAGCGCGCTGAAGTGCACGGGGTCCACGAACCATGCCCTGGGCGCGACGCCGGCCCCCTCTTGCCGGGCCAGGGCGTCGAGGTCCACGAGGGTGGCCCCCCGGTCGCGTGCCACCTCGCGGGTGGCCTCCTGGACGGCCGTGGTGGCGCGGATCGGCAGCGGATCCAGATCCCGAGCGCGCTGGAGCGCTGCGGCTCCGAGGGGATCGTGAGGCGTCAGGAGCAGCCCCTTCAGGTAGAGGAGGTCGGCGCAGTCCGGATCCTCGACCAGGGCGGCCTCGACGTTGGGAAGGGTCAGGTCCGGGACCGGGATCCCCAGCTTCCACTCGCGCGGGGTGAGCTTCCCGGAGCCGGGCGGGATGCGATCCGGACAGGACGGTGCGCCGGGGGACGCGAGGTCGTCCCCTACGATCGTAGCCAGCACCACGGCCACACCGCGATCCTGTGCCTCATGGGTCATGTGGTCGAGGTTCTGCCGGTAGAACGTCTCCGCCAGCAGGACGCGGGAGCGATCGACGGCCCGGAAGCGGGTCAGGTCGCCGCGAGGGGAGGGCAGGCTGAGCCGGGGCGCCGGCACCGTGAACCGCTCCAGCAGGTGGTAGATGCGGAACCGGTACAGGCTGGCCCACAACCGGGCCGCCAGGGCGGACTCCAGATCCCCATAGAGGCGGAGGAAGGAGACGTTGCCGATGTCGTTGTGGCCCTGCACGCTCACCACCACGTCGGGATCGAGCACCATGGCCTGGGACACGACCTCGCGCACGCCGCTGCTGTCGAACACGGGTCTTCCCAGGTTGATCACCTCGACCCGGACCCCGCTCGCCAGGAGCAGGCGTTCGAGGACCATGGGGAACTCCTGCGCCAGGGGCAGGCGGCTCCCGGCCCGCACCGTGGATCCGCCCACGACGAGAACGCGCGGGCGGTCGGGTTGCTTGTGCAGCCCGAAGGGCGGGATCGCGTCGGAGCGCTGGTACACCGGGTCCACCACCTGGCCCCGGAACTCGAAAAGCGGCTTCGAGAAGTCCCACAGCGACCGGACGAGCAGCGGGGGAGGGGGAGGACCCAGGAGGAGGCGCAGCAGCCCCTCGACCAGAGCGAGCAGGACGAGCGCCACGAGCAGGCCCAGGCCGGCTCGGGCCAGGACCCCCCTCGGACCACGAGCGCGCAGCACGGTCCGCGGTGGGGCATCCGGAGCCGGGAGGCCACCGGGGGCGGGGGGGTTCGGATGCATTGCGGCCTCGCGACCCGAGCGTGTAACATGATGATCCCCCAGGCCGAGGCGTGTACGGCGGATCGCCGGTCGCCGGAAGATCGATGGCACCGGGCCCGCAGGGGCGATAGCGACCCCTCTCCACGTCCGGTTCGTGGGTCGACGCCTGTCAAGGAGGCCCGATGTCCGTTCGCCCAGCCGTGCTGCTCACCCTGGTCCTGTTCGGTTGCCAGGAGGAGCCGCCCGATACGGGCGACACCGGCCCCGTCGACGCCGACCAGGACGGGTGGACCGTCGGGGAGGGCGACTGCGACGACGCGGACCCCGACGTGCACCCGGAAGCGGAGGAGATCTGCGGGGACGGCGTGGACAACAACTGCAACGGCAGTGCCGACGGCTGCGGGCTCTGGGGCGACGTGTCCCTCGCCGAAGCCGGCGCCCGCCTGGACGGGGAGGGCGACCTCGATCTCGCGGGCGACGCGCTCACCTTCGTGCAGGACCTGACCGGCGACGGGCACCCGGACCTGGTGGTGGGAGGCGCCGACCGCTCGGCTTCGGTGTACCTCGTGTCGGGGCTCGACGTGCAGTCCGCCTCGCTCTCGGAGGCCGACGCCATCCTGAGGGGCTCAGGAACGACCGGGAGCGCGGTCGCAGACGGGGGAGACCTCAACCAGGACGGATCGGACGAGCTTCTCGCCGGAGAGCCCGGCGGCGTCTACGTGATCTCGGGGCCGCTCTCCGGAGAGCAGCCCATCGGGGACGTGTCCGTGTACCTGGTGGGCGACGCCGACGACAACGCAGGGACCTCGGTGGCCGGGGGACGGGACGTCAGCGGCGACGGCCTCCCCGATCTCGTGGTGGGTGCCCGGTTCGCGGACGACGGAGGGGTGGACGCCGGCATGGCGTACATCCTGTACGGCCCCATCCTCGAGCCCAAGACCCTGGAGGAGGCGGACGCCTCGCTCCGCGGAGAGGATGCGCGCGACCTCGCGGGCCTCCCGGTGGCTCTGGCCGGGGACGTGGACGGCGACGGCATCGGCGATGTCCTCGTGGGCGCGGAGGGGGCCGCCGCACACGGGAAGTGGACCGGCGCCGCCTACCTCGTCCTCGGGCCGATCAAGGGCCTGGTGGACCTCTCGGACGCCGATGCACGGATCCCGGGGGAGGACGAGCGCACCTCCACAGGCGCCGCCCTCGCGGGCCTCGGAGATCTCGACGGAGATGGGCGCGACGAGTTCGCGGTGGCAGCCCCGTCGGGCGACGGAGAGGCCGCGGACTCGGGCGTGGTGTACGTGTTCCTGGATCCGCCGCAGGGATCCGCCACGGTGGCCGACGCCCAGGTGCGGATCGACGGGGTCCAGGGGGGGGAGAACGCGGGCTCCAGCCTGGCTGCGGGCGACGTGGACGGCGACGGTGTCCGGGATCTCCTCGCCGGGGCGCCCCGGCACTCCGCGGACGAGGAGTGGGCCGGCGGCGCCTACCTGGTGTACGGCCCCCTCCAGCAGAGCGGGACCTTCGCCCTCTCCGGCGCCGTGCTCCTGGGCGAGGCCTACAACGAGGTGGCCGGGTGCGCCGTCGCGAGCGGAACCGACCTGGACGCGGACGGGTACGACGAGGTGCTCGTGGGGGCCAGCCAGTATGGGGGCGCGGGGGATTACGAGGGGGCGGTGTACCTCCTCTACGGAGGCACCCCGTGAGGCGGGGCACCCGCGCCCGCCAGACGGGCGGCCAGCGCGCCCCGAGATGGATCGGAGCCGCGCATGCGGTTAGGCGCACCCTTGAAACGACCGAATCCCTGGAGGTCTCATGAAGAGCCTCGTTCTCGCACTCCTGGCCCTCGCGGCCTGCCCTCCCACCAGCGACACCGACGACACCGAGCCCCCCGAGGGAGACGCCGACATCGACACCGACGCCGACACCGACGCCGACACCGATGCCGACACCGACGTGGACACCGACGCCGACGCGGATCCCTTCCTGGAGGGCGAGATCCACTACGTGAGCACCTCGTTCGGCGAGACCGTGTGCGACGCGGAGATCTCCCTCACGGGCACCCCGTACACGGGCGAATGCTTCGACTGCGACTTCGCGTTCTACATCGACGCCGAGATCGTGAACAACCTGGGCACCAAGGACTGCACGCTGAACCCGTTCTACTCCTATGTCGAGTACGGCCCCTACAAGAACCTCATCCTGGCCTTCTGGGAGTACTACAGCCTGGCCTGGCAGAATTTGCTGGTTACCGCCTACTCGTACGACCTCACGCCATACGGGGGCAGCTACTACCCCGGTCCCTACTGGAGGGTCGTCAATTACGACGACTACACCTACGGCGATGTCTCGTCGAACGGCAAGAACGTCACCTGGACCTTCGCCTACGACGTCATCACGTACGACAAGAGCAGCCCGAACTACTTCCTGGAGTGCACCACGGTGGAGAGTTCCACCTCCGACCGGAACTACGACGGCTCCTGGTCCACCACGGGCACCGTGGGGATCGGCGCGCCCCGCAAGATGGACGTCTGGTCGTTCACCGTGGACACCACCGACACCGATCGCTTCGCGCTCAGCATCGACACCACCGATGCGCGCACGGCCGCCGACCTGGTCGCCTGGATCAACGATCCCAAGGGTTGCACCGTGATGCGGGCCAACGACAACTTCGCGTGCACCTACCCGCCGCCGAGGAACGAATGCCCCTCCTTCTTCGTGGATGGGGCCGACCCCGGCACCTGGCAGGTGGTCGTCTACTGGAGCGGGCGGGACGAGGACGAGATGGAGGACACGGCCAACTACCGGATCTCCATGAACACGACCTACAACCCGAAGTTCGCCCAGGTCGCCGACGAGGTCGATTTCTTCCCGGTGCTCTCCGACGTCACGATGGACATCGACGGGGACGTGGTGGTCCACTAGGCCCGAATCGGTGCGTCACGTTCCCGCCGCCCTGGCGGCCGCGATCTGCGCGGTGCTCCTGCTCGGACCCGCCCTGATCCACCCGACCACCCTGGCGCTGGGCGGCCCCCTGACCGAGGCTCCCCCGCACCTGTGGGGCCTCTGGACCGCGGCGGACGGGGTCTTCCGTCACGGACCCTTCGTGCGCGTGGCCGACATCGCCTGGCCGGTCGGGTTCAAGGCCCACCTGATGGACCCGGTGAACCTGCTCGTCTTCCTGCCCGTGTACAGGCTGGCGGGCGGGGGCGTCTCGGGTGCCGTGGCAGGATGGAACGCCCTTCACCTCGCGGCGGTGATCGTGGGGGCCTTCGGCATGGTCCGGCTGGGCAGGCGCTGGCTCGGCGCGTCGGACGCCTGGCCGATCGCCCTGATGGTGATCGTGTTCTGTGGAAGCCCCTTCTTGCTGAACACGCCAGCGATGGGCCGCAGCGAGTACCTCCCTGCGGCGCTCTACCCCCTCCACCTGGCCCTGTTGCACGCCTGGATGCGGCGGCGCCCGGGTGGAGACCCGAACGGCCCGGCGCCGTCTCCCTCGCCGTTCACCGGCATCCTCTCAGGGCTCACGCTCGGCGGGGTCTGCCTGGGGGGGTGGTACCTCGCGGTGTTCGCCGGGATCCTGGAGATCCTGATCGGCCTCTGGTGGGCGCGCGGCCTGCCCTCAAGGGAGGCCGCGTGGCGCCTCGGCCTGGTGGCCGGCCTCGCAGCGGTCTGCCTCGTCCCCTCTTTCCTCGCGTTCCAGGCCTGGCCGAGCAGCCGGTGCTTCCCCTCGACCTGCTCCTGGACCAGCGTGCACTGCGGACAGGATCCGTACCCGGCCACCAGCCTGCGGGATCTCTTCCGCCTCTCGCTGGGAGGCCTCGGCCTCGGCTGGCCCGACCAGCCGCCGTACGTGGGGGTTCTGCCCCTCGTCCTGGGACTGGTGGGCACGTGGAGGCGCAGGTCGGGCGCGCTGCCCTGGCT
>JAFGLY010000144.1 GCA_016927815.1 Deltaproteobacteria bacterium | reverse complement strand
CGGGCCAGGAACCTGCCGGGTCGTCCATGGGGGGCCGGACCTCGAGCTCCCAGGCATCCATCGAGGCCCTACGAGGCGGCACCGGAGCCGATCGGCTCGGTGCCCCTCTTGCGTTCGGACGAGAGTGAACATATGTTCAAGACTCCACCGAGACTCGCCGCCCATGCCTGCCGAGATCCTCTGCCGCTCCTGCTTCTCGCTTCTCGACGGCGCCTCCCAGCCCGAGGAGCTTGTGGAGAGGGCGAACGCCATCGGGCTCTCCGGTCTCGGGATCGCCGATCGCGACGCCGTCTACGGCCTGGTGCGCGCTCACCGGGCCGCCCGGGAGGCGCGGCTTCCGCTCGTGACCGGGGCCCGTGTCACCGTGGAGGGCACGCCCGGCCTCGCGCTCCTGGTGCGCGATCGCGAGGGCTGGGCCCACCTCTGCCACCTGCTCACCGAGGGCCGCCGCGATCGTCCCAAGGGCACCTCCCGCCTCGCGCTCGCCGCCGTGCTCGCTCGTGCCCGGGGGCTCCACGCCGTGCTCTGCGGCCCCTGGGCGCCCCGCGACGCGGCCACCGTGCGCGAGGCGTTCGGAGAGCACGCGTCCCTGGCCGTGTCCCGGGATCGGCTCGCCTCAGACGCGGCGGTCCTCGCCCGCGCCGCCGGAACCGCCCACCGTTCGGGCCTTCCGCTCGTCGCCTCGGCCGACGCCCGCATGCACGCCCCCGAGCGGAAGCGCCTCCTCGACGTGCTCACCTGCATCCGGCGCCGCACCACGCTCGATCGCGCGGGCCGGGCGCTGGCCCCCAACGCCGAGCGGTACCTGCGCGCCGACGTGGAGGCCCTTCTCCTCGAGATCGCCCCCGCCGCCGGGATCGACCCCCGCGCGATCCGCGCCGCGGCCGCCCGCAGCGAGGAGATCCTCGCGTCCTGCACCTTCTCCCTGGACGAGTTGGACTACGTCTACCCTCGCGAGGGGGTCCCGGCCGGGCACACCCCCGCCTCGTGGCTGCGCCACCTCGTGGAGGCGGGCCTCCAGGATCGGTACCGTTCCGGCGTACCCGAGGCCGTCCGCCGGCAGGTGGCACACGAGCTCGAGATCATCGAACAACTGGGCTTCCCCGCCTACTTCCTCACGGTCTACGACGCCGTCGCGTTCGCCCGCTCCAGCGGGATCCTCTGCCAGGGCCGCGGGTCGGCCGCCAACAGCGCCGTCTGCTACGCACTCGGCATCACCTCGGTCGATCCGGCCCGCTCCCACCTGCTCTTCGAGCGGTTCCTCTCTCCCGAGCGCGGCGAGCCCCCCGACATCGACGTGGACTTCGAGCACGAGCGGCGCGAGGAGGTGATCCGGTACCTGTACGAGAAGTACGGCCGGCACCGTGCCGCCATGGTCAACGAGGTCGTCGCCTGGCGGTATCGCTCGGCGCTGCGCGACGTCGGGAAGGTGCTGGGCCTCTCGCTCGACCAGGTCGATGCGCTGGCCCGCCTGGCCGACCCCTGGGGTCGCGACCCCTTCGGAGACGAGGAGCTCGTGGCCGCCGGCCTCGACCCCGACGACCGCCGCGTGCGCCTCACCGTGGAGCTGGCGGGCGAGATCCGTCACTTCCCGCGCCACGTGGGCATCCACGTCGGCGGCTTCGTGCTCACCGACGACGATCTCACCGGCCGCGTCCCCGTGGAACCGGCCACCATGGAGGGGCGCACGGTCATCCAGTGGGACAAGGACGACATCGACGCCGTCGGGTTCGTCAAGGTGGATCTGTTGTCCCTCGGCATGCTCACGGCCATCCGGAAGGCCTTCGACCTGGTCGCCCACGGCCCCTGCGGGCGGGAGCCCCACGGTCTGCCCTGGGCGGCCGAGGCTCCGCCGACCGGTGTCGGGCCCGATGTCCCGGCGTCCATCGCCGCCCGCCCGTTCACCACGCCGGCCGGGACACCCGCAGCGGCCGGCCGCCCGCCCTACGGCGTGCGGTGGACCCTGGCCACGGTGCCGGCCGAGGACCCCGAGGTCTACGAGATGATCTCCAAGGGCGACACCACCGGGGTGTTCCAGATCGAGAGCCGGGCGCAGATGTCCATGCTGCCGAGACTCCGGCCCCGCTCGTTCTACGACCTCGTCATCGAGGTGGCCATCGTGCGGCCCGGCCCCATCCAGGGCGGCATGGTCCACCCCTACCTCAGGCGACGGCGGGGCGAGGAACCCGTCACCTACGCGCATCCCGACCTCGAGCCCATCCTGGAGCGCACCCTCGGCGTGCCCATCTTCCAGGAGCAGGTCATGGCCATGGCCATGACCGTGGCCGGGTTCACCGCGGGGGAGGCCGACCAGCTCAGGCGCTCCATGAGCGCGTGGCGTCGCAGGGGCACGCTCGGGCCCATCGCGGAGAGGCTGCGCGCAGGCCTGGTCGCGCGCGGCCTGGCAGGCGAGTACGCCGACCAGATCGAACGGCAGATCCAGGGGTTCGCGGAGTACGGGTTCCCCGAGTCCCACGCCGCGTCCTTCGCGCTCCTGGTCTACGTGTCGTCGTGGCTCAAGCTGCGCTATCCCGCGGCCTTCACGGCGGCGCTGCTCAACGCCCAGCCCATGGGGTTCTACACGCCGCGGAGCCTCGTGGCCGATGTCCGGCGCCACGGCGTCGAGGTCCGGCCGGCATCCGTGCGCGCGTCCGCGTGGGACTGCACCCTCGAGCCCACGATCTCGGACGGCCCGGCGATCCGGCTGGGCCTGAGGCTGGTGCAGGGCCTAGGCGAGGAGGATGCGCGCCGGATCGAAGCTGCCCGGGCCGAGGCGCCCTTCCGATCGCTTCCCGACCTCGCCAGGCGTACCCGCCTCGACCGCGGGGCGCTCTCGGCGCTCGCCCACGCCGACGCCTTCCAGGCGCTCGGGCTCGCCCGGCGGGAGGCGCTCTGGGCCGTGGAGGGGCTGTGGGACACGCCGCTCTTCGCGGGCCTCTCCCGGACGGACGCAGGTCCCGGCCTGCCCGAGGCCACGCCGGAGGAGGAGATGCAGGCCGACTTCGCGTCCACGGGCCTCTCGCTCTCCCACCATCCGGTGGGCTTGAGGCGCGATCGCCTGCGCCAACGGGGCGTGCTCACGGCCGCGGATCTCCTCGCCGTCGAACCGGGCGCCGTGGTTCGGGTGGCGGGCCTCGTCTCCTGCCGCCAGCGGCCGGGCACCGCCTCGGGCGTGCTCTTCCTCACCCTCGAGGACGAGACCGGGCAGGTCAACGTGATCGTGTGGCCGCGCCTCTACGAGCGCCACCGCCGCCTGCTGGGCATCGAGCCGCTCCTCGAGATCGCGGGCCGCCTCCAGCGCGAGGCCGAGGCGCTCTCCGTGGTGGCCTCGAGCGTGCGGGCGCTGCCCGGGGTGCCCGCGGTCGAGGCCCGGAGTCGAGACTTCCGCTAAGAGGACCGAGCGGTCGCGTGCGTGCGGGACCGACCCGCGGGGTCAGCGCTCCGCGCAGGTCCCCACGATCCGGTTGTCCTCCATCATCTGCTCGGTCTCCACCCAGGGCCGCTCCTCCACCCAGTCGCAGACCCGGTCGGTGAGTTCCTCGCGAAGCGCCGCGTGGGCGGGATCCTCGGCCAGGTTGGTGCGCTCCAAGCAGTCGGCCCCGAGATCGTAGATCTCGCACAGCTCGGACGGAAACACCGCGTCGAACTGGCTGTACGGACAGCAGTCGTCGAAGCCCTCCTCGCCCGAGAGGACCAGGCGGTGGCCCTGCCAGGTGATCCCCGCCGTGTGGACCCCACGCTCGAAGAACGCAGGTCGATCGTCGATCGTGCCGGCGAGCATCTCGTCCACCAGCGATCGTCCGGCCTGGAAGCCGCTCCACTCGAAGGCCGAGGCGAGATCGACCAGGGTCGGCGCGATGTCCGTCTGGCTCACCCAGCCGTCGAGCGCGATGCCCGCCGGGAGGCGCCCGGGCGCGCGCACCAGGTACAGCAGTTGGGACACGGGCTGGTAGACCGAGCAGCCGTGGCCGATGTAGTGGAAGTGCTCGCAGAGTTCCTCGCCGTGGTCTGCGCCGAACACGAAGACGGCGTCGTCCCACCGGCCCGCTGCCTCGAGGGTCTCCACGAAGCCGCGGACCCGCTCGTCCATGGCGCGCACCTCGCTCGCATAGACCGCGTGGAAGTGGCGCAGATCCTCCTCGCTCACCTCGAGGCTCCCGAGCATGACGTCGGTCAGATCCTGCGTGTCCTCGACGTCGAACGAACCTTCGTAGGGCTCGGGGTGGAACCGGTCGTACCAGGTCGGATCGACCAAGTAGGGGAAGTGGACCTGGTTCAGGTGCAGCCACGCGAAGATGGGCAGATCCGGATCCAGGTCCTGGATCGCCCGGCCGAGGTCGGTCGTGGCCATCGCGTCGCGCCGGGGTTCGAAGTCGACCTCCTCGGGGAGGATGCTGCGGGCGCACTCCACCTGGTCGAAGCCACGTTCGAGCAGTTCGCACAGGTTCGTGGTGAATCCGAGCGTCCGGTAGCCGCCTTCCTGGAAGCGCTCCGAGAGCAGGGGAAAGGACGGATCCCAGGTGTCCCCGCCCCGCACCTTGTGGTCCCGCGGGTAGGTGCCGGTGAAGAGGCTGGTGAGCGCGGGGCCCGTGAGGTTGCGAGCGGCCTGGACGTTGGGGAGCAGGACGCCCTCCTCGAACAGGCTCCGCAGGAACGGCGCGGTGTCCCAGCCCTGGTCGTACCCCCACAGGAAGTGCGCCTGCAGGCTGTCCACCGTCAAGAGGACCACGGTCCTCGCGGGCTCCCATGCAGGGGGGCCGGAGGTGTCGCCGGCCGGTGGCCGGCAGCCGCAGAGCCCCAGCGCGAAGAGGAGGCCGATACCCGGCGCGGAGAGCATGTTCGAGGCAAGAGGCATGGGGGGCGTGGGGGGCGAGAGGTTGGAGGCGACCGGGAGTCCGATGGGCCCTCGGCACGGTACGGGCGGAGGGGGGGGATGTCAAGCGCGGCGCACTCGAGCCCGGCCCCAAGATCGAGCCCACGCCCGATCCCCCTCCATTCGTCGGCAATCCAGGGTTCAAGCCTCCAATCGGTCCGAAACCGGGCGACGCCCGACATGCCGGCTGCCGTGGGGGGGGTGTCGGACCGACACCGGCGTCCGACACCCACCGACACCCCCGGGGGGGTACGGCGAGGGGAGGGGTCCTGGAAAACAGGCGTTGGAACGGAATCGAGCGGTTCGGAGATCCGCGCGGCCCGTTGGCACGATCCTGGCTTCTCCTCCGAGCCAGAGGAGGTTCCCATGCACGCCCTTCGCCGCGCCGGTCGCCAGGAGACCCAGACCCGTCGCGTACCCTCCGGCCAGGAAGGCGTCGGTCGATCGGCCCGCCGCTCGACCCTCCCCACCCGCCCCGCGGACGTCGCCCTCGCCTTGCAGGCCCGCATCGGGAACGCCGAGGTGCTGCTGCGCATCCAGGCAGGAGAGGAAGGCGGCTATGACGCCGATCTCGGGGTGCACACGGGCAATACTGACCCTGGCGACCGCGGATCCGACCCCGGGGGGCGCGGCAGCGGGTCGGGCCCGCGCGACCGCGGATCCGATTCCGGGGGGCGCAACGGCGGGTCGGGCCCGCACGACCGTAGATCCGACCCCGGAAGGACGACGGGCCGATCCCGGCCGGCCCTCCCCAAGGCTCGGGTGCGAGCCGGCGAGGATGCGGGCGGGATCGAGGGGACGTGGATGCCCGGCCCGGAGCCCTCCCGGGCGCCTTCCGGTGTGCCCCGAGACCGCGAGAAAGGCTCGGCCCCACGCGCCCGCGCCGGCACGGACGCTGCCGCCGCCGCGACGACGCTGGCCCTCTCTCCAGAGGGAGGCGCTCCGAAGGATCTCGTCGGGCAGGCCGGCGAGGCGTTCCAGGCCGGCCTTCTGCGCAGCCAGGAGCGGGAGGCGGCCTGCCGGGAGGCCCACGAGGACGCAGGTCGGCGCTTCGGTGGAGGCTTCTTCGGGTCCTCGGTGGGTACGATCCTCCGGGAGGACGCCCAGCGGGAGATGCTCGTCCACGCCCGCGTGGGCAGGATCGAGGACATCCTGGGCACCACGCTGGTCACCACCCTCCAGACCGCCGCCCAGGCCTGGGACGTCCGGGACGAGGTGCTGGGCTGCCTGGCCGCCTCCGGGCTCGCGGACATCGGGGAGGACGGGCAGGTCTGCGTGGCGTCCGGTGCAATCGCCGCAAAGGCGGTCCAGGCTCGCCGGCAGCTGGGACCGGCGGCCGACGGATTGGAGGCGCAGGGCAGCGCCCTCCAGCCTGGCCCGGAGATCCTGGCGGGTATCGCCGAGGTCCAGGCCACGCGGGCCGCCCTGGGCGCCGCCCTCGACCGCGCCCGGGCCCGCGCGGTGGACGCCTCGGTGAACGCGGACCGGGAGGAACGGGCGAAGATCCGCACGTTCATCGATCTCTGCGACGATGTCGAGAAGACGAGCGTGCTGCTGGTCGGCCTCGCGGGAGGCCTGTACACCGGGGCGGGGACCGGGAAGGCGATCTCGGACGCAGGGGCGATCGCAGGCGGAGACCTGGGCTACCAGGCCAATTCCGCCGCGGGCCTCGCGGCCGAGACGATCCCCCGCCCCCGCCTCGACGAGCTGCAGGCCCGCATCGGCGCCGCCACGGCGCTGTCGGACACCCTCGGGACGGTCGCCGCAGAAGGAGACCTCGCCGGGCGGCAGGCGGCCTTCGAAGCCGCGGTGCTCGGGTGGTCCGCCAGCCTGGCATCGGCCCGGTCCCAGGCGGATCGACAGGTGCACGACCTCGCGGCCCTGGGCCTGCTCGTGGACCTCGCCTCTGGACGCCCCGCCAAGGGGCCCGGAGGGCTGGGACAGGACCTCGCGGACCTCGCCCGCGCTGCCGAGGCTGCTCGGTTCGCAGCGGCCGTGGCCCCACCACTGTCCAGCATCTCGGATCGCCTCTCCGCCTTCCACGACGAGGCTACCCGGGAGTCCGCGGTCCCAGCCGGCCTCGCGGCGCTCAATCCCCTGCGCCGGGCCCTGGCCGAGGAGGGAGACCTCGCCCAGGTGTGGGCCCGGGAGGCACGACGGCTGTCGGGCGAGGCGGACGGCACGCGGGCCGCACTGGTTGCGGCTTCGGCGTTCTTCGAAGCCCCCGACCGCGAGTCGGGCGGGTGATCAGGGGAGGAAGTAGGTCCGGCCCCACCAGGCCGCGGCCCCGATCGCCGCGAGCAGCAGGAGGAGCCCCACGGCGATCACGACCACCAGGCCCACCGTGCTGCCGGGGCCCTGCATGCGCGCGAGGGCGGCCTCGTCCACCGTGTCGTCGGGCGGATCGATCGGCGGCGGCACGGGCGCCTCGGGTCGCGCAGGGGTCAGGGTCGTCGTCCCCTCGGGGAGCGGGGGAGGCGCCTCGCTGGGCGCGACGCGCCGCGAGGCCGGCGTGACCGTGGTGATCCGGACGGTCGACCGATCGCGAGGCGTGGCGGTGTTCACGAACGGTGGCGTGGGGGGGAGGTTGCCCAGCCGGGGACGGTGCGGGGTGTCCGACACGCGCGGCACGGGCGTGTGAGCGGCGCCCTGCACGGGAAGATCCATCGGGCGCGGGGGCTTCGGAACCGGCGCCTGGGGACGGGAAGGCAGCACCGGCGGGGCATCGGGCGCGTCGAGGAGGGAGGAGGCCGACAGGTCGGCCGTGACCGGCGGTGGAGGGCTGTCGGTGTGGGACCGGTCGTCCACCTCGAGCGCGCGTCCCACGAACGGGTGGGTGGCCCCGACCGGAGAGGCGAAAGGCGGAAGCCGACCGCAGAAGTCCCGGAGCATGCCGGGATCGGCACCGAGCCGGGCCGCGCGTCGGGCCACGTCCCGACCCGACGGCCGCTTCTGCGGATCCTCCTCGAGCATGTCGGCCAGAAGCGTGCGTAGACCCTCGGAGGCCTCCAGGGCGGGGTCCTGGAGGCATTCGTCGCGGATCTGGACGAACCCTTCGGAGTCGCAGATGCACATGGCCAGCCGGTGCGCGAAGCCGGAGACCCGCCTGGCACTCGAAAGCAGGTCCACCCCCACGAGGCCGAGCAGGTACACGTCGCTCGCATGGAAGGCCTGACCGGCCAGCTGCTCGGGAGCGAGGCGTGCGCCGGGATTCATGTCCACGACACCGGTCTCGGCCTCCCGGGCCGTCCACGTGGTGGACATGCGGTCGAACCCCGTGACGCGGATCGTGCCGTCGGGGCGGAGCGCGATGCACTCCGTGGAGACGTTCCGGTGCAGGATCCAGAGCGCCTCTCCCGTGTCCGGGTCCACCCGTGTGTGGAGCCGGTGGAGCAGGTCCGCCACCTGGCGCAGGATCTCCAGGATCACAGGCTGTGGGAACGGCCGTGCGTCGATCTGGTGGAGCGGGGTGCCGCCGCTCGACTCGGCCACCACCGCGAGGCCGTTCCAGGCAGGCACCACGGCCCACACCTCGGGCACGAGAGGGTCGGGATGGAGTTGGAGCAGGAGCCCGGCGTCGCGGACGCGGGCCATGGCTTCCGCGCCCCTGGAATCCCGGGACTCGGGGGCCCAGCGTACCTCGCAGGGTCGCGGGCCGTCCGGCCCGTCACGCTCGGCGAGGAACCGCTCTCCGAAACCTTCACGGCCCATGTGCGACAGGATCCGGACGCGCATCTCGTTCCTTCCTGGCTTTCACGCTCCACCGCATCCCGGGAGACGTGCGGCGGCACCGTTTCTGGCCTAACCTCCGGGTCCGGAACCCGTGAGCCCACCCGCCACCAGATCGACGACCTCTTCATCCAGAGCACAATCAGTAGTCGAATCCGTAGATCGTGCTGACCGTGGTGGCGTTGCCACCGCCGACGGTGGCGTACTGGGCTGAGGCGTACCCTTCGTAGCCGCCGACCACGGCAGATGCCTGGCCCGAGGCGAGGCTGTAGGCGCCTCCCGTGACCGAGCTGTAGAAGCCGGAGGCCTCGGTGTCGTAGCCGCCGGTCACGGATGTGTAGGGCCCGGAGGCCAGGCCGTAGATGCCCCCCGACACCACCGAGCCCAGTCCCGTGGCCTCGCCGTGGTAGCCCCCGGTCACCGTGCTGGCGGTGCCCGAGGCCTCGTTGCCGCTTCCGCCGGTCACCGATGCGTAGTCGGCCGTGGAGGCCGTGTTCGAGTATCCCCCGGTCACCGAGGTGTAGTAGTAGGAGGCGGTGTTGTTCTCGCCGCCCGTCACCGAGGCGAAGTAGTATGAAGCCGTGTTGTACGCGCCGCCCGTCACCGAGGAGAAGTAGCCGGAGGCCGTGTTGGATCTGCCTCCCGTGACCGATGCCCAGTCGTTTGAGGCCGTGTTGGAGTAGCCGCCGACCACCGAGCTGTAATCGCCGGAGACCGTGTTCGTGTGGCCGGCCACCAGGGCGCCCATTCCGGAGGCGTAGGGATCGTAGCCCATGAGCAGGCCACCCCAGGACGTGTAGGTGGCGTACACCCCCAGGACCAGGTTGTGGGATCCGGTCTTGGTGTCGCCGCTGGACTCGTCGTACCCGATGATGAGGTTGCCCAACCCGTTCACCGTGCCCAAGGTGCTTCCCGATCCGCTCTGGATGTAGACGTTGGCGCCGGCGAACGTGATCGCGTCGGCGGACGTGTCCACGGTCAGGTAGGTGAACAGGTCGTCCATGGCGCCCAGGTCGATGGCCGCGAGGTCCGACTCGAGGTCTCCCAGGTCCGACTGCAAAGTCGCGACGTCTCCCTCCAGGGTCGCGACGTCTCCCTCCAGGCTCGCGACGCCCCCCTCCAGGCTCGCGACTTCCCCCTCCAGGGTCGCGACGTCTCCCTCCAGGGTCGCGACGTCTCCCTCCAGGGTCGCGACGTCCCCCTCGAGACTCGCGATCTGGGTGGCCTGACTCGCCACCGTGGACTCCACAGTCGAGAGGTCCGCACTCTGGGCGAGGAGGCCGTCCTCGACGCCTGCGATGCCCGCCTCCACCTCTCCGATTGCGGAAACGAACCCTCCCAGGGTCGTTTCCATGCCCGAGACGTTCGACTGGAGCTCCGCGACGTCGGCCTCCAGGGCGGCGATGGCCTTGGTATGGCCCGAGTCGGTGGTCTGAAGGTCCGCGATGTCCGAGACCTGGCCCTCCACCGTCGATTCCAGCGCGGACAGGTCCGTGTCCAGATCGGCGATGTCCGCCGTCTGCTCGGCATCCAGAGCCGCGCTCGCGTCGGCCTGGGTGCTAAGGGTCTCGAGCTGGGCCGCCATCTCGTCGAGCTGGGTCTTTAGCGCGTCCACCTGCTCCTGGAGGGCGGTCACATCGGCGTCGGATCCGGGTTCGCCTCCACATGCGGCGAGGATGCAGAGGATGGAGCTGGCGGCGAGCGCGCGGGTGTCCATGGGTGTCTCCGGTCGTCTGGGGGGGGGAAAGAACCGATACGGCCGACTCTACGGGACCCGCCTCCCAAACGTCAATGCGGATCCAGGGCCGTGGGCGTTTCGGGGCATCCGGACTCCGACGACGGTGCCAGGGCGGTATCCGCTGAAACGGTTTCCGACCGGTTCCCTCGTGCGGCAGGCCACGACGGCGATGCCGACGAAGGTCCTGGAGTGTCGTGGATGCGTTCCTGGCCTCCGCCCGGATCCACCCCTGTGGGGTCCGGGCTCAACGCGAATGATCAGCTCAATGCGTCCCCTCCGCTGGGCAGGACGAGTTCCAGCCACGAGAACCAGCGGGGATGTCGGGTCTGGTACCAGGTGAGCACCTCGAGCAGGGTGCGCTGGGAGTTGCGGGAGATGACCTCCACGGGGATGCGGTCGAAGTGGATCCGCACCCGGTTGCCCTCGAGGAACTCCAGGGCCTCCACGCACAGGGTCTGGAGCTCGTTCCGGATCCGGCCGGAATCGGAGATCTTGACCGCCCGGTTCTGGAAGTCCTCGCCGGCCAGGAAGCGGTTGAGGAGCGGGTTGAACACGAGCCGGCTCTCCTGGGCGGACTCCATGAGGCGCAGCATGAAGTGGATGCGCTTGTCCCCCCGCGCGGTGGCCAGGCGGACGCAGACCCGGTAGCGCCCCTCGCCCAGCGGCTCGACCCCAGGGGCGCCGGAGTACGGATCCGGCAGCATGTAGCCGTTGATCGCGAGGACCTCCCACGCCTTCTCGGGAAAGAAGTCGTCCACGGAGAGCACGGGCTTCCACACGGGCAGACCGGCGCCGGCGGCCTCCTGGATCATCGCCCGGTACAGGTCGGCCGTGGCCGGGTCGGGGTCCGCACCCAGGAGCGTGCCCAGGCAGGCCTCGAAGCCCGGCGCGGTGGGGTCCAGGCGCATCACGTCCCGCTCTCGCTCGTAGGACAGGTTGAAGCGGGAGGTGAACACGCACATGGACACGTCGAGGCCGAGCATGGGTCCGAGGGACGCGGCCTGCATCGCCTCGGCCGAAGCCGCGTACCCGTCCACGATGAAGAGGTGGACCTCCCCCCCGTCGTCGGTCCAGGACCCCACGCTGAAGGTCGGGGCGTAGGTGCCCGACTCCGTGAACGCAGGGAGGCCGCTGGGCAGGATCCACCCGTCCTCGACGACGTGCACGCCCTCCCGTCGCCACTCCTCCCACAGGCCACCGATCCGCGCGACGCGACTCCTGCCCCCCAGAGACCAGACGTGCACGTTCGGACGCCGGATCCCGGGCCATGTCTGCTCGATGGCCTGCAGGACCAGGGCGCGTGGGGTCCGGAAGTTGATGAGGACGGACTGCTCGGCCGCCTTGTCCACCAGCTCGCGAGGGAGGATCAGGTTGCCCACGTAGCCCTCGTAGGGGCGGGACACGCGGAGCGGCTGGTCGAAGACATGGATCACCGTGAGCGGCCCGCTCGTGGCGCCCTTGGCGAAGCGGGAGGTGTTCTCCAGGGTGTCGATGGCCGCGCCCCAGAGGGTGATGCCCCTCCGGTGGACCTCCTCGTAGAAGTCGTCGAACACGAACCCGGGCTCGTTGAGCAGGCGCATCACCAGGCCGTCCACCTGGCGGGCCACCTCGGGTCGGGCGTACACGCGGCCGAATCCCAACTGGGGATTGGATCCCATCTCCGGGGTCTCCCCCGCCTTGGGCATGAGGCCCTCGCCGAGGCACACCAGGATGGCGTGGTTCTCCGGAAGGTGGCGCGAGAGGTACCACAGGCTCTCGCTCATCGCGTAGGCGGAGATCGCGTCGGCATCCTTCTTGACCTGGTTGAGCCCGTGCCGATCGAGGCCCACCCCCTCGCCGTAGCGTCCGAAGATCTGCGTGCCGAGGGCGGTGACGGCGGCCATCATGGCGAACATGCGCTCCATCTTGCCGCCCATGAAGGAGATCTCCCGGGTGAACTCCCGCGCCGGCTCGCCCCGAACCCACTCCACCTCGACATCGTCGAGCCACAGGTGGAAGCGACCCAGGATGGGTCGCGTGTCAAAGGCCCACTGGGCAATCAGGTCCGCCTTGTCGCGTTGCCAGTCGTTCATGGATCCCTCCGGGGGCAGGGGTCACCGGTTCACGACGGCCCCGTCGAGGGGATCCTACTTCGGGCCGGGACCCGGTGGCACCCCCTCTCCTCGGGTGCCGGCGGGAGCATGACCGTTTCCGGCGAGAAGACGGGCATATCGGACCACCTCTCGCCCGAGCCCGAGGAGCTCCTCCTCGAGACCGGGGCGGACGGCACGACCCTCCTCGTCGAAGGCCTCGCGGGCGCGGGGGATCGATACCTGGGTGGGCAGCACCCAGGCACCCATCCATCGAAACACGTGCCGGAGCTGGTTGAGCGTGTTCATGGCGCCGGCATCTCCCCGCGCGACCGCGAGCAGGCCCACCATCTTCCCGTGGAAGGCCTCCGCCTCGAGCAGGTCGATGGCGTTCTTCAAGCTTCCGGTCATGGAGCCCCAGTACTCCGGTGATCCGACGAGAAAGGCGTCCGTGGATCGGATCCGCTCCCTCCATCGGGTCACCGCGGGCCCGTAGGCGTCCCGATCGGTCCGGCCGTCGCAGAAGGGGAGCGCCAGGTCCTTCAGGTCGGCCCAGTCCACGCGGGCTCCGGCCTCGAACGCGCCCTGGGCCGCGATGGCCAGGGCGTGACGGGTCGTGGAGCGCTCCCGCATGGAACCGACCACCACCAGGACCTGCATGGGACCTCCAGGGACCCCGGAGGGTATTCCCCTGCGCCCCTGGGGGCCAGTGGGCCGACGGGTGCGGGTCAGCCTTCCCGCAGGGGGAGCCGGATGGGCGGCGTGGGCTCGTACCGGGAGCCCGCCCGGACCTGGACCCGATCCTCGGCCCCCGCACGGACCAGGGCGTTCCGGGCTGCGGCCAGGGCTCGCGACGGGCGGTTGTTCTCCTCGGACAGGTGGGCCAGGACGACCTGCTTCAGGCGAGGGCCGAGCGAGCTGTAGAGGAGGTCGGCCGCCTGCTCGTTGGAGAGGTGGCCCTGGTTCCCGCGGATCCGCTGCTTGAGGTGCCAGGGGTAGGGGCCCTCCAGCAGCATCTCGAGGTCGTGGTTGAACTCGAGGACCGCCAGGTCGAGCCCTCGGAGGAGATCCACCACCGGCGGGGTGGCCCGCCCGAGATCGGTGACCACGCCCACCGAGACGCCGTCGCACGCAACGCGCCAGGCCACGGGATCGGCGGTGTCGTGCGGGATGGAGACGGGCCGTACCTCGAACGGTCCGACCCGGAGGATGTCCTCGATTCCCACCTCCTCCACCGCGTCCGGCGCCATGCCCGGCGGAAGATGGCGGGCAGTGCCCGCGGTCATGTAGAAGGGGACGGTTCGACCGCGGTGGGACCCCAGTCGGGACGAGAGCACACGCGCTCCCTGGACGTGATCCCGGTGCTCGTGGGTGACGAAGACGGCGTCGATGGGAGCCGCCGGAAGACCCACGGCGTCGAGACGAAGCTGGACCTGCCGGGCGCTGATCCCGGCATCCACGAGGATCCCCCTCCCACCGGCCCCGATCCACGTGCAGTTGCCGTTGGATCCCGACGCGAGGACGGCGACGGTGAGATCCTGGAGGGCGGCAGGCGGCACGGGGGTGCTCGGGGGGGAGGGTCGGTCCGGGAGGGGGCGGGCGATGGAGCGCGGAGATCGGCGTCGGGGTCGCCCTCGCGCTCGTCCTCGTCCTAACGGCACCCCGGGGGTGGGGGTAGGACATCCGGCGTCCGCACGGGAAGCGGGATAGGAAGCAGGTCCCGCGGGTTGTACCCCTGACGCCCGGAGCCCTGGCCGTGCCCCGCCTTTCTACCCTCGCCGTCCTCCTGCCGGCCACCCTGCTGGACGCCTCTCCGGGCGCGGCCGCCGATGTCCTGCCCACCCTGCGCACGCTGGCGGCGAGCAGCGCGGTAGACGCCGTGGTCTGGTTCCGGCCGGGCGAGATCCTCCTGGGGCATCCCACTCGTCCGGGTCGCCCCGCGATGGACGTGCTCAAAGGGGGGAAGCCGGTGGTGCTGCCCACGGATGCCCTGGGCTGGGAGGACCTGTCGAGTCCCTGCACGGCTCCGGTGCGCCCGGGATCCCACGATCCACTCGCGGATCGCTCCCGGAGCGCGGAAGTCGAGCGCCCGGAGGGGCCGGTCCCCATCGCGCGCGGCGATCTGGCCGGGGACGGCCTCGTGGAGTGGGCCTCGGTACACCGGCCCACCCCCACGGATGCCCCCGAGGTGACGGTCTGGCGCGCCGACCGGCCGCTCGCCCGGGGCGCCCTGCCCATGCCCGCGGAGGCCTGTACGGGGGTCATCTCCGAGGCGACCGACGACGTGCCCGCCCTCATCGTCATCTGGACGAGCCGGGGTGCCGAGGGCACCACCGTGGGGGTCACCGTTTTCGAGATGCCTGGGACCCCGCCGTGATGCCGTCCCGGCAGGGCAGGCACGGAACGTGACGTCACCCGGTTCGGGCGGGAGCCTCCTCGGCGGGCGGATCGTCCGGGGCGGCAGGCGCCTCCGGGGGCAGATCGGCCGGGGGTTCGGCGGAGAGGGCGTCCAGGGGGACCCAGCCGTAGTCGGCCTCGTGGCGGACCCGCACCATCGTGTCGTCCCGAACCACCACCACGACCCGGGACCCCGCCTCGAGCCGGACGCTCACCACCTCCTGGCCCGGCCAGCGCAGGGCGTCCACCGCCCGGGTGGTCCAGGCGTCCTCGGCCGCAGCGACACCGGGGAGGACGAGGGCGAAGAGCAGGAAGGCGACGCGGCGCATGGGCGGCTCCGGCCCGGCCGGCGACCGGGCCGGGAAAGCGCGCCTAACCGGAGCCGAACGGCCGGGCCACGGAGGCGCGGATCGTGATGGGCACGCTCGCCCTGCTCGGACAGATCGGGCTCTTCGCGGCTCGGATCGTGCAGGGCGTGCTCACGGGCAGGATGCCGTTGAGCGCCCTGGCCTTCCACCTCCACACCGTGGTGATCCGGTGCCTCGCCCCCGTGCTGGCAGTCGTGTTCCCGTTCGGCATGGTCATGGCGCTCCAGGGCCTCCAGATCTTCCGGATGTACGGCGCCGAGCGCCTGCTCTCCCCCTTCGTGGCCGCTGCCATCATCCGGGAGCTCTCCCCGGTGATGGCGAGCACCCTGGTGGCGGCCCAGGGCGGCTCGTCGTTCGCGGCCGAGCTCGGGGCCATGCGCATCAAGGAGGAGATCGATGCCACGGACGTGATGGCCGTGGACAGCGTGGCATACCACGCGGCGCCCCGCGCCATCGCGCTCGTGATCGCGTGTCCGCTCCTCAACGTGCTCGGCTGCGTGTCCGGGATTCTGGGCGGCTACGTCTCGGCGGTCTGGATTCAGGGGGAGCCGGCTGGGACCTTCTGGGCGGCGCTCTGGGACATGACCACCCCAGGCGACCTGTGGGCGAGCGTGCTCAAGACCACGGTGTTCGGCGCCATCATCGGCCTTCTCTCGTGCTTCTTCGGGTACCACGCCCGGGGTGGCGCGGCCGGCGTGGGCAAGGCCGTCAACGACACCGTGGTGTGGTCGATCCTGGTGTTCATCGCCGCGAACTACCTGCTCACCTCGGCCTTCTTCGGTGGGGGGACATCGTGAGGTTCCTGGAGAGTGCTGGACGGTTCGCGTACTTCCTCGTGGACTTCGGGCGGGCGATGGCCCGCCGCCCGCCCTCGCTCGGCGCCATCCTGGAGGAGGCCTTCCGGATCGGTGTCCGCAGCCTTCCCGTGTTGCTGGTCATCGCCGTCTTCGTGGGCACCAACCTGGCTCTGCAGGGGGCGAACGCCTTCGCCCAACTGGGTGGGCAGAACCTGGTGGGCACGTTCGTGGCCATGGCGGGCGTGCGGGAGATGGCGCCGGTGATCGCGGCGGCCATGATCGCCGCCAAGGCGGGGACCGAGATGGCCTCCCAGATCGCGGTCATGCGGATCCGCGAGCAGATCGACGCGCTCGAGGTCATGGCGGTCAACCCGCTCTGGTATCTCGTGGCGCCCCGCCTGCTGGGGATCGTGCTCGTCCTGCCGGCCCTCACGATCCTGGCCATCTTCGTCACGCTGCTCGCCTCCTGGGCGGTGGTCGTGCTGCAGCTCGGGCAGAGCGGCGCCGTGTTCCTCGCCGAGGCCCGCGCCACCGTGACCGGAGCGGACCTGGCCTTCTCCATGGTCAAGGGACTCGCGTTCGGCGTGATCATCGCGCTCGTCTCGTGCTTCTTCGGGTTCCAGGCAGGGCGCGGGCCCGAGGGCGTGGGCCGGGCCACCAACGCGGCGGTCGTGACCGTGAGCGTGGCGGTGGTATGCCTGAACTACCTCCTCTCGGTGGTGTTCTATGGCTGACGTCTCCCCGGTCGTCCCGCCCGTCATCGAGCTGCTGGACGTGACCCGGCGGTTCGGAGAGATCACCGTGCTGGACTCGGTCACGCTCCGTTTCCCTTCGGGTCTCACCACGGCCATCATCGGGCCCTCGGGGGCCGGCAAGTCGGTGCTGCTCAAGGTGCTGGTGGGCCTGCTCAAACCCGATGCCGGCACGGTCCGGTTGTTCGGGCACGACGTCACCGAGGCCCCGGAGCGCGAGCTCTTCGCCGCGCGGCGGCGGATCGGCATGCTGTTCCAGGACGGTGCGTTGTTCGACTCCCTCACCGTGGGCGAGAACGTGGCCTTTCCCCTGGATCAGCACCGGAGGGATCTCGCGGGGGCCGAGCGGGACCGCCGCGTGGCCGAGAAGCTGGAGTGGGTGGGACTGCCGGGGTTCGAGGATCGACCCATCGCCTCGCTCTCGGGCGGCCAGCGCAAGCGGGTGGGCCTCGCCCGGGCCATCGTGCTCGAGCCTGAGGTGGTGCTCTTCGACGAGCCCAACTCCGGCCTGGACCCCTTCACCAGCGACCAGATCGATGACCTGGTCCTGGACATGAAACGGCGCCTGGGCATCACGTTCGTGATCATCTCCCACGACATCGTCGGGACGGTGAAGGTCGCCGACCTCGTGGGCATGCTTTACGAGGGTCGGCTGGTGGAATACGGGCCAACCGCCGATTTCGTGCGGTCCGGAAACCCGATCGTGAAGTCCTTCCTCCGCCGCAACCTCGCTCCGCCGGTGTCCGCCTTCGATCCCGGAGAGGGACGGTGAGCGCCGCACGCCGCGCCGTCCGACACGAGGTGGCCGTGGGCGTGCTGCTCCTGGTGGGCCTCGCGGTGCTCGCCTACATGGCCGTGCAGGCGGGGGCCCTCCGCATGGACCGGGGCTCCATCCACGTGAGTGCCCTCTTCGACGATGTCGCCGGGCTCACCAAGGGTGCGGTGGTGAGCGTGGCGGGGGTGGAGGCCGGACGGGTGGAGTCCTTGGGCGTGGAGCAGGGGCGGGCCCGGGTGGACCTCGCGATCGACGGCCACATGGAACTCGGTCGGGACGTCCGAGCCCGGATCCGGGCCCGCTCGGTCCTGGGCGAGAAGTACCTGGCCCTGGAGCCGGGTGCGCCCGGGGCAGAGCCGCTCCAGGACGGGGATCGGATCGAAGCCACGGCCGGGCAGGTGGAGATCGACCAGATGCTCGACGCGCTGGGTCCGCTCCTCGCCTCCGCGGATCCTCGGGCGCTCGGTCGTGCCCTGGACGCGGTCTCTGGGGCCTTCGCGGACGATCCCGAGCGCATGAAGCGCATCCTGATCGACGCCGAGGCGCTCCTCCACAACCTGAGGGAGGCCAGTGGCGAGGCCCCCGCGCTGGCACTCGACGCCCGCCGGGCGGCGGAGGAGGTCCGGGCCGTGGCGGCCGAGGCTCGCCCCATCCTCCAGCGGGCCGATCGGGTGCTGACCCAGGCGGAGGAGGTCACGGCCGGTGCCCCGGCGCTCCTGGGCGACGCCCGGGCCGCGGTGGGCGAGGCGCGCGACGCGCTCGGCCACCTGGACGCCTCCACCGAGGATCTCTCGACCGTCCTCCGCAATCTCGCCATCTACGATCGGGACGAGGTGCGCCGCCTCCTGCGCGAGGAGGGGGTTTTGATCCGGTTGAGAGCCTCCGAGGCCGAGGCGCCCTAGACGGGCGGACCCCCCTCGCCGCAGGGGCGTGCCCCTTTCCCGTCCCCGGAGCGGACGCTACGCTTGTCCGTCCGTCCCCGTCCCTGGGAGAACCGCATGCCCCTCGCGCCCCTCGTGCTCGCTGCCGGTCTCGTCGCCTCCTCCGCCTTCGCGCAGGACCCCCACCCGCTCACCGTCCACGACCTGGTGGCCTTCGACCGCCTTTCGGATCCCCAGGTGTCCCCCGACGGCCGTCGTGTCGTCTACGTGTTGAGCCGGCTGGACCTGGAGGCCAACCGGCGTCGTGCGGATCTCTGGCTCACCCGGATCGACGGCGGAGAGCCCCGGCGGCTCACCACCCACGAGGCCGGCGCCAGCGATCCGCGCTGGTCCCCGGACGGACACTGGGTCTACTTCCTCACCGGGCGATCCGGGACGTCTCAGGTCTGGCGGCTTCCGGTCGACGGAGGGGAGGCCCAGCCCGTCACGTCCCTTCCCCTGGATGTCCACGGGTACCTGCTCGCGCCCGACGGGGCGACGCTGCTCGTGGCGATGGACGTGTTCGTGGACGCCGACGGCCCGGACGCCACCGCGAAGCGCCTGGAGGCGGTCGCCGCCGAGAAAGCCACCGGCCACCTCTACGACCGCCTGCTCTTCCGCCACTGGGACGCGTGGTGGGACGGCCGACGATCCCACCTGTTCGCCGTCCCGATCGCGGGCGGAGCACCGGTGGACGTGATGAAGGGCATGGACGCGGACGCTCCCTCCAAGCCCTTCGGCGGCATGGAGGAGGTCGCCTTCGCGCCCCAAGGCAGAGGCGTGGTCTTCGCGGCCCGGCACGTCGGCCGGGAGGAGGCCTGGTCCACCGACTTCGACCTCTGGTACGCGCCGCTCGACGGATCTGCCCCACCCCGGGAGCTCACGCCCGGCAACCCCGCCTGGGATACGGCGCCGGCCTTTTCTCCGGACGGGAAGACCCTCGCGTACCTCGCCATGCAGGTTCCGGGGTACGAGGCCGACCGGTTCCGCGTGGTGCTGCGCGACGGCATCGATGGCCCGGACCGGGTGCTCACCGAGGCCTGGGACCGCTCTCCGGGCTCCCTCCTGTGGGCTCCCGACGGCCGGACGATCTACGCCGTGGCCGAAGACCACGGGCAGAGGGTGCTCTTCGCCATAGACGCGCGGTCGGGGGCCGTCCGCCCCCTCGTCGGCGGCGGGACCGTCCGCTCCCCCGAGCTGGCCGGCGACCGGATCCTCTTTGCACGAGATTCGCTCTCCTCCCCCGTGGACCTGTTCACCCTTCCCCGCAAAGGCGGGAAGGAGCGCAGGGTGACCCACGTCAACCGGGATCGGCTCGCTGCCGTGCGCATGGGGGCCGTGTCCCGGTTGGTCTTCGAGGGCTGGAACGGCGAGCCGGTCGAGGGCTGGGTACTGAAGCCCGCGAACGTCGATCCGGCGAAGCGCTACCCGGTCGCCTTCCTGATCCACGGGGGGCCCCAGGGTGCCTGGGGCGACGACTTCCACTACCGCTGGAACCCCCAGACCTACACCGGCGCCGGCTACGGCGTGGTGATGGTGGATTTCCACGGGTCCACCGGGTACGGCCAGGCCTTCACGGACGCCATCGCCGGGGACTGGGGCGGCAAGCCGCTCACCGATCTCCAGAAGGGGCTGGAGGCCGCGCTCGCCCAGAACCCCTGGATGGACGGCGATCGGGTCTGTGCACTCGGCGCCTCCTTCGGGGGGTACATGATCAACTGGATCTCAGGCGCCTGGCCCGACCGCTTCCGCTGCCTGGTCGTCCACGACGGCAACCTCGACGAGCGGGCCGCGTACTACGACACCGAGGAGTTGTGGTTCCCCGAGCACGACCACGGCGGCACCCCCTGGGACCACCCCGAGGGGTACGCGAAGCACAATCCCATCGACCTCGTGGGGAAGTGGCGCACGCCCACGCTCGTGATCCACGGCGGGCGGGACTTCCGCGTGGTGGACACCCAGGGCATGATGACGTTCACCGCCCTGCAGCGGCGCAAGATTCCCTCGAAGTTCCTGCACTTCCCCGACGAGAACCACTGGGTGCTCAAGCCGGCCAACTCGATCCTGTGGCACGAGACCGTGCTGGCCTGGCTGGACGAGTGGACCCGTTCGGCGTCCCGGTAGGGTCCCTACCCCTTCCGTCCGATCCGTCGTACAATCCCGCCACCGGAGGTGGCCCATGCCCCGTTTCTCTCTTCTCTTCCCAAGCTTCGCGCTCCTGACTGCCGGATTTGCCGGATGTGACGACGAGGACGACACCGGGACCCCGCCGGAGCGCCTGACGATCCTCCACACCAACGATCTCCACGTCCATCTCGTGGGGTATGGCCCCGAGGCCGAGTACACCCCGGACGTGGCGGGAGACGACGGCACCATCGGCGGCGTGGCCCGCATCGCCGCCCTGGTGGAGCAGATCCGGTCCGCGTCCGACCACCCGGTCCTGCTCGTGGACGCGGGCGACTGGCGGGCCGGCAGCCTGTTCCAGCTCCTGGACACCACCGAGGCCCCGGAGCTGCAGGTCTTCCAGGCCATGGACTACGACGCCACCACGATCGGCAACCACGAGTGGGACTGGGGGCCCGCGGACCTGGCCGCCGTCATCGAGGCCGGCGACGCCAAGGGCGTGGACGTGCCCATCGTGGCCTCCAACCTGGTGACCGATCCCTCGAACCCGGCGGACGACGCCATCGAGGCGCTCATCGACCAGGGCCGCATCGCCTCCACGCTGGTTCTCGAGAAGGAGGGCATCCGGGTGGGTCTCCTGGGCCTGATCGGGGCGAACGCGGCCTCGGTCGCACCCGCCGCCACGCCCGTCACCTTCACCGGCCTGGCGGAGGCCGCCGCCGCGGCCGTGGCGGACCTCGAGGACACCGACCTGATCGTCGCGCTCTCGCACAGCGGGCTCACCGACGACCCGGCCACCTCCGAGGACGTGCTCCTGGCCGAGGCCGTGCCCGAGCTGGACGTGATCGTCAGCGGCCACACGCACACGGTGGTGGAGGAGGCCATCCTCGTCGGCGACACCGTGGTCGTGCAGGCCGGCGCCTATGCAGCCTGGCTCGGCCAGATCGACCTCATCCGCGACGGCGACGGGTGGGCGCTCGAGTCCTACACGCTGCACGCCGTGGACGACACGATCGCCGGAGATGCCGGCGTCACGGCCCTCGTGGACGGGTTCGTGGACGCGCTCGACGCGGGCCCGCTCGCGGTCCTCGGCACCCGCTACTTCGACCCGGTGGCCGAGGTGCCGGGCGACGTGACCCTGGAGGGGGGCGCCGAGTCCGGCCTGGGCAACCTCGTCACCGACGCCTTCCGGGCTCGCGCCGACATCGTGCGGCCCGACGTCCCGATGGACTTCGCGTTCGAGTCCCAGGGTGTCATCCGCGACGATCTCCTGGCCGGTGAGACCGGACTCGTGTCGTTCGCGGACGTCTTCCGCGTCCTGCCCCTCGGCTTCGGCTGGGACGGACGACCCGGGTACCCGCTCGTGGACTTCTGGGTCACGGCCGAGGAGCTGGTGGACACCTGCGAGGTCAGCGCGTCCATCTCGCCGAGCTACGGCAGCGACTACTTCATCGAGGTGAGCGGACTGCGCTGCAACCTCGACATGGCGCGCTCCCAGTTCAACCGGGCCCAGTCCGTGGATCGCTGGACCGGCGACGCGTGGGAGCCGATCCCCACCGGGACCGGCGCGCTCTACCACATCACCGTGGACTCCTACGTGGCGAGCCTCATGGGCATCCTCGAGAGCCTCACCTACGGCGCGATCGTCATCACGCCCAAGGACGCCGCGGGCACCCCGGTGGCGTCGGTGGCGGCCATGCTCTTCGACACCGACGTCGGGGCTAAGGGGATCCAGGAGCTCAAGCTCTGGGAGGCGCTCCGCGACCACCTGGCGTCCTTCGACGACACGGACAGCGACGGCGTACCCGACCTCCCGGACACCTACCTCGGTCCCGAGGGGCGCTACGCGGGGTGGGAGTAGCCTCCCCGGGGGGACGCGGGGCGCGCCCCCC
The DNA here is from genome assembly GCA_016927815.1 of Deltaproteobacteria bacterium. GTDB lineage: Bacteria > Myxococcota_A > UBA796 > UBA796 > JAFGLY01 > JAFGLY01. The sequence continues at coordinate 154 of JAFGLY010000144.1, read as the reverse complement.
CGAGGGACGACGCCCGTGGGCTAGGTCGCGGTGAACTTGACCAGGACGAAGAAGCCGGGCTGGCTGCCCACGAGCAGGCTGTCGAACGTGTAGGTGGCGTGCGTGCAGGTGTAGGAGTAGACCGGCGCGCCCGGGATGAGGAACATGGCGCCGG
>JAFGLY010000143.1 GCA_016927815.1 Deltaproteobacteria bacterium | reverse complement strand
CGCACGGCCGGCCACCGGGACCCTTTGCCCACGCTGGTCGCCGAGCCTCGGGTCTTCTTCAACGAGGCGCTCAATGGGCAGTGGTTCATCGTGCCCGGGCTCATCGTGGTCGTGACCATGCTGCTCTCGGCGTTCCTCACGAGCTTGTGCGTGGCCCGCGAGTACGAGCGCAACACCATCGAGCAGATCCTGGTCTCGCCCGTGTCCGGGCCCGCGCTGATGCTCGGGAAGCTCGCGCCCTACCTCGCGGTGGGCGCAATCCAGGTGGCCAGCGTCACCCTCGCGTCGCACGTCCTCTTCGAGGTGCCGATCCGGGGCTCGCTCCTCTTCCTGTCCGGGGCGAGCCTGCTGTTCCTCGTGGGCGCACAGGCCCTGGGCCTGGCCCTGTCCGCCGCGCTCCGGAGCCAGCAGGTGGCCATGCAGATGTCCATCGTGATCACCGTCCTGCCCTCCATCCTGCTGTCGGGATTCGTGTTCCCCATCCGGAACATGCCCTGGGTCCTGCAGATCCTCTCCTGGGTGGTGCCCGCCCGCTACTTCATCCGCATCGTCCGCGGCGTGTTCCTCAAGGGCGTGGGCCCAGCGGTGCTCTGGCCTGAGCTCATCGCCATGGTGGTCTTCGCGTTCCTCATGATCCTGCTGGCCACCAGCCGCTTCCGGCGGAGCCTGCAGTGATGGCCGGCTTCTCGCTGCGCCGGGTGCTGGCGGTGGCCCGCAAGGAACTGATCCACCTCAAGCGGGACCGGCGGAACCTCCCCCTCATCTTCGGGGTTCCGCTCGTCCAGCTCCTGATCCTGGGCTACGCGGCCAACTTCGACGTGGTGGACATCCCGGTGGTGGTGGTCGACCAGGACCGCACCGCGGTCAGCCGAGCGGTGGCCGGGCGGCTCGACGCCGGTTCCGGCTTCGACGTGATCGAGGTCACCCAGGACCGGTCCCGCGCCGAGCGCGACCTGGACCTCGGGCGGGCCGAGGCGGTGGTCTCCCTTCCGCCGGGCACCACGCGCCGCCTGCACCGCGGGGAGGCCGTGCGCGTGCCGGTCTGGCTCGACGGCACCGACACCAACCGGGCGATCATGGCCCAGCGCTACCTGGAGGCGGTGTTCTCGGTCGTGGCCGCCGAGGTGGTGCCTCCCTCGCCCGCGGCGTTCCGGGCCTCCTCCGAAGCCGAGGCGGGGGTCTTGATGCCGCCCGTCATCGCCCCCTCCCTCCCAGGCATGCCCGATCCCCGCCCGCGCGTCCTCTACAACCCCACGTTCCAGTCGCGCTGGTTCATGGTGCCGAGCGTGGTGGCCATGGTACTCACCGTCACCACCCTGCTCCTGTCGGGCATGGCCATCGTCAAGGAGCGGGAGAACGGCACCATCGAGCAACTGGCTGCAAGCCCCATCCGCCCCTGGGAGATGCTCGTGGGCAAGCTCGCACCCTTCGTGCTGGTGGGGCTCATCGAGGGCGCACTGGTCACGGTGGTAGGGGTCTGGTGGTTCGAGATCCCCTTCGCGGGGTCGCCCGTCGACCTGTTGGTGATGGGCCTGGTCTACCTCGTCTCCACGCTGGCCTTCGGCCTGCTCGCCTCCACCGTGAGCCGCACCCAGCAGCAGGCCATGCTGTCGGCCATCCTCATCGTCCTGCCGTCGTTCCTCCTGGGCGGGCTCATGTACCCGGTGGACAACATGGCCCCCTGGGCCCAGAAGATCGCGGCCCTGCTCCCCATCTCGTACTTCATCGCGATGCTGCGCGGCATCTTCATGAAGGGGGTCGGGTTCGAGACCCTCGGCCGCGATGTCCTCGTGCTGGGGGCCATCGGGCTCGTCCTCATGATTCTCGCCGTTCTCCGGTTCCGCAAGCGGTCCGCCTGACCCCAAGGAGGCGTGCCATGATCGTCGTTCTCCTCCTGGTTTCCACCAGTGACGCCCTACCGCTCGACGCGGCCGTGGAGGCCGCCCTCGCCCGTGCACCGATCTCCGACCTCGCCACGGCCCGCGTGGACGAGGCCGAGGCCCGGGTCCGCACCGTGAGCGCACCCTTGCTGCCCAGCGTGGAGGCCACGGGCGCCGCGGTCTGGCAGAACGAGGTGGTGCTCGACCTCAAGGACCAGTTCATGACCCTGGCCCAGGCCGTCGGCCTTCCGGTCCAGCCCTCCATGTTCGACGACGTGGACCTGCCGGTGGTGCAGCCTGGGTTCCAGTGGCAGGCGGGCGCCCAGGTGCGCCAGGCCCTGCTCGCGCCCGCTGCGTGGCTGGCCCGGAGGGCCGCGCACGAGGGCGCCCTGCTCGCCTCCCTCGAGGGTGAGGCCGACCGCTACGCGCTGACGGGCGCCGTGCTCGAGGCGTGGCACGCCTCTGCCCGCCACCATGCGCTTCTCGAGGACGCCCGCGGCGCGGTGGCCGTGGCCGAGCGGGCGGCGAGCCTGGCCGAGACGCTCGTGACCCACGGGGTGGCCTCGGAGGACCAGGTGCTTCCGTCCCGCTCGGCCGTGGCCAGCGCCCATGCCGTCGAGGGGCGCGCCCGAGCCGCCGCAGCCGCGGCCGACGCGACGCTCGCGCTCTTGACCGGCCTGGACGACATCTCCGCCGATCCGCCCGATGTCCCCGCCGAGACGCCCTCCCTGGCCACCTGCCTCCATCGCCTCGAAAGGCCGGACCTCGCGGCCGCCGGAGCGAGGGTGGACGCCGCGGACGCCGTCACGAGCGCCACCCGGGCGAGCGCCCTCCCCGTGCTGGGAGCCGGCGGCGGGGTCGTCTACCTGGATCCCGAGCCCTACCTCGGCGACCAGTGGAACTGGAAGGTCCAGGTGCAGCTCACCATGCCCCTCCTCCAGGGTGGGGCCGTGCGCGCACGAGGGGACGAGGCAGCGGCCCGCGCCGCCCAGGCCCGCGCCGCCGAACGGGCCCTGAGGGAGCGCGCCCAGGCCGAGGTGATCCGCCTGCACGGGGAGCTCGCGGCTTCGCTCGCGTCGCTCCGCGAGCACGAATCCGCCGTGGATCTCGCGCGTCGGGCCGTGACCGCGGCCGAGGCACGCCTGAACCAAGGCGGCGGGAGCCTGCTGGCCCTCGAGCAGGCTCGAGGGGCCCTGGCCACCGCCGAACTCCACCGGACGCTCTCCCGAGCCGATGCCGCCCGCGCCTCGGACCTGCTGGACCTGGCAACGGGCGGACCACCGTCGGGATCGGATCGGTCCGGGGGCTGATCCCGCGCTCGGGCAGGCGGCCGCAGGCGTACGAAATGCTGAGCGAGCGCACGGCCGGGGCGACTGCCGGTTAGGGGAGAAGGTCCCCCCACCCCGAACCCGGAGGCCCGGATCATGAGGAAGGTTGGCATCGTCGGCGCCGGCATCACGGACTGCCGCAGCCGTTGGGTCGAGGCGACGTTCTGGGACCTGTTCCAGCAGGCCACGCGGCGCGCATGCGAGGACGCGAAGATCACCACGGCCGAGATCGACTCGGTGGTCTACGGAATCTACAACGACATCTTCGAGCACCAGGCCATCCCGGAGAGCGCGCTCACCGGCATCATCGGCATGGCCAACAAGCCGGGCGTCCGGATCACCACCGGCGGAGCCACCGGCTTCTACGCCATGCGCGCCGCCGTGGCCGAGGTGGCCAGCGGCCAGTCCGACGTGGTGCT
>JAFGLY010000026.1 GCA_016927815.1 Deltaproteobacteria bacterium | reverse complement strand
CCGGTGCGGGGCGTCGATCTGGACGCGAGCCTGGCCGCCTCGGACCGCCGGGTGGGCACCCTGCTCTACCGCCCCTCCTGCCCCGAGTGCTCGGCGTGCGAGGCCATCCGGGTGCCGGTCCGCGCCTTCCGGCCACGGCGCGACCAGCGGCGCACCTGGGCCCGTTGCGCCGGCGCGGTGCAGGTCACGCTCCACGTGCCGTCCTGCACCCCCGAGCACCTGGACCTCTTCCGGCGGCACAAGGCCGAGCGCGGGCTCGAAGAGCCGCTCGCCGCCCCCGCCTCCGAGGCCGGCTACGTCCGCTGGCTGGTCCACACCTGCACCGACACGGTCGAGATGCGCTATACCCTGGACGATCGACTCGTGGGTGTGGGGATCCTGGACATTGGGGCCACCGCCGCGTCGTCCGTGTACTTCACCTGGGATCCCGACTGCGCGCACCTGGGCCTCGGGGTCTACTCGGTCCTCCACGAGATCGCCTGGTGCAGGGCGCGCGGCCTCGACTGGCTCTACCTGGGCCTGGCCGTCCAGGGCTGCCCGGCCATGGCCTACAAGACGGCCTATCGCCCCCACGAACGGCTCGTGGGCGGGGTGTGGAAGGCCGTTCCCTGACCGGCGTGCCCTGCCGCGAGCGTAGCTCAGGGCAGGAGCAGCAGATCCGTGCGCATGCCCTCGGGGAGCAACGCCCGGAGCGCATCGATGTCGGCGTTGTCCAGGGCCACGCAGCCCCAGGTCCAATCGGACGAGGACCCGCCGCCGTGGAGGAGGATCTCCCCACCCAGGCGGGTGTCCTGCGGCGGCACCCGCCCCGCCCCGAGCGCAGCGCGGGCCGCACGCGCCTGGGCGGCGTCGATCAGGCCCGCGGCCACCCCCGCCCGGACGTCCTCCGCGTTGGGGTAGTGCACGCGGATCGCGTGGTAGAAGCTCGATGTCGGCTTGTCGCTGGTACGGTACCAGCCCTCGGGGGTCTTGCGGTCCCCGCGCCGTCGCTTGGGACCGGGCGGGTAGACGCCGCTCGCATCGACGCCGAGCGCGACCTGCCAGCAGGCCGGGCTCCCCTCGCCGTCCGCGTACAGCCGGCCGCTCTCGTACACCAGGAGGCGACGGGCGGCCTTTCGCACCACCACCACGCGCGGTCCCGCCAGGCGCGGGTCGGTCCTCGAGAGCGTCGGAGGAAGCGGGAGGGCCTCGGTGGTCGCCGGGCAGACGGTCTCCGCTGGTGGGGCCTGTACCGGGGGATCCCCGGCCGGGTCCGCCAGGGCCGCGAACGCGACGAGCCACGCTGGGAGAGCCGGCATCATGGCATGTCCAGACCTCGCGGTGGGCCCTGCGGTTCCCGGCCATCGTCCGCCCGGGCCAGGCCTGCCCGGAGGGCCAGGAGCGATCGGAGCAGGGGCTCCACCGCAGAAAAGGGCAGCATGGACGCCGCGTCGCTCGGGGCCCGGTCCGGATCCTCGTGGACCTCGAGGAAGATCGCGTCCACCCCGACCGCCACCGCCGCACGCGCGAGCGGCGCCGCGAAGGAACGGTCGCCCCCGGAGGCGGTGTCGCCGAGCGGCGGGCGCTGGCAGGCATGGGTGGCGTCCATGCACACCGGCACGCCGAGGGCGCGCAGGACCGGCAGGCCCCGGTAGTCCACCACGAGGTCGCCGTGGCCGAAGGAGGTTCCCCGTTCGGTGAGCAGGATCCCGGCTGCGCCCGCACCACGAAGCCGATCCACCACGCCGGCCATGGCCCCAGGGGCCAGAAACGGGCCCTTCTTCACGTTCACCGGGCGCCCCGTGTGGGCGCACGCCTCCACGAGGTCGGACTGGCGGCAGAGGAAGGCGGGCACCTGGAGCAGATCCACGGCCTCGGCTGCGAGCGCGGCCTGGGCCGGCAGGTGGACGTCGGTGGTGACCGGCACCCCGACCGTGTCCCGCACGGCCCGGAGCCAGGCGAGCCCCGTCTCGAGGCCCGGCCCGCGGAAGGCACCTGGGGAGGTACGGTTGGCCTTGTCGAAGGACGCCTTGAACACGAACGGCACCCCGAGCCTCCGACAGACTTCGGCCAGGAAGTCCGCACTCCGGAGGGCCGCCTCGCGGGTCTCCAGCACGCAGGGCCCGGCCAGGAGCACGAGGTCGGGCCCACCCACCAGGACGGACCCGGCCCGGAACGCGCCGGCTGCAACGTAGGGCCGGTCCACGCGCGCTATCCCCGTGCGGGCCCCGGCGACGCCACCTCGGGGATCGCCGCGTGGAGCTCCTCCCACTCGCGACGGCCCAGGCCGAGCGCCGAGGGATCCACGGGCTCCCCCCTCAAGGCCCGCCGGACGGCCTCCAGGCCGCCCCGCGAGAGCGAGACCGCGTGGAGCACGTAGTCCTCGAAGGCCTCCCAGGTGAGCGGCACCCAGGCCCGGGTGAGGTCCGCGATGGCGGTGGCGTAGACGCGGATCTCCTGCTGGGCATGCGGGTGGAGCCTCAACCGGAGGAAGTGCAGCAGGTTGTGGAGATCGATCTTCCAGGTCCACTGCGTGTAGGTGGAGAGCGGGAGCCCGATGCGGGCCAGCTCCCGGGCGAGGTCGTGCTGCTCGAGCAGGTGATCGTAGGTGGCGTGGCAGGTTTCGGCGTCGTGGCGCAGCAGGTCCAGGACCCGCGCCGCGTCGTCCGGGTCGAGTACCTCGCCGCGGCCCTGGCGGTTGTCCGTGCTCTGGCGGGCCAGGTCCTGGGGGGCGGGCAGGTAGCTGTCCCGGTCGAGCACGGAGTAGCGGCCCGACAGCTCGTTCAGGCTGGCCGTGCGGTGCCTCACCCACTGTCGCGCCACGAAGATGGGCAGCTTCACGTGGAGCTTGATCTCGCACATCTCGAAGGGCGACGTGTGCCCGTTGCGCAGGAGGTAGCGCACGAGATCGCGGTCCTTGCGGATCGCCCGCGTGCCGCCGCCGAAGGAGACCCGCGCGGCCTCGACGATCGCGCTGTCGTCCCCCATGTAGTCCACCAGCCGGACGAAGCCGTGATCCAGGCAGGGCACGGGCACGAGAAGGTGCGCCTCCATGGCCGGAACCACGGCCCGTCCGGTAGGGTGGCGCTTGGGCTCGTGCGGCATGGGACACCAGGGGGTGGGGAGCCTCGGGGCGCGGGGATATATGCCCGCGGGCCTCGGACTTCCATCCCAACCCGGGCCCGAGGGTCCATGGCGGCGAAGCGGCAGCGTGCAGATGCGGCGGACAGGGCGGCCATGGAGGCGGTGCGATGCATCGGCGACGGGCGGCCGGCCGAGGCGCAAGGCCTCCTCGAGCAGGCCCTGTCCGAGGAGGGAGAGAGACCCGACCTCCTGCACGCCCTGGCCGTCGTGGAGATGCAGCTCGGCGAGGTCGGCAAGGCCCGACCCCACGTGGAGCGGGCCCTGGCCCTGCTCCAGGGCACGCAGGGCGAGGAGGCCGCCCAGATGCGGGCCCTCTTCACCCTCACCCTGGCCGCCGTGGCCCAGGAGGAGGACGACCCTGCCGGAGCGCAGGCGGCCTGCCAAGACGTGCTCACCTCGCGCCCGGACTTCGCCCCCGCGCGTTCCACCCTGGCCGCGATCCTCTTCGCCCTGGGCGAGCTCGACGACGGGCGTGCCGAGATGCACCGGCTCTCCGTGGACCCCCGCGTTCCCGAGGAGGAACGGGCGGGCGCGCGGGCGTTCGTGGAAGCCCTGGACCGCTGGCGGGCGTCCGGCGAGCATCCCCGGGCCTTCCTCGTGGCGCACCGGGAGCGCTACTGCCGCTTCTTCGACGACATGGCCCGCGAGGCCGCCACGAAGGGGTGGATCGCCGAGGCCGCCGTCTTCGTGCGCGCTGAGGACGGCACGTCCAGACCCAGGGTGCCCGAGGGTGCGCGGCCGTACGCCGCGGTCCGGGTGGACCTGGTGGATCCGGCCACCGGGCAGCGCGGCCTGGTGGGCGATCAGCCCATGGTGGTGGTTCGGCGGGGCTTCGAGCCGCTGGCCCGGATCCCGGTGCTCCTGCCCTGGCCCGGGATCCCGTTCGACCTTTGCGTCTCCACGCAGGCCCCCTGGGACGAGCTGCCGGTGCAGGTGCTCCTGGAGGAGGGCGATCCGGTGGCGTGCGTGGATCCGGTCATCGGGGCCTGGTACACCGACGGGTTCGAGGGTCGGTTCGGCGAGGCGGACCGGGGCCGCTTCCACTACGTGGGCGATCCCGAGCGGAGTCGGGCTCACGGTGCCACCTGGCGTGTGGACCTGGGCCGGGCGCGCACGGAGGCGGTAGACGCGCTGGTGGAGCGCCTCGCCGCTCTCCATCGCGAGGTGCCGCTGCGCCGCGTGATCCTGGGCCGCGGGAGCCTGCCACCGGACGGCCCCCCCGTCCGCCCGGAGGCCCCTCCTCTCCGCCGGCCCGGACGCCGGCCCCTTCCCTCCTCCCCGTGAGCGCGGGATCCCTTCCGTTCACCGACGCCGCCGCGGCCTCCCGGCGTGGATCGGCGCACGAGGGGAACGACGACGCCAGCACCCTCCTGGACGCCCGCCTCCCGGCCGTCGCGACCGCACGGCACGGGTGCCTCTTCGCCGTTTGCGATGGCGTCTCCAGCGTGCCGAGCGGAGGCTGGGCGGCCCGGACCGCCTGCGAACGCCTCGCGGGCTTTTTCGAGCCCGAGAGTTCGGGCACCCTCGACGGCCTCCTCCAGGGTCTGAACGAGATCGACTGGGAGTTGAGGGGCAAAGGCGTGGGGATGGCTGCCTGTACGCTGACCGCGGTCTGGATCGCCCGGGGCGTGGCCAGCGTGCTCCGCGTCGGGGACTCGCGCGTGTTCCGCATCCGGGACGGCGCCATCCACGAGATCTGCCCGGGCGGGCACCGGGGTCGATCCCTCCAGGCCTACCTGGGCATGGGCCCGGGCCTCAACCAGGTGCTGCGGACGTGGCAGGATCCGGTGCGCACGGGCGACGTGTTCCTGCTCACGACCGACGGGCTCTTGTCGATCGCCGCTCCGCTCGATCTCGCGGCGGCCTGGTGGTCGGCCGGGATGCGCCCACGGGCCTGCTGCGAGCAGGCCGTCGCGCTCGCCGAGGCCCGCGGGGCCACCGACGACGCCACCCTCGTAGTGGTGGACGTCCTGGCCGACGAGACGCCACCCCATCTCCTTCCTGCCACCCGCGCCCAGGACGCTCCCCGGACATGACGCTTCCCCTTCTCGTCCTTCTCGCCTGCGCCTCCCCCGCCCCACCGGCCGTGCCCGAGGCGACCCCCGAGGCCACCGAGCCCAAGGCCCTGCCCCCCGATCCCTTCTCCGAGGTCCGCACCCTGCTGGCACCGGCCCGCAAGGAGGCCCGATCCGACGAGGAGCGGGACGCGCACCTGGCGGCCTGGGAGGAAGCCTACCGGAACGTGTTCGAACCCCGCGTGGAGGCACCCCTGCGTGGCAAGGTGGACGCCCTCACCGCCTGCGAGTACGCCTGGGGGCAGGTCCTCGTGGCGATCCGGGACCACGATCAGCATGCCCTGGACCTTACCTTCGCGGCCTGGGACGAGGCCATGGCGACCGTGGAGGCGAACGGCCGTCCGCTCCTCCCGCCCTCGGCCGCGCCCACGCTCGCGGCCCCTGGGGGTGCGCCGTCTGCCTACGGGCCCCCCTCCACGGTCCGGCCCGAGGGCACCCCACCCACGGCCGTCCCCGCAAAGCCGCGTCTCTCCGGGGGCGGGTAGAGGCCCCATGGAACCCGGCCGCTCCCGCCCCCACGCAGCGGTCGTGGACGCCCGCGCCCACCGCCGCCTCGCGCTCCTGGATCGCCTGAGGGCCGAGTTCGAACCCGACGGCTATCCGCCGGGGCCGGAGATCCATCGGACCCTGCGCGCCCGCCATCCGGATCTCGTGGTGCTGGTGGCGGCTCCCTCGGCGCTGGAGGGGACCTTTCGTCTGTGTCGCTGGCTCAAGACCGATCTCAAACCCGTGGAGCGGGTGGTGATCGTCAACATGGACGGCGTCCACCGCGATCCGGCGGGGGTGCTCGGAGACGTCCTGGCCGACGGCTACTGGGAAGGTGGCGGCACGGCCGAGGAGATCGCCGCCTTCGTCCGGGAGGCGTGGCTCGGCCGCCGTCCCGTCGCGGTGCGTCCGAGGCGGGCCTTGCTCGCCCGGATCCTGGGGCGCTAGCTACCGCTCGATGTGGTGCTTCTTCATCAGCCGCGCGATCGACTTCCGGTCCATGGCGGCGGCCCGGGCCGCCCGGCTGACGTTGCCACGGTGGCGCGCGAGGAGATCCACCAGGTACTGCCGTTCGAAGGCCTCGATCATCTGCTCCTTCGCATCCTTGAAGGGGCGATCGGCCAACCGCACGCCCGCCGGCGCGGTGTCCGGGCCCGTGGCCCCCGAGGCCGCACGCAGCGCCTCGGGGAGGCCGGCCAGTGTGAGGATCGGTCCGCTGGTGAACGGCAGGGCGCGTTCGAGCACGTTGCGCAGTTCCCGGACGTTGCCGGGCCACCGGTAGGCCTCGAAGAGGGCGAGGACCTCCGGCGCTACCCGTGTGACCCCCGGGTTGGGGCTCGCGCGGTTCAGGATGTGATCCGCCAGGAGGCCGAGGTCCTCCAGTCGATCCCGCAGCGCAGGCAGACCCAGTTCCACCACCGCCAGCCGGTAGTAGAGATCCTCGCGGAACCGGCCCGCCGCGACCTCCGCCTTGAGGTCGCGGTGCGTGGCCGCCACCACCCGCACGTCCACCGGGAGGATCCGGCTCCCGCCCACGCGGCGGACCTCCCGCTGCTCCAGGGCACGCAGCAGCTTGGGCTGCAGCACCAGGGGCAGGTCGCCGATCTCGTCCAGGAAGAGCGTCCCTCGGTCCGCAAGCTCGAAGACCCCGCGCCGACCGGCCACCGCCCCCGTAAAAGCGCCCCGTTCATGGCCGAAGAGTTCGCTCTCGACGAGGCTGTTCGAGACGGCTCCGCAGTCGAACACCACGAAGGGCCCGGAGGCGCGGCGGGACCGGTGGTGCAGGGCTCGGCTCACCAGCTCCTTGCCGGTTCCGGTTTCGCCCGTGACCAGCACCGTGAGATCGGTCCGGGCCACCCGCTCCAGGAGGCCGAAGAGGGTGCGCATGGCCTCGGACCGGCCGACCATGTCCTCAAAGCGGCTCTCCTTCCAGGGAGGGACGTCGATGACCTCGTCCTCGGGCGAGAACCTGAGCTCGCTCTCACCCACCTGGAACCGGGTGTCGGCGGCCAGGTACACCTCCCTCACCCGGATCGGCCCCACGAACGTGCCGTTGGTGGAGCCCAGGTCGCGCAGCACCACGCCGTCGCGCAGGCGCACGATCTCCGCGTGACGGCGGGACACCGCGTCGTCGGAGAGGACGACGTCGTTGCCCGGCTGGCTGCCCAGCCGTACGACGTCGCGGTCCACCAGCCACGACGTCCCGGCGTCGCGGCCCGCACAACAGGTGAGCCGGCCCCGCCGGAGATGGATCCGGCGTGCGTCGGTGGTTCCGAGGACGGTGGTGATCTCGGCCATGTCGCACCCCGTGGGGCCGGGCCTTCTATCGCCGGGCTCGGGTCCGGGTCCAGCGGTGCGCAGGGGTCCTCACCCGCCCCCGGGCCCGCCTTCCCTCGTGCGGAGCCCGTGGCGCTTCATGAGCCGCTGGATGCTCTTCCGGTCGATCCCGGCGGCGAGCGCGGCCTTCGAGACATTGCCGCCGTGCTCCTGGAGCAGGTGGCGGAGGAAGGCCGACTCGAAGTGCTGGAGCCACAGGCGACGAGCCTGCTTGTAGGGCAGGTCGTGGCGGAGCGGCGGCCCGGCACCGGGTGCACCCGGCCGATCGGCCGACCCCCGCTGCTTCCACAGAAACGGCGGGAGATCCGCTTCGGTGACGACCGGACCCGGGGTGAGGCCCACCAGGTATCGGCAGCAGTTGAGCACCTCCCGCACGTTGCCGGGCCAGGGGTAGGCCTGCATCGCCCGGAGCGCCGCGGGCGACAGTTCGAGCAGCTGCCGGCCTTGCTCCTGGGACAGGCGCCGGAGGAAGTGCTCCGCGAGCACGGGCACGTCCTCGGGCCGCTCGCACAGGGGGGGAAGGTCGATCCGGACGACGTGGATGCGGTGGTAGAGATCCTCCCGGAAGACCCCTGCCCGGACCGCCTTCTCGAGGTCACGGTGGGTGGCGGCGATGATCCGGAGGGAGGCCGTGCGCATTTGGGATCCCCCCACGCGCCGGTACTCTCCCTCCTGGAGCAGCCGGAGGAGCCGGGCCTGGACCCCGGCCTCGAGCTCACCGATCTCATCCAGGAAGAAGGTGCCGCCCTGGGCGGCCTCCACCAGGCCCGGTCGGGCCGTATCCGCCCCGGTGAAGGCCCCCCGCTCGTGGCCGAACAGCTCGCTCTCCATCAGATCGCGGGGGATGGCTCCGCAGTCCACGGGGACGAAGGGGTGATCGGCCCGGCGGGACAGGCGGTGGATCGCACGGGCCACGACCTCCTTGCCGGTCCCGCTCCCCCCGGTCACCAGCACCGCGAGGTCGGTGGGAGCCACGCGGCGCACCCAGCGAACCACCTCGCCCATGCCGGGGGACACGCCGAGGATCCCACAGTCCGGCTCTGCGGTGTGCGCGCGGGTGGGGGGTCGGTCGGGCAGAACCTCGCGACCAGGTCCCGGGGATGGGTGCAGGCCAGGGACGCGCGGGCGTGAGGTCATGAGGCCCGGTCAGGTCACCCGGACGATGCAGCTGGTGGGGCAGCCTCGGATCGCGTCCTCGATCGCCTCTGCGGGGCCGTCCTGGGAGATGACGTGGGCCCGGCCGTTGTTCTTGATCGCGAAGACCGTGGGCGCGAAGTCCACGCAGGTTCCACAGCCGATGCAGTCCTCCTCCCGCACCTCGATGCGAGCCACCGGCGCGGCCTTCTCGGCCTTCTCGGCCTTCCGGCCTCGCCGCTTGGGGGCGGCTGCTGCAGCCGGGGCGGTCTCCTGGGCACCCAGCGCCGCACGCAGTGCCTGCACCTCCATGCGCAGGTCCGACACCGTCCGCTCCAGGGAACGCAGGTCCTCTGCGAGGACGTCGAGGCGCCCTCCTGGCGGCTCGTCGTGGCCGGCGACACGGTTCTTCACCTGGCCTAGCAGGTCCCTCAGCATGGTTTCGACCTCCAAGGATGATCGGGTCGGCAAGGTAGCCGCTCCCCATAGCCGACTCCAGCGGCCGTGCACGCGCCCCTCACCTCGCGCGATCCGGATCCCGCAGGCGGAGCGGAAGGGCTCCCATCGTACGGAGGCGCCGCGCGTCTCCGGCCCACGTGACCACGGCCACCGCCCGGACGCCCACGCGCGCGCGGGTGACACGAGGGGCCAGGTCGCGCGCTCCAGCGCCCGCCAGCGCGGCCAGTACCCGCGCGCGTCCGGGGTCGAGGGGCGGCACGATCTCTCCTTCGATCCAGGGACCCTTCGGATCGAGCGCCAGCGCAATCTCGCCCGACGGGAAGCGCCAGAGGCGACCCCGGACCTGGGCTGCGGTGCCGGGAGCCCCCGGGTCCCGGAACGGACCCCAGGCGAACAGGGGAAGATCCGAGGGGAGGTCTCGCGCCCCGAAGAGCGGTTTCACGACCCGGCCCCGTCCACCCACGTGTCGAGGTCGGTGAGGAGCAGGTCGGCCAGGTTCTGCAGGCGGACGTGAACCTGGCGATCCTCGGGATCCTCCCGGAGCCGCCAGGCGAAGTCCTCCTGCAGGACGAGCCGCGGACCCACCCGGGTGACGACACCGAGCGCCTCGGCCACGTCCACGAAGGACTCGATGGAGAGCCCTCCCCGGAACCGTCGGGAGACGGTCCAGCCGCGCCGCCGCATGCAGCCGTCGGCGAGGTCGAGCAGCGGACCGAGGTCTTGTCGCCGCCAGTTCACTCGTACCCGGTCGCCGCGCAACCTGAGGACGAGGGCGCCGTGGGTGCGGCGGTGCAGGAGCAGCAGGGCCGCCAGCACCGCGAGGTGGGGGATGCGCTCCAGCGCCCGGAGCCTCAACGAGACGCCGTCGGCCACCCTACGGATGGGCGGTTCTCCCGGGTGGAGGAGCCCGCCGTGGACCACCGCGCGTTCGCCGAGGACCGAGGGCAGCGGCGCGCCCGGCCGCACGCTGTGCGCCTCGAGCAGGCGGTTCACCGCGTGGACGCCTCCCGCGAGGAGGTCCGTGGAAGGAGGGAGTGCCAGGAACAGGCTGCGGCGGTCGAGCAGGTGTAGGAACGGCGCGGCCACGGGCACGGGCACGGGCTCCACGCCCGGACGGGCCAGGGGGATCGCCTCGAGGGTTCCTCCGGTGAGCAGCTGTTCGACCGTCGGCGCCAGGTCCCGCGGGCGCTGGCCGGGGCCGAAGAGGCGATCGTCCCAGAGAGAGAACCGGGCCTTCCAGCGACCGTACTGGACCGCCGCCGCCGGATCGCCCCGGCTGGCGCGCACCAGGGCGTCCAGGTACTCGCGGTAGGCCGGATCCGAGAGCGCGACCGCGGCCACGGTGTCCGACAGGTGCCGCCGGGCCACTGCGCTGGGGGTGACCAGGAGGCGCTCGCCCGAGGCATGAGACAGGCGCCAGGCATCCCCCCTCCTGAGCGCGGCGTCCACGTACGCCCCGGTGGGTGCCTCCCCCGCACCCGCCTCCGCGAGCGCATCCGCCACCAAGGGGAGGGGGATCTCGGCTTCGTCGAGGAGCGCCTGCAGCACAACGCGGTAGAGAGCGGGATCGTCCGCGCGCCGGGACTCCTCGGGGTCCACGACCAGGTGGTAGCCGGTGGCCGGCGGACGGGGCCGCGGCAGGCCGAGGCGCACCTGGTTGCCCACGAGCACGCTCCCCCCCCGTGCCAGGAGGCCGAGGGTCCGTCCTCGATGCCGCGTGGCGTACAGGTAGGCCAGCCCCTCGAGCGTAAGCCTCGGGTGGGGACCCCGGATCGTCACGAGGCTCAGGGCCTCGGCCTGGCGGATCACGCCGGCCACGCGCTCGGGCGCGCGGCGAAGCCGCGCTGCCAGGTCCTCGGGCGCGTGGAGGCCCTCCCCCACGAGCAGGAGGACTCGGGCGAGAAGACGGGCCTGAGCGACGTCGCTTGCTGGAGTGCCTGCCATGGCGGCTTCCCGTATCGCGCCGGCCTGCCCGGGGCGCAGTGGTCCTTCGGTCAAGGGGTGTCCGCAGGGCTCGAGATGGTGCTATAGAATGTTGTTGATGGGTTCATATTGACTTGACAAGAGCACCCGCGTACGCTGGAAGCGGTTCCATCCGCCCGGACGCCCCGCCATGCAACGCCTCCTCCGTCGCCTCCGCGCCCACTGCCCCCCCGACGAACCCCTGGTGCACCCCGGCCACATCGAGGCCGCCGAATCCCCACACGCCCGAGTGTCCCGCGCCGTGCGGATGGACTTGAGGCGCCTGGACCCGGTGGTGCTCGAGGCGCCTCGCTGGTCCTCCCCCCAGTCGTTCCTGGAGGAGGTGGCCCTCTCGCTGGCCGTGGGGAACCCGCCCCTGGGCTGCCGAACCGTGGGACTCCGCCCGCTCCTGGCACGGCCCCGGGGCCAGGCCTGGCAGTTCCTGCTCCGGGTCGCCGCCGATCTCGGGGGAGCGCGTGCGAATCGACCGGTCCCGATTCCCGCCGAGCCCCGGGGCTTCCGCCATGCGCTCGCCGACCTCCTGGAGGAGGTGCAGGCCTCCAGCCCCTGGCCCGTGGCACTCCTGGCCCACGGGTTCGAGTGCCTCGAGGTGGACGTGGCCGAAGACTTCCTCGCGACCTGGGACGCCTTCCGATCCGCACACCGGGACGATGCCCGCTGCGTGCTCCTCGCCGCCGGCGCCCCGGGCACCGCTCCGATCCGCCGAGCGGTGGAGGGCTGGTCGGCCCGGCGGGTACGGATCCCCGACTTCGGCGTGGGGGAGGCGGCCGAGGTCCTGGCCCACGCCGGCCGGAGGGAGGAGGCGCCCGCCCTGGTCGCGGCCCGGTTCACCGGGGGCATGCCCGCCCTGGTCCGCGCCGTAGGCGACCATGCGAGCCAGAAGGGGCACCTCCCCCAGGAGCCCCCCGCCCTGGTGGGCGCGCTCGGCCCCATCGCCGACGAGATCCGCGGCGCGGTGGACATCGTGGCCTCCGACGATCGACTCGCCGCTCGCCTGGATCTCCTGCTGACCGACGACCCGGTGGAGCCGGATCCGCGCCTGGACGAACCCTTGATCGCGGCAGGCCTGGCCCGGCGGGTGATGCTCGGCGGCGCTCCGGCCACGCGCCTCCGGGCGCCGGCCATCGCCGCGCTGGTCGGCTAGCCCTCCCGACAGGATCCTCTGGCGAGGCCGCGGAGCCTCAGGCCTGGCCTGCGAGCTGCCGCAGGCGCGCGATCCGGGCCTCGATGGGGGGATGGGACGCCAGCAGCCGGAAGACGCCGCCCCCCCGGACGCCGAACGCACGCATGCCCCTGGGCAAAGCCGCCGGTTCGTGCACCCGGCCCAGGGTCTGGAGCGCCTCGATCATCGCGCCAGCGCCCGCGAGGCGGGCGGCACCCTCGTCGGCCCGGAACTCGCGTCGGCGGCTGTAGGCCATGACCACCATGGACGCGAGCAGGCCGAGCAGGACCTGGAGCACCAGGGAGGTGATCCAGTAGCCGGGACCGATGCGGGACCGGCTGTCGGAGCGGAACAGGGCCTGGTCCACCAGGAAGCCCACGAGCCGGGAGAGGAAGATCACGAAGGTGTTGAGCACGCCCTGCAGGAGCGTGAGCGTGACCATGTCGCCGTTGGTCACGTGCGAGATCTCGTGGGCCAGCACCGCCTCGACCTCGCGGGGCGGCATGGACTCGAGGAGCCCCGTACTCACGGCCACGAGGGCGTGGTCGCGCCGGGCGCCCGTGGCGAAGGCGTTGGGATCGGGGGACGGGTAGACCGCCACGTCGGGCGTTCCGATCCCCGCCCGGCCGGCCAGGCGCCGCACCGTGTCCACCAGCCAGATCTCGCCGTGGGACCGCGGCTCCACGATGATCCGCGCCCCCGTACTCCACCGGGCCATGGCCTTGGACAGGGCGAGCGAGACCAGGGATCCCGCGAATCCGAAGACCGCGGAGAACACGAGGAGCGAGGCGAAGTCGAGGCCGCTCGACCGCGTGAGCCAGACATCGATACCCAGGAATCGTATGACGAAGCCGAGAAGCAGCAGGACGGCGAGGTTGGTGACCACGAAGAGGGACACACGACGAAACCAAGTGCTCATGGGATCCTCCGCAGGACGCTCGCCACAAGGTGACCGCATCGGCCGACAAGTCAAGAGGCCACCCGCCGGATACCCTGCACCCCCCATGACCCCACCCGCCGCTGCTCCACCGCCCGACCACCCGCTCAAGGGAAAGCGGATCGAGTACCTGCCCCGGATGTTCCGCCTCACCGCGGCCGACGCGTTGCTGGCGGCAGCGGGCGCGCCGGCCTGGGTGCAGCGCCGGCGCCGGGTGGAGGCCGCGTGCGAACGGGCCCGGCGGGCGATCGCGCGGGCCTGGCGGCGCACCCCTCCCGCGGAGTGGCCGGCCGTGGCCTCCACGTGGGACCTCTCTCGCCCGAATCGAGAAATCGTCTCCTACAACCGATGGTATCCTGTGGAACGGAACCTCCCCATGACGCCCGAGTTCCGCGATTTCGTGGACGAGGACGGGCGCTGGCGGCCCCTGCCTCTGCTCGACGCCGACTGGGTGCTGGCGGCTTTCCCCGCCGAGGGCGCGGGCGCGGACCTCCTGCCCGGAGCTTGACCCAGCCGACCGGCAGGGGGTACACCCCAGGCATCCACCTCGAGAGGCGCGCGTCGCCGGGAGGCACCCATGGGCATGCAGGTCGTCAGCGGGGCCATGCTGCAGTGCTCGTTCGGCACGGCGCCCGGAACCCTCACGGTGCTGCCGGTGGCGAGGGTCAACTCCAACAAGCAACCGGCCGCCACCATCAACGACCACCTGCCCGGGGTCAACATCGCACCGTTCGGGATGTGCAACTGCCCGGCAAACCCGGCGGTGGCGGTCGCGACCACGGCGGCCTTCGGCGTGCTGACCCCCCAGCCCTGCATGCCCGTGACCACGGCTCCGTGGATCCCCGGAGTCCCGACCGTGATGATCGGAAACAAGCCCGCGCTCAACGACAGCTGCATGCTGATGTGCATGTGGGGGGGCGTGATCACCATCAAGAACGCAGGCCAGACGAACCACAACGTGCCGTAGGGGGCGTTGCGCCTACCGCCCGCGCAGCTCCGTGCAGTCCTGGGGCTCGGTGATGGTGCACACGATCCCCGGATCGAGCGGATCGCCCTCGAGCCGCGCCCGCGCCCAGTCCGCCTGGTAGGGCAGGCTCTGGATCGCCCCCTCGCTGTGGCTGGCCCCGGCGCACTCGATGTGCTCGATCACGTACCCCTCGTCGCACAGCAGGGGCAGCTCGCCGCGCACCACGTCGGACACCACCCAGGTGTCGAGTTCCGAGAGGATCACGAGCACCGGCGCGTCGCCCCCGCGGGGGATCGCGCTCGAGGCCAGGTCCCCCTGGGCCTGGTAGCAGCCCCAGGGCTGCAGGGCGTCCATGTCGCCGGCCTCGGCGGCCGCCAGCACCGCGGGTTGGAAGATCTCCTCCAGGCCGGCGTCGGCGATGGAGGGGAAATCCGAGCAGGTCTCGGCCATCTCCGCAGGGAGGGTGGAGGCCACGTACCGGGGCGGTGCATCGGTCAGGAGATCCGCGAGCCCCCCCGGGCCGCCGTACCAGGGATGCTGCGTGACCGCGGCGGCGGCGATGGACCTCGAGGTCTGCCCCAGGTGGGTGAGGCCCCAGGCGGCCAGCGCGGTGAGACCCAGAGGCGGGACGGCCGCCACGGTGGCCACGACCGTCATCTCCGGGGCGTAGCCGCCCGCGTACCGGTCGGTCCACAACGCCGCGAACCCGCCCTCGGACGCCCCCCACGGGACGAGCCGGTCGAGATCCGGGACGGCGGGTGTGCCCTCCTGGGTCGCGAGCGCCGTGAGCGCCCGTACCGCGTCGAGCGACGCGACCGCCGTGGCCTCGGGCACGAGGTAGGGGTGCAGGCATCCCGAGGGCTCGCCGAAGCCCGCCATGCCGAGGTAGTCGGGCGCGGCCACCGCGAACCCCAGGGACGCCACGAGCAGCGGACCCGCCGCGCCCTCGAACCCCGCGGCGGAGGGCGCGCACGCATCGGTGAACCCACTGGTGCCGTGCCCCCACATCACGGCGGGGAAGGAGGTGGTCTCGGTCACGTCGGGAAGGACGGCCAGCAGGGTGGCCTCGGTGGCGACGCCCCGGTCCTGGGTCACGTAGCGGACGCGCCAGGTCCGCACGCCGTAGCGGATCTCCAAGGGCGACGCGCCTCCCGCCATGGCGTCCACGATCGACTGGATGAAGGCGGCGGTCAGGTGCAGGCCCTCGTCCTCCTCGGCCGCGACGATGGCGCCCATGCCCGCGAGCGGGACCCAGGACCAGCCGGGACCCCCGCACCCGCCGGTGGGAAGATCGGGCACCTCGTCCGGCGTGCCGCCGGAGGTGTCTTCGGCCGTGTCGTCGCCGGACGTGCAGGCGGCAAGGAGCAGGGCGAGGGTGTGCAGGGGCATGGCGCTCTCCTCGACCCATGGTATCGCAGGGCCACGCCGACGCCCTACCGCACGTACCGATCCGCCCAGGACCGGACCTCGCGGCCGTGGAGCATGTGGAAGGCACGGATCCGGCGCAGCGTCACGGGGGAGAGCTGGCCGATGGGCACGTAGACGACCTTGCGGTCGAAGCGGGCCGCGAGGGTTCGGAGGAGCGCGCGGGGCGGTTTCGCGGCCACATAGGCCACGAGGCGCTCCTCGCTGTACAGGATGCCGGCCGCGAGCAGCCGCTCGGGCTTGGAGGGGAACCCCCCGAGGGCCTCCTGCTCCCAGAGCTGGAACATGCGCCGGGGCGGCCAGGCCATGAGCAGGCCCCCGTACTCGCACCGCGAGATGCCGGGTCCCACCATGTGGACCCCGGGCGGCGTGGCGTAGAACGCCATGTCGCTCTCCTCGTCGTGCTCGCCCTGCCACGTCATGGTGAACGGAAAGCGCGTATCCTCGGGGTCCGGGTCGAAGATGAGGACCACGGCCCCCACGCGTCCCTTGACGGGCCGCTCCTCCCGCACGTAGAGGCGCCCGTCGTGCGCGAGGTTCCTCAACGTCTCCCTCAAGTCGATGCCGTCCCGCATGGAGGCGGTGAAGGGCTCGACCCGACTCGCCTCGGCCGCCAGGATCCCGGTGGTGCGTTGCCTCAGGAAGGAGGCATACCCCTCGATCACGATGTCCTCGGGCGGGTAGGAGCAGTGCCAGGGGCCCGCGTCCCGGGCCCACTCTCCGGGCTCCACCTCCTTGAGGCGCGGGCGGGCGATCCGCCGGAGCAGCAGCGTGCTGCGCTCCTTGCGGTGGAAGTGGAACGTGCGGGTCTGGCGCCTCAGGTCCGCGATTCCGATCCGGACCGTGGGGATCTCCGCCGGTCCCTCCTGGATCGGCCACTGCGTGGCCTCGTCCCAGAACCACCAGGCGAAATTGTCGTCCGCGACACCGCGCGCGGCGAGCAGCAGGTCGTAGAGGAGCGGTGCCAGCAGCCCCTCGGAGAGGGCCAGGTTGCGCGCGTACTGTAGCAGCATGCGCACCTGGAGGGGCGAGAAGCCGCCCTGTTCCTCCTCCTGGTAGCGGACGGAGGCGCTGCGCACGAGATCCAGGTGGACGGCGAGGCGATCCAGGGGACCGGGCCGCACACGGTTCCAGGCCGCCTGGAGGAAGGGCAGCTCGGACAGCACCTCCCGGGCAGCGTCCGCGTGGAGGTGCAGGAGCCGGACGTCCTCGCGGAACACCCGGCCGAGGGGCATGGGGCGGGGCCTTGCGAGCGCCGCCCTCAGGCCCGGGACGTGTGCAAGACCCGTCACCACCAGCACTCGGCCCGTGAGCTGCTGGACGTGGTGGGCCATGGTGACCTCTCGGATCCGATCCTCGGGGAGATCCGAAGGCGCGAGCCGGGCCAGCACCTCGCTGCAGTACCGGTCGTAGCCGATCCGGCTGGCGGCGTACGGGTCGGGAAACCGCTCGGGCACGTCCGGGTAGTCGTCGAGATCCCGGTCCACGAAGTGGCAGGGGATTCCGAGCTCCAACGCCGTCCGGACGGCCTCCACCAGGGGCTCGCAGGGCTCGACGAGGAGGTAGGCCGGGGCTTTGCCGCCCATGCCCACCTCGACCACCGACAGGCGGGGCAGGCGCTCGACCCCCATCGTCACGGCCTGGCCGAGGGTCACCGGCAACTCCACGCACACGTGGTCGGGCCGGGCCTCCCGGATGGCGCGCGCCACCGCGATCGCACTCTCCAGCCGTCCGTGGAGCACGGGCACGGCGTCCACCTTCTCGCCGAGGGGGACGAGGACCGTGTCCCTGGGCAAGGGCCCGCCTAGTCCTCGAGGTACGGGGCGGCGTCCTCGCCGAGCACGAGACGGGCGGACAGGGCCCGGGCGTCGCCCACGCCCGTGGACCCCAGCTTGAGGGCGTAGCGGCCGAGGTTGATGCCGTCGCGCACCGTGAACGGCTCGCCCGCCGCGTGGGCCCGCTGGAGGAAGTCGGCCAGGTAGTCGAGCAGCGCGTCATCCGCGAAGGGCAGGTTGGTCTCCAGGATCCGCCGCTCCTCGTCGCGCGTGGGGAACTCGATGAGGATCTGGGGGGTGAGCCGGGAGTGGATGTACTCGGGCAGGTCGAAGGTGGACGCGTCCTCGTTCATGGTGACGCAGAAGCGGAAGTCCGGGTGGGCGGGGATCTTGATGCCCGCCACGATGCTCTCGACGTAGCGGCGCCGGTCGAGCAGGGGCGCGAGCGATGCCCAGGACTTCTCGGCCATGCGGTTGCCCTCGTCGAGCACCACGGCGCCCCCACGAATCATGGCCGTCACGATGGACGACGCGACATACCGGATCCGGCCGCCCTCGGCCACGACCGGCTGGACGATGAGGTCCTCGGGTCGGGTGTCCATGGTGGCCTGGAAGAGGTAGACCTCCCGGCCCAGCTCTCGGGCCGCGGCGTAGGCGAGCGTGGTCTTGCCCACGCCGGGCTTTCCCAGGAGTCGGGGATTGAGCGGGACGTCTTCCGGGTGGACCTGCATCCAGGCCGCCAGGAGCTGCGTCTTGAGCTCGGGCTGGCCCACCCACACGAAGGGCAGCTCATCGGGGTGGGCAAGGTGGAGCTCGACGCCGTCGATGGTGGCCGTCCGGGAGGTGGACATGGTCCATCCGTATGGGCCGGTGCACCGTCCGTCCACCCCCATCGACCCCACACCCCCGGGCCTTCCTCGGCGTCGGCTACCTGGAGCCGGTGGATTCGTCCAATCGCGCGGGCGGCACGCAGCCTTGATCGCAGGAGGCGCCGACCGGATCCGGGGGAGACGGGGGAGGCCCGCTGCGGAGTCGGGGGATGGGCTTCGCCCCTGCGGCGAGTTCCAACCCGATCTCGAAGGCCTGGAGGTTCGGGTCCAGGAAGCGGGCAGGCACCCGATCCGAGATGACCGCCTTGACGTGCTCGGGTCGTACGACGTCCACGAGTCCGACGAGGGCGCCGAGCACGCACACGTTGAAGGTGATGGGCAGGCCCACGCGGTCCCGGACCGCCTCGTACATGGGCAGGAGGCGTACGCGTGCGTCGAGCCGCCCCAACCTCCGGACGTAGAACGGGTCGGACAGCAGCAGGCCGCCCGGCCGGATGCCGCTCGAGAACTTGTCGAAGGCCTCCTGGGTGAGGCAGATCATCACCTGGGGCTGGATGACCTTGGGGTAGCCCACCTCGATGGTGTTGAGGACCACGCTCGCCGACGAGGAGCCGCCGCGGGCCTCGGGCCCGTAGGACTGGCTTTGGACCACGTGGTATCCGGCCTTCAAAGCTGCGGCTTCAGCGAAGATGATGCTGGCCGTGATGACGCCCTGGCCGCCCGATCCCGCGAAGAGGAACTCCTTACGCATGTTCGTCCTCCCGAGGCTTGAGGCGGGTCACGATCTCGTCGTAGGAGGCACAGTACTCGGGTCTCTCCACGTTCACGAACTCGCCCACCTCGAAGCGGGCGGGGTCGTCCTTCCTGGCGTCCGAACCGACGGGGACGGCGTGCTCCTTGAACCAGGTCATCATCTCGACCGCATCGCCGCGCTGGTTCAAGCGACCGTAGTACGTGGGGCACTGGGTGAGCACCTCCACCACCGAGAAGCCCCGGTGCTGGATGGCCTTCATGAGGAGCTTCTTGAGCTGGGGCGCATGGTAGACGGTCGAGCGGGCCACGTAGGTGGCGCCGGCCGCACGGGCGACGGCGACCACGTCGAGGGCCTGCCCGAGGTTCCCGTACGGCATGGTGGTCGCCCTCTCGCCGTGGCCGGTCATGGGGGAGACCTGCCCGCCGGTCATGCCGTAGGTCTGGTTGTTCATGATGATCGCGGTGAGGTCGATGTTCCGCGCACAGGCGTGGATGAAGTGGTTCCCTCCGATGGCCAGGGCGTCGCCGTCGCCCATGGGTACGATGACGTGGAGATCGGGCTTGGCCATCTTCACGCCCGTGGCGAAGGCGAGCGCCCGACCGTGCAGCGTGTGGAGGGTGTGGAGGTCGAGATAGCCGACGATGCGCGAGGAGCAGCCGATGCCCGAGGCCATCACGATCTGGTCCTTGGGGATGGCCAGCTCCTCGATGGCCCGGACGAGGGTGGCCATGAGGGTGCCGTGGCCGCACCCGGGGCACCAGATGTGGGGCAGGAACCTGCGGCGGACGTAGTCGAGCGTGGCCATGGCTCAGAACCCCCGTCCCTGGATCATGCGCAGGGCCTGGTTGATGGTGTCCGGCCCCACGAGCCGGCCGTCCACCTGGTTCACGAGGTAGACCCGGTCGGGATCCTGGGCGACGCGCTGGACCTCCCGGCAGATCTGGCCCATGTTCATCTCCACCACCGCCACGCGGCGGGCCTGCGCGCATCGTTCGCGGACGAGCGCCGCAGGGAACGGCCAGAGGGTCTGGAGCTCCAGCAGGCCCACGCGATCGCCCCGCTCCCGGAAACGCCGGACCACGTCGAGCGCGGATCGGGCCGAGGCTCCGTAGGAGATGAGCAGGATCTCCGCGTCGTCCGCCTGGTGGTCCACCCAGTGGGCGAACTCCATGGCACGGTTGTCGATCTTGCCGACGAGGTGGTGCATGAGTCGGTCCACCGAGGCCGGATCGTCCGCCGGAAACCCCCAGATGTTGTGCGCCAGGCCCGTGACGTTGTGGCGGTGGTGGCCGCCGAAGTGGGCCATGGGCAGCCGCCCGTCCTCGCGCGGGAGGTACGGGTGGAAGTCCACGGTCTGGGGCACCTGGGTGAGAAGCCGCTCCACGACCGGGAGTTCCCCCTCCTCCGGGATGCGCAGGCGCTCCCGCATGTGACCCACCACCTCGTCGAGGAGGAGGATGACGGGCGTCCGGAAGGACTCGGAGACGTTGAACGCCTCGACCGTCATGCGAAAGACGTCCTTCACGTTGGAGGCGGTGAAGGCGACGATGGCGTGATCGCCGTGGGTCCCCCACCGGGCCTGCTGCACGTCGCCCTGGGACACGTGGGTGGGCTGCCCCGTGGAGGGCCCTCCCCGCTGCACGTTGACGATCACGCAGGGGATCTCGGCCATCACGCCGTAGCCGATGGCCTCCTGCATGAGCGAGAAGCCGGGGCCGGAGGTGGCGGTCATGGCCTTCAGGCCCGTGAGCGAGGCCCCGAGCACGGCGCACAGGGAGCCGATCTCGTCCTCCATCTGGATGAACCGGCCGGCGATCGGGGGAAGGCGCCGGGCCAGGCCCTCGGCCAGCTCGGTGGAGGGCGTGATGGGGTATCCGGCAAAGAAGCGCAGCCCCGCGTAGAGGGCACCCTCCACGCAGGCCTCGTTGCCCTGGAGGAACCGCACCTTCTCGTTCATGCCGCACCCTCCTTGGCCCCGTCGGCCTCCTCGGAGGCGAGATCCACCAGCTCGATGGCGAAATCCGGGCAGCGCCACTCGCACAGGTAGCACTCGATGCACCGACTCTCGTCCAGGATCTGGATGCGGTTCTCCTCGTCCAGCCCGAGGACGTGGGTCGGGCAGAACGCCACGCAGATGTTGCAGCCCTTGCACCACTCCCGCCTGAGCAGGAGCCGTTTCTTCTTGACACGTGCCATGTCCGGTTCGAACCTCTCTCTCCGGCCACACCGGATCCGGGGGTGGCACGTCATAGCCCGTCGGGACGGAACGTCCATTGTGCCGGATCAGGGCGGGTGCCCCGGAGGCGACCGGGTGCGGAGGGGCCGGAGGTTTCCGGTCGTGGCGGTCCGAGGTCGCGTTATGGAGGGGCCTCCTGCCGCCCGGAGGACGGCGCGTCCACCGGCAACCCGGAGCGGACCATGCCGCGCCTCGGCCCCCTCGTCGCCATCGCCGGGATCCTCGGTGCCCTCCTGGTCCCCCCTCGGGCCTGGGCCCAGGAACCCCCCCCACCCGCGGACGATGCCGCCCTCGCGGCGCTCGTGGCGTCCTCGGGCGACCAGGACGCCAACGGAGGGGCGGACACGGTCGTGGTGATGCGCCGCACCGTCGTCACGGTCGAGGAGAGCGGCCTCGCCTGGTTCGACAACCACGAGATCGTCAAGTGCCTCTCCGAGAAGGGAGCGGCCTCGCTCGCCCGGATCCGCCTCGACTACGATCCTTCCTCCAACGAGGTCACCGTCGACCGGTTCCGCGTGATCCGTGCCGACGGCAGCATCCTGGACCTGCCCGCGAAGACCCTGGACCTCCCCCAGCCCCAGCGTGGCATCTACTGGGGTGCCCGGATGCTCCAGCTCCCGGTGCCCCGGCTGGTGCCCGGGGACGCAGTGGAGATCCGCACGACCATGAAGGGCTTCCTCATCGCCTACCTGGAGGAGCCTGGTTCGAAGATCGCAGACCGCGGGCCGCATCCGGGCGACGACTCCCGCTTCGTCCCCCCCATGCGGGGCCACTTCTACGACGTGGTGACCTTCCACCAGGCCGACGTGCCGGTCCGGCTGCGCCACTACACGGTGCGCACGCCCCGGGACAAGCCGATCCAGTTCGAGGTCTACAACGGGGAGGTCAAGAGCTACGTCACCGTGGACGACGAGCACAACGTCTACCGGTTCTGGCGCGAGGAGGTGCCGGCGTTCGAGCGGGAGGACCGTCTAGCGCTGTCCGCTTCGGACGTGGCGCCCAAGGTCGTGCTGGCCACCGTGCCCGACTGGCCGGCCAAGAGCCGGTGGTTCTGCGAGGTGAACGCCCGCCAGTTCGAGGCCGACGAGGCCATCCGCGCCAAGGTGGCCGAGATCACGCGGGGCCTTCGCACCGACGACGACCGCATCGCCGCCATCGTCCACTGGGCCGCCGACGAGATCCGGTACTCGGGCATCACGATGGGGAAGGGCGAGGGCTACACGCTCCACCCCGGTCCGATGATCTTCCGCGATCGATCGGGCGTCTGCAAGGACAAGGCCGGCATGGCCATCACCATGCTCCGGGCCGCCGGGTACACCGTGTACCCGGCCATGACCATGGCAGGTGCCCGCGTGGAGCGGATCCCGGCCGACCAGTTCAACCACTGCGTGGGGGCGGTGCGCCGGGACGACGGTTCCTGGCAGCTCATCGACCCCACCTGGGTGGTCCTGTCCCCCGAGACCTGGTCGTCCCGGGAGGGGCAGCAGCACTACGTCATCGGGACGCCCGACGGCGAGGACCTCATGCTCTCGCCGGCCTTCCGCGCCGAGGACAATGCCCTGTACGTCCGGGCCGCCTCCCGCCTCGCGGCGAACGGCGACCTGGCGGGCACCCTCGTGATCACGGCGTCGGGCGCGGCCGAGCAGCAGATCCGGCGCGACCTGGCGCAGGGGCTGTCCACCCGGCAGCGTCAGGCCTGGTTCGAGGAACTGGTGGCCCGGATCGCACCGGGCGCGTCGGTGGATCCGGTCGAGGTCCGGTACGCGGACCTGAAGAACTGGCGGAAACCGATTCGACTGGAGGTCTCCTACCGGATCCCGGGCTTCGCCATGGTCGGCCTGGATGGCAGGATCCGCTTCGCCCCCCCCACGGCCCGGCACCTCCTGGCCGGACCGCGGCTCGCCCCTCACCTGGACGTGCCCGACCGGGACGCGATCACCCAGGGCCTGATGCTGTGGATCCCCCGGATGACCTCGATGCAGGAGACGATCGCACTGCCTGCCGGATTCCGGGTGGCCCGCCTGCCGGCCGGCCGGAATCTGGACAACGCGATGGCGTCGTTCGAGGTCCGGGCCGAAACGAGCGGCCGAAGCCTCTCGTTCACGCACCTCCTCACGGTGAAGGAGCGGATCGTGCCCCCCGAGGCCTGGCCCGATCTCCGCGAGGTGGTCCGAGTCTCGCGCGACCTCGAGCAGGATCTCGTGGTCCTGGAGAGGAGGGAGCGATGACCCGCATGTTGCCCCTCGTGGCCACCCTCGCACTGCTTCTCCCGCCCGTCGCCCATGCGGACGATGGCCCTCCGATCCCTCCCGGGGTGCGGGCCGCGCCGGGCGCAGACCGGTACCCCCTGGACGACGGCCTCTGGGTGCGCCGGGCCGTGGGGTGGACACTCGCGCCCGACGGCCGCCTCGATCGCCGCGAGGAACGCACCCTCAAGGTGTGGACCGGCCACGCGGATCGGATCGGCCTGCTCGATCCGCTCCTCACCTGGAACGACGCCCGGGCCCGGCTGGAGATCGACCCCGTGGTCACCTGGAGGGTCGACGGCACGCCCGTGGTGGCGCAAGCCAACTCGTTCGTACCCAACACCCCGGGCGCGCTCGAGAGCGCGCTGCCCTACGCGTCCATCCAGGGCACCACCGTGGCGTTCGTGGGCGTGGAGCAGGGATCCACCACACGTTTGTCCTTCGAGGTGCGGGACCGTGCGGCCTCGGGCGTACCCGCCTGGGGCGCGGTCGATCTGCGCAGCGCGCTCCCGGTGCTCGACCAGGAGGTCACGGTCGAGGTCCCTGCCGGTACGCCGCTCGCCTGGGCCGTGCTCGACGGCACCGCGACGGTGTCCGCCTCGGACGCCGGAGGGCAGCGTCGCCTCGCGCTCCGGCGCCAGGACGTGAGCGCCCTCGACACCGGCGAACCCCACCAGGGACACGACGGCATCGAGCGCCTGATCTGGTCCACGGCCGCCGACTGGACGGCCGTGCGGCGGTTCCTCGAAAGCCGCGTGACGCCCGCGATCGTGGCGGACGACGCCGTCCGGGCGGCCGCCGATCGCGTGTCCGGGGGCACACTCTCCAGAGACGAGCGGATCGCCCGGATCCACGACCTCGTGGTGGACGGCGTCCGCACCGTGGACTGGCCCTTCGCGGACCTGGACTACGCCGCGCGGCCGGCGCCGGAGGTCCTGGCCTCCTCGGTGGGCCACGGCCTGGACAAGGCGGTCCTGCTGGCGTCCCTGCTCCGCTCGGCCGGCGAGGAGGCGGTGGTGGCCCTGGCCGCTCCCGAGCCCGAGATCGCCGGGGACGTCCCCTGCCCCCTGCCCTTCGACCGGGCCTGGGTCAGGGTCGGCGACGACCTGTGGCTCGATCCCACGGTCAGGGCCGACGCCCATAACGGCACCTGGCTTTCCGGTCACGCCCTGCTCGTCCTCGACGGATCCTCGGGGGAGCCCACGGCAGCCTCGGTCCCGCCGGGCGGCCACCGCGCTTCGCTCGCCCTCGACGTCACGCTCGTGGAGGATCGGGGCGGCCTCGGGGTATCCGGCACCGCGGACCTGGATCTCGCCCTGCGCTACAACCCCTTGGCAGGCTTCGACCGGGCCACCGACCGCGCGACCACCGTGGCCGAGGGGCTGTCCGGCACGCTCGGCGGCGCGTCCACGGGGCCCGTGACCGTGGCGACCCGTTCGGGAGGCCTGACGGCCTTGAGGGCCCTCTTCACGGACGGCCACCTGGACCTCCCGGCCTCCGGGACCATCCGCCTCGAGGCGCCGCGGGTACCCGGTGCGGTCACGCTCGCCTCCGTGCAGGGCTGGCGCCAGCAGCGTTCCCTGCCCCTCCTGCTGGCCGCTCCCGCCACCGAGGAGGTCCGGGCGACCTGGACGCTGCCCGACCGGTGGCGGGCGGTCTTCCTGCCTCCAGCGGTGGAGATCCACAACCGCGCGGGCGCCTTCCGCCGCACCGTCGAGCACTCGGAGGACCGGATCACCCTGCACGCGGTGCTGGAGATCGCCCTCCCGGTTGTGGAGCCAGCCGACTGGCCGCTCCTCCGCGCTCTACTCACCGCCGCCGAGGGCGCCAACGGATCGGTCGTCCTCGTGGCAAGGGAGGCTCCGTGAACCGCCGCGACGGTCGGGCCGCCGACGAGGTGAGGCCCCTCGAAGCCCGACTCGGCGTGAACGTGCACGCCGAGGGCTCCTGCCGATTCTCTCTCGGGTACACGGTCGTCCACTGCACCGCGAGCCTCGACCCGGACCTGCCCCGCTGGCGCCGGGAGTCGGGCCGAGGCTGGGTCACCGCCGAGTACCGGATGCTCCCTCGGGCCACGGGCATCCGGACGCCGAGGGAGGGCCGCTTCGACCTGAAGGGCCGCACCGCGGAGATCCAGCGCCTCGTAGGCCGGGCGCTTAGGGCCGTGACGGACCCGACCCTCCTCGGACCCCGCCAGATCATCGTGGACTGCGACGTGCTCCAGGCCGACGGTGGAACCCGGATCGCCTCCGTCAACGGAGGCTTCCTCGCGCTGGTGCAGGCGCTCGCCTCTCTGGTGGACGCGGGCGTGCTGCCGCGCCTGCCGATCCAGGCTGGCGTGGCGGCCGTGTCCGTGGGCCTGGTGGACGGCGTCCCCCTGGTCGACCTGGCCTACGACGAGGACGCCCGCGCCCAGGTGGACTTGAACGTGGTCGCCACGTCCGACGGCCGACTCGTGGAGGTCCAGGGCACCGCCGAGGGAGCGCCCTTCCCCCGCGCCGACCTGGATGCCCTCCTGGACCTCTCCCTTCCGACCATCGGCCGCGTCCTGGCCGCCCAGCGTCGGACGCTTCTCGACGCGGGCATCACCCCCCCCTTCCCGGAGCCCGGGTGACTCGTCCGGGCGGACCTTCCATGCGCGATCTCGCCGGCCACGCGGTCGCCTTCGACGACGCTCCCTTCCCCCGCGCCTTCCGAGGCAGGGTGCCGGTCGTGGGTGTGGCCTTCGCGGGCACCCGCCTGGACGGCGTGATCGCGTGCCGCGTCCGCCGCGACGGCGCCGACGCCACTCGGGTCCTGTCGGCCTGCCTGGCCGGTTCCCGCTACGCGGCGCAGGCGAGCCTCGTCCTCCTCGAGGGCATCGCGCTCGCGGGCTTCAACGTGGTGGACGTCCACGCACTCCGCGATGCCCTCGGAGTGCCGGTCCTCGTGGTGGTCCGACGGGCGCCCGACCTCGAGGCCGTCCGTGCAGCGCTCCTCCAGCGCGTGGCTGGAGGACGGCGCCGGTGGGCGCTGGTCGAGGCCGCCGGCCCGATGGAGCCCGCCGCGGGCCTGTACGTGCAGCGGGCCGGCCTCACCCTGGCCGAGGCCGCGAGGGCCGTGGAGCGGCTGCGGGTCCACGGCCGGCTCCCGGAGCCACTGCGCGTGGCCCACCTCGTGGCGCGGGCCTGGGCGGTGGAATCGCGCCTGGCGACCCCGCCGGGTTGACAGGTGGCGCCAGGCCCGGCATGGAAACGCATGATTGGACCCCTGGTTGCGCTCGATCGCCTCGTCGGGCGTCTGCCCTCCCCGCGCCTGGTCCGGTTCGCCCTGGTCGGCACGAGCGGCGTGGCGGTCAACTTCGCCGTGCTCGCCCTCCTCGAGGCCCTCCTGCCCTCGACCTGGGGCTTCTGGCGCCACCGCGTGGCCATGGGCACGGCCATCGGGGTGAGCGTCCTCACCAACTTCCTGCTGCACGACGCCTGGACCTGGGCAGATCGGGGGAAGGACGGATCCACGGCGGGCTGGCTCGGCCGGATCGGGCGCTTCTACGTGGTGTCCCTCCTTGCGGCCGGGCTGCAGTGGGTCGTGGCGGTGCTCACCTACGAGCAGGCGATCCACCGCATCCTCGCGCTCGACCGGATCCTCGGACCCCTGGGCCCGTTCGTGGCCCAGGCCGTCGGCATCGTGGCCGGCACGGTCCTGAACTTCACGGCCAACCACCTCTGGACCTTCCACGGCCATCCTGGAACGGGTTCGGCACGAGCACCGCCCTCCGGCCCTGCGGAACGGTAGGGGAATTAGGCTT
>JAFGLY010000142.1 GCA_016927815.1 Deltaproteobacteria bacterium | reverse complement strand
TGCCCACTTGTGCCCCACGGGGCGCGGGTTCTGGGGCACAACCCCCCACCCCTGTCGCAGGGGTGCCCACTTGTGCCCCACGGGGCGTCTAGGACAGACAAAAGTATGGCGCCGGGAACCGTTCGAGTCAGCCCCAGAGGCTGGGGCGCCCGGAGGCGCACCCGTCAAGTCCCCGATGACGAGGGACTAGTTCTCTTTAAGCACGTACTCGTCGTACTCGATCTCGAAGCGCAGCTTGTGCTTCGCCTCCTCCTGCGCCAGGCCGAGCAGGAGATCGCGCAGGGCACCCTCTGCGCGGGCCGCCAGATCGGAGTAGAGGCGAAAGGCCGCCTTCTCCTTCTTCATCGCGAGCACCAGCGCCTCCTGGTAGTCCATGTCGCCGGTGGGTACGGGAGCCTCGAGGTAGTCGGCCAGCTTCAGGTCCTGGATCCTCGCGGGGCTGCCGAGCGCCCCGTGGCCTGCCTTCACGGCCACGAGCTTGTTCTTGTGCCCCTGCTCCTCCGCGGCGAATCCCTCGAAGACCTCGCGCATGCCCTCCGTGCGGGCGCGCGCGGCCAGGTCCAGGTAGAACCGGTGGGCCTCCTCCTCCGCCTGGATGGCGAAGTCGAGGATCTCGTGGAACGACAGGGACATGGGGGCCTCCGGAAGCGGGGTGCGAGGCAGTCTAACCCGCGCCGGACGGGTCGCTCGGGGTGGGCCGGTCGGGGGGCGACGCGGTCCCCGGGGGAGGAGACGCCAAAGCCTCGATCGGGCCGGCCGGAGCGGGCTGCGTCGCTCGGGGCGGGGGCCGCCACGCTCCGTCGGTCGTGAAGGCCCGCCACGCCCAGGGCAGCCACCCCAGGAGGCTCACCGCCAGCCAGAGCGACCACAGCAGCATGGACACCCGCCAGGTCCACAGCGGGAGCGAGAGCACCGCGGGTCGGGGCAGGAGGCCATCCACCCGGTCGGCGAACCAGACCAGCTCGGTGGCGGTGGAGCCGTTGCCCTCGATCTGCATGTCGGGTCGGAACAGGAGGCCCGTGTGGATCGCGGCGTACAGCGCCGCGAACGCGGCCAGCGTCAGCAGCAGCAGGCCAGCCTGGGCGAGGTCGAAGACCCACCACGCCCGAGCCGGACGCCGGGCGCGGACGCCGAGGGTAAGGAACCACGCTGCCACCACCAGGGGTGCCACCACGGGCACCTGCGTCATGCCCAGCCCGAGGAGCGCCCACTGCCACGTCTTGAGCGGCGCCCACGAGGAGCGGCCCAGGAGGACGGCCGCACCCACGATCACCAGGACGAAGGACCAGAACAGGGTGACCGGTCCCCAGCGGGGCCCGGTGAGGAACAGGATCCAGCGCTCGGGGGGCGCGTGGACCACCACCGTGGCGTTCACGGCGGGGCCCCCGAGATCCACGGCCGGCACGCGGTCCCAGAACGCGGGATCGTGGGGCTGCTGCCAGGCCACCTCGACGGTCTGGGTTCCGGGCTGCAGGGGGATCGGCAGCCGGCCATCCTGTGCCTGGATGGGGCGTTCTTCGCCCTGGATTGCCACACGCTGGAGACGTGCGCCTTCGGGCAGCCCCAGCACCTGCTGCCCGGCCCGGGTGGTCCGGACGTCGAAGGCGAGCGTGGCCTCGGAGAGGCGGCGGCCCGGGGTCACCTCCAGGCGGACGCGGTCCACGGTGGAGGTCTGGCCCGCGACGCCCTCGGGCCGGCTCACCTCGAGGACCACACGCTCGCCCGGCCAGGGCCGCCAGCGGGGGGACCACGTGCCGTCCCGCACGTGCTGGAGCGGGGCGATGCCCGTAGTCCTGCAATCGAAGACGGGGCTGCACGACAGGGTCCACTCCTCAGTCCACGGAACCCCAACGGGTGCGGCCAGCACGAGTTCGGGCACGGTCGAGAGCGTGGACAGCCACGACACGGACGTGCGATCGCGGTCGAGCGAGACGCGGACCGCACCGTCCTCCACGCGCAGGGAGGCATCTGTCACCGCTTCGCCCGGGAGCACGGGCACTTTCAGCGAAAGCGGCGTGCTGGCCGGGCCCACGCGGACCACCTCGGTGCGGGCCCGCCAGGGGATGCCGAGGTCGAGGAACCGGTGGACTTCGACCCAGGGTGCAAGGTTCTCCGCCGAGGACGTCCCGGTCGTGGGGCTCGCGAGCGTGCGCGTGACCTGGATGGTGCGCTCGGGCGTGCCGTCCTCGCGAAACCCGTCCAGGGTCCAACCGTCGCCGGTGAAGGTGGCCCTGCGCGGAGGGGCGGGGAGCGTGAGGGTGAGGCTGTCCACGGGGGGCAGGGGGCCCTCGGCCCGGACCCGGTGGACGCCCGGAGGGAGCCGCACGTGGAGGAAGCCGTCGCCGAGCCGGGCCAGCGCCGTGGTGCGGGTGCCGTCCACCGAGACCGAGGCGGGGACCCACGTGGCGGCCGGGCCGGGCAACGGCCACGAGGTGAGCGCGCCGGCGTGGACCTCGGCCTCCAAGCGCAGTCGATCGGCTGCCACCGAGAAGTGCGCCTGTGCGGCCTCGGCGCAGCGCGGGGCACACTCGGGCGGCCGGGTGAGCCGGGCCTCGAGCTCCGCAAGCAGGCTGCCGTCGTGGGAGAGAGAGGGTGTAGCGGGTGCGGCCGGCGGGGAGGGCCGGTCGGGGGCCTGGGGGATGTCGCCGGGTCGTCCGGCCAGGGCGGTCGCGGGCCACGTGAGGATCGCCGCGACCCCCGCCACGGCGGCGATCGAGGCTCCGTGCCGCCGGAGCCGGATCCGACGCACGCCCGCGAGCCTCAAGCCGAGGGCCACGAGCAGCCCCACGCGCAGGATCGCGAGCAGCAGGTTGAGGCGGGGCCCGAAGAGCACGAGCGTGGCTCGGTGATCGCGGGTGACCGGGCCGGACCAGGTCAGGCGCACGGGCCGCCAGCTCCACTCCTGGAGGCCGGGCCCGGTGTTCACCACCGAGGAGGGGTCGTACTGCAGCGAGAGATAGGCCTTGGAGGGTGCGGCCTTGCGGCTCTGCAGCGTCAGGTCCGAGGCCGTGGGCGGCAGCAGGGGCTCGGCGAGGCGCCCCCGGGCCACCCCCTTGTCCAGGACCGCCTCCTCCGCCTTCATCTGCGCCTGTTCCAGTTCGACGAACCGGTCGGGAACGAGCTGCCCCGCGACGTTCCAGGGCTGCTCCAGCACCGGGAAGAGGCCCACGCGGAGTTGCTGGTACGAGAACACGGCGAGGATCGCGAGCAGTGAAGCGATCGCGAGCCAGCGCAGCACCTGGGCCGTCCCGCGGATCCAGGCTGGGCGCAACACCCCGAGCAGCCAGAGGAGCACGAGCGGCCACACCCAGGCCCAGGCCGGAGCCCCCGGCTGCTGGCGCGAGAGCGTCAGGCCCACCAGCGCCACCGCGCCCCACGGCCAGCCCAGCAGGCGGGCGGAGGCCATGGAGAGGAGGAGCACGAAGAACAGGTCGAAGAGGCTCCAGTCGTCGAGGAGCGAGCCGGGCAGGTCGTCCACGCCGCTCCCGGCGAACACGGTCCAGCCCGGAGGCAGGTGCACGGAGGCGTCCAGGTCGTGGACGTCGGTGTCCCAGCCGACGGCATCGAACCGCCAGGGCCTGCCCGGGATCCGAGACTCGGCCACGACGTCGACCGTGCTGGATCGCAAGGCCACACCCGAGAGGCCGGAGGGCCCCCGGGTGATGACCTGGTCGCGGCCGTCCGCGACCACGTGCCCGAGCTCGCCGGGAGACCGCATCTCGAGCCGCCAGTCGCGGGTCATGGTGCCCGTGAACCGGTCGCGCACGGTCAGGCCTCCCCCGTCCACGTCGAGCCACATCGTGCGTTCGAGGGCGAGGCGGTTGGGTGCGGGCTCGGGCTCGCCGCGGCGTTGCTCGGCGAAGGCCAACGGTGTGTCGGGGCCCAACTGGAAGGCGGGCAGGGAGCGCCACTCCTCCGGCAGCGTGGTGCGACCCGGATCCACCGCGGGCGGGCCCGAGAGATCCACGCTGCGCGCCCGGTCGTCCGTGGCCACGGCCCAGTACTCGTGCGCGGGCCACGCTCCACCGGGCGAGGGCGCCGCGAGCGAGGCGGCCGGGCCCTCGTGGAGCGCGTCGAAGGTGGCGGTGAAGGTGCCGGGTCGAACCTGGATGACCAGGTGGTTGTCGGTCGTGAAGCGGGCGGGCAGGTCCGCGGTGAGCGATACCGGCTTCGTACGCGGAACGAGGACCATCCCCAGGTCCACCTCGCGACCCCGGCCGGCCGCGCGTACCCGGACGCGGGTCTCCACCCGGACCGGCACGCCGTCCTGCACCCGGCGGCTCACCTCCAGGTCGAGGCGATCCTCGCTTCCCCCGGCCACGTCGCCGGCACCCAGCCTCAGGTTGCCCTCGGCGTCCAGGTGCGGCCAGGCCACGGCCTCACCGTCGACGGACAGGACCACCCTGCCGGTGGGCGGCGGTACGCGCAGCACCTGGGGCAGTCGGGCCCAGCGGAAGGACCCGGCGAGGGTGTGGCTCCCGGGTTCGAGGAGCACGTAGGGGACATCGCTTTCTGCCAGAACGGCCGCAGCTCGGCCGTCCACCCGCACCTCCTGGGGCCAAGCCCCCGGACCCCCGGGCAGGGGCAGCCCCAGGCGGCGATCCACCGTGACGCCGTAGGTGAACCGCCCGCCCTCCTCGAAGGCCTGGACCTGCAGATCTCCAGGCCAAACGCAGGCCGCGGTGCCGTCCACCACGGGGCAGCGGACCTCGGGGTGGCCGGCCAGCACCCACGCGCGCCAGGGCTCCAGGACCGGGGGAATCTCGGCCGCGGCCGCGAGGGCGGGCAGGCAGGCGAGGAGGGCCGCCGCGAGCGGGCGGAGGAGGACCGGGATGCGCGCCATGGCGGTCTCCGGGTGGCAGGCTGAAGGGCACTTAACGGGCGACCCCCCTTGCGTGCCGCGTCGGGTCAAGCCGGCGTCAAGCTTGACCTCGGACGGAAACCCCTGGGCAGGGTCCGGCATCTTCGGGATACCCACAGGGAGGATCGTCATGCGCCTCGCCCTGTCCCTCCTCGCCGTCCTCGCCACCGGACCGTCCTGCACGTCCGGAGCCCCGGCCGGCGACGTCACGCCGGTCACCGTTCTCGACGAGCGCGCATTCGCCGCGCTCCTGGCCAACCCGGACGGAGGCCTGCTCGTTGTGAACCTGTTCGCGACCTGGTGCTCGGCCTGCCGGGGCGAGCTGCCGGCCATCGATCGGTTCTCGAAGTCCGAGACGGACCTGCGCTTCGCGGCCGTGAGCCTCGACGAGGCCGGCAAGACCGCCGACGTGCAGGTGTACGCCACCACGCTTCGGCTCGGGTTGCCGGTCTACCACCTGTCGGTGGACGATCCGGTCGGCGCCGTCGGGCGCCATCTCGACGTCTTCAACGGCGGGATCCCCGTCACCGTGGTCCTGGGCAAGGACGGCAGGGTCCACGCCTCCCACATGGGGCGGGTGCTGGAGAACGACCTCGAGCGCCTCGTGTCCCAGGCCCGCACCGCTGCAGGGACATCCGGCTAGGGGTTTTCTCGAGCCGCGGCCGCCAGAGCCCGGCGCTGACCGGCCGCGAGTTCGAGCGCGAAGCCCACGCCGTCCGGCAGCAGGGCCGACACCCGGGCCGGGCTGGCCACCTCGGCGCCTCCCGGGAGGACGAGCACGACCTCCACCGGTTGATCCATCCGGTCGAAATCCGGCGCCGGGACCACGAGGGC
>JAFGLY010000141.1 GCA_016927815.1 Deltaproteobacteria bacterium | reverse complement strand
CGACACCGGGGAGACCGGGGCCGACACCGGGGAGACCGGGGCCGACACCGGGGAGCCCCCCGAACCGCTCGACGTCGAGGCCAGCGTCCACGAGGTCATGGCCTCCATCATCGTGCTCACGTGGACGCAGGAGGAGCCGGCGACCGTCCAGGCCGAGTACAGCTTCGACGAGGGGATCTGGCTCGCCACGCCCGCCTACGGGATCGGCCCGGCAGAAGCGCGGCTGTTGCTGCTCGGGATTCCCTTCGACACCTCGGTGACCTGGCGGGTCCTCGTAGACGGCCGGGTGGCGACCGAGGACGCCGTGATCCGGACGGGAGACGCGCCTGGCGGCCTGCCCGACATCGACCACGTCGAGGGCGATCCCGAGGCCTGGGACCCCACCACACGGTGGATCCTGGGCTCCCTGGCACCCGGCAGCGGATCGCCGTCCGGCGCACGGCCCTGGACGTTCCTCTTCGATCGCCAGGGCCGGATGGTCTGGGCGCACAGAACCCCGACCAACCGGACCACCTTCAGCCCCAAGCTCTCCACGAACGGCACCGAGATCCTCATCGACGACAACTCCTGGTGGGGCGCGTTCGACGGCGGGGCCGCCTCCCAGGTGGCTCGGCTCGACATCGAGGGCACGACGCTCGGCACCTACGCCACGCCGGGGCTCATCCACCCCTTCACTCAGACCGGCGACGGGTTCATCGCCTGGGCAGCGGCCCAGGGAGGTACCTCCTACGCGGGCGAGGTGCTCGCGGTCCTCGACCCGTCGGGGCGGACCACGAAGCTCTTCGACTGCAACGCGTTCAGCCGGAACCACGGCGGGGCGTCCTGCGGGGCCAACACCGCCTTGTGGACATCGGCGCCCTGAACCGGACCGTGCCGTTCCGAACGAGCCCGGCTCACCTCTCCGGGATGGTCTCGAGTTCCTGCATCAGGTCTTGGGCCGAGGGGAGGGGCTCCTCGGTTTCCAGCATCCGGCGGACGTCGTCGGCCGACGGTTTGGCCTCCTCCCCTCGGTGCATCCACGCCACGGTGGAGGTGGTCAGGGCGGGGACGTAGGAGATGAGAACCACGCCCAGCCCGAGGAGGAGCAGGAAGGGCACCGCCGTGCGGTAGATCGCGACGAGTGGCCGTTCGAACCGGTAGGACGCCAAGAACAGGTTCATGCCCACCGGAGGCGTGAGGTACCCGAGTTCGAGGTTCGCGAGGAAGATGATCCCGAGGTGCAAGGGATCCAGGCCGAACGCGAGCCCCATCGGCGCGATGAGCGGGACGACGACCACGATGGCCGAGAAGACGTCCATGAGGCAGCCGACCACGAGCAGGAACAGGTTGAGGAGCAGGATGAACGCGAGCCGGCTCTCCACGTGGGCCTGGACCCAGTGGGCTGCCCGCATCGGGATCTCGGCGTCGATGAGGAAGTTGGTGAACCCGAGTGCCATGCCCAGGACGACGAGCACGCCGCCGACGATGGTGGCCGTCTCCACGAACACCCTGGGGACGTCGGACCCGAAAGACAGGTCGCGGTGGACGAGCACCTCGGACACGAACGCGTAGGCAGCGGTGAGGGCCGCCGCCTCCAGGATGGTCGTGTACCCGCCGAAGATCCCGCCGATGACGAAAAACGGGATCGGGACCTCCCACCTCGCATCCCACAGGGCGGCCAGTGCGTCTCGTGGATCGAAGCCGGATCGAGGGACGCGGTGGACGAGACTCACCAGGAGCCCGGCCCCGACCAGGAGGACGATCAGCAGGATCCCAGGGACCGCCCCGGCGAGGTACAGGTCATCGATCGCGACGTTGGCCACGACGCCGTAGAGGATGACCGTGAGGCTGGGTGGGAGCAGGAGCCCGATGCTGCCCGATGCGGTGAGCAGGCCGATCGCGAAGCGCTCCGGGTAGCCGGCCTGCAGCAGGATGGGCAGGAGCAGGCCGCCCAGCGCCAGGATGGTGACGCCCGACGCCCCGGTGAAGGTGGTGAAGAAGGCGCAGACGCCCACGGCCGCAGCGGCCGTGCCTCCGGGGATCCAGCCGAACCAGGCCCGGAACAGCCGGACGAGGCGCTTGGAGGCCCCGCCCTCGGCCAGCAGGTAGCCCGCAAGCGTGAACAGCGGGATCGTGGGGAGGGTGGGGGAGGAGACGATCGCGTACGTTTCCGCCGGAACCGAGGAGATCGGTGTAGGGACCGGCTCTCCGAAGAAGAGGAGCATCGCGACCCCGCCGAGGGCGGTGAACAGGGGCGCTCCCAGGGCCACGGCCGCGAGGAGGAGGACGATGCCGGCGGCTGAGGACGCGGCACGCAGGTGCGGGGGAATCAGGGCCATGGAGGCCGCGAGGCCCACCGCCAGCAACGCGGCGACGCGACCCTTCCAGGTCGTGTTCCCGTGCCACGCGAGCCGGAAGGCCATGACGAGGAACCCGATGGGCAGGGCGCATTCCACCAACCACACCGGAATTCCGCCCGCGAGGGCCACGTTGGAGGCGCGCTCGGCGATGACCAGTTCGAGGCTCGCCCAGGCGAGGAGGGCGGTGACCGCCGTGGACACGGCGGCGGCGAGCCCACGGGTCGTTCGCGCGAGGTGGGGCCGGCGATCGAGCAGCGATCCGCTCGACAGGGCGAGGTGCCGGCCGACACGCGACGCCAGGCTCGCCCCGGCGAGTGCGATCCACAGGTTCAGGCTCTGGACGTAGACCGAGAGGCCCGCCACCCCCTGACCGGTCACCCAGCGGGTGACGGCGCCGACGAGCGTCAAGATCACCATCGCGGCCAGGACGAGGACGGAGAATCCATGCTCGACCCGGAGCACCCTCCCGAGGAACGACCCGGATCCCGTCGGGGTGGAGGCAGGCAAGGGGGCGGTCCTCGTTGGACCCGCGCGAGGCGGTCCGGAAGGGTGGGTCGGTCAGTGCGTGGCCCGGTACGCCTCGACAGAGGCCACGGTTTCGTCGAATATCTCCGTGGGTACGACCTTCGTGCGGAGGAACGGGTAGAGCGACCGTGCGGTGGATTCCCACTGCGCCCGAGTGGCGGCATCCACCTGGACGACCTGGAGCCCGTACTTCTCCATCACGGCCACGGCCTTCCGGTCCTGACTGCGGACGTCTTTCCTGAGGATCTCTCCTGTCTCCCGGGCAACCTGGAG
Organism: Deltaproteobacteria bacterium; assembly: GCA_016927815.1. Taxonomy (GTDB): domain Bacteria; phylum Myxococcota_A; class UBA796; order UBA796; family JAFGLY01; genus JAFGLY01. The sequence goes on along the minus strand of JAFGLY010000141.1, from coordinate 6,959 downwards.
GAAGGGTGCGTGGTACTCCGCAGGGATCCGGTCCCACATGGTCCGGGTGATCACGGTGCCGCCCACGAGGGGTGCCCAGGGCACGTCGAGCATGTGCGGGGCCAGGGCGAACCACTGCATGGAGAGCGCGCCCAGCGGCGGAGAGGGGAAGGCTTCGACCAGACCGCTCTGGAGGGAGGGGAGGACGTCGGTCGAGGCGAGCACCACCGGGCTGAATCCCGCCTGCCGGAACACCTCGACGGCGTTGGCGTCGCCGTCCCAGGTATAGATCTTGACCCCGGACGCGTCGGCGGGCTTGTGCACCGGCTTCTTGGAGAAGAGGCGGGCCCAGCCGGCCTCCCCCCAGTTGAGCGCGACGAAGCCCCGTTCGAGAAGGCGGGCGTCGAACGTGGGAGCCATGCGGCCCATCACGAAGTCGAGCTCCTCGTAGGATCGGATGAGCATGGGGGTGTTGATCACCTGAGGCGCCGGATCGATGTCGAGGATGCCCAGGTTGGTCATCGCCGCGGCGTGGAGTTGGCCGATGCGCATCTTGCGCACCATCGCCCCCTCGCTCCCCAGGACGGCTCCGGCGTAGATCTTCACCGCGACCCGACCCCCCGAGATCTGGCTCCACCGGTCGGCCATGGAGCGCAACGCGTTGTACCAGGTGGTGCCCTCGGGGGCGACGGTCCCGAGCTTGACCACGACAGGGGCCGCCGCGTGGGATTCGGGCCGGGCCCAAAGCCCCAGGACGCCCAGGAGCGCGAGGCGTCCGACCCACCGGCTCCACCGTGCGAGGCTGTGCGTCATCGGTCCTCCGAACCGAGGAACAGGTCGTCCACGTGATCCAGGAGCCAGGTCGCCCGTTCGACCGCATACGCGTGGGCGAGGGCCTCCTCGGGGACCGGCTCGACAGCCAGCGCCTGCTCGAGGAGCGACTCGAACTCGGCGCGATCCTGCTCGGCTACGCTCACGGAGGTGGCCAACGCCACGTAGGGCGAGGCCCGTCGGCCCGCGGACAGCTCCACCGCGCGTGCGAAGTGAGCCCGCGCCCGCTCGTTCCCCCCCGGCTCCGGAAGGGAGGGCTCCAGGCTGATCAGGGCCTCGTGGATGGCGCCGCGGTCCCAGTCCTCCTGGAGGGCGAGGGCGCGGTGGAGCAGCCCGGCGGCGGTGGGAAGCTGACCGATGGCTTCGGGAAGCTCCTTGGAAAGAGAAATTTCGGAGAGCCAGGCCGCGCCTGTCCAGTAGAGGAGCGCCACGTCGCTCGCCGAGGTGTCGGCCATCGCGCCCTCCGGGTCTTCGAGCACGCGGACCGAAAACCCCGGGTGCGCGAGATCCAGTCCCTCGAGACCGTAGCCGCGTGCGCGCACGAGGAGGCGGCGCGCCCTTTCCAGACCGGCACGGAAAGACGGGAAATCGTCGTACTTGACCCGTTCGGCCGGGAACTGCGCCATCACCACGGCGTACTGGGTGAACCCGGAGGCCAGGGCGAGGTGGAGCCCCGGGTGGTCCGGCGCGGCGTCGAGGAGGGTCTCCAGGAGCTTGAGCGCGAAGGGCAGGGCATCGCCCACCAGGACGAGGTCGTCGTCTTTCGAGAACGCCGAGCCGGTCGACGAGGACAGCTCGTCGGCGAGCGCATTCACGGCCATCCTCCGCACCGAGCAGCCCGCGAGGAGGCACAGGAGCACCCCCATCGCGAGGGCGGGCTTCGGGTGCCGGCGGAGGAACATGGAGGCAGCTTGACCCCTCTGGAGGGCTCCGTCAAAGGGAAGGCACCCGATCGCCCAGGGCGCCGCGGTCAGAACGTGTAGGCCACGGACGAGCTCCCCAGCCGGAGGATCACCGTCCCGCTCGGCCCGTACGTCGCCTGCCAGGCCGACCGGATGGATGCGATGTCCCAGGATCGGTTCTCGGTGATCCAGGCCTCGCAGGTGTCGCCGTGGGCGTCGTGGCCCAGATCCAGCAGGACCTGTGCGGGATCGGACTCCAGGAACGAACCGTCCCAGCACAGCTCGAACGTGTGCGAGGCGCACCCCCCGCTGTACTCGACGGTCAACAGCAGGGTGTCGCTTGCCGAGAGGCCCATGCGGGACAGCACGTAGGAGTCGCGCCGGGAGGGTGTGCAGACCTCCACCGCATCGGTATCCGTGTCGGTATCCGTGTCGGCGTCCGCGTCGGTATCCGCGTCGGTATCCGCGTCGGCGTCCGTGTCGGCGTCCGTGTCGGCGTCCGTGTCGGCGTCCGTGTCGGCGTCCGTGTCGGCGTCCGTGTCGGCATCGCCTCCGGTGTCGAGCCCGGGACGCTCCACCGTGGGGTCGGCGGTCGTGGACCAGGGAACGGAGGCCGCCTCGGGCCTGCACCCCGCGAGGAGCAGGACGAGCCACAGGGCGGCCGAAAACGGGGCACGCATCGGGGAGACTCCCTTGGAGCATCGCCCGGTCGGACCGGGCTCCAGGAGAGTGTACCGCCGGTGGCGGGACATCGGCAACCTCCATCCGGCCTCGTGGGAGGGGGTCCTGCGTGGGGTCCGTGGTCGATGGGGGTCGATCGACGCGATAGGCCGCCCTCGGCCCCACTGCGCAGCATTCCTCGAGGCCATCATGGAACCTCAATCTTCGTCCACGGCCGACATCGAGGTCCTGACGGCCCTGCGCAGGGTCCTCCGGGCGGTGTCCATCCACTCCCGGCAGATGGCCAGGTCCACGGGCCTCACGGTTCCACAGGTGCTCTGCCTGCGCGCGCTCTCCCTGGAGGAGCCGTTGACCTCGGCTCAGCTCGCCCAGCGCCTGCAAGTGAGCCCTGCCACGCTGACCGGCCTGGTGGATCGCCTCGTGGAAGGCGGGCTCGTGCGGCGACGGCGCGGTACGCATGACCGTCGGCAGGTGCACATCCTGCTGTCCGAGGCAGGTCGGCAACGGGTGGGTCAGATGCCTCGCCTTCTGCAGGAGCGGTTCGTGGAGGGGTTCTTGCGCCTCTGTGAGTCCGAGAGGTGCCAGATCCTGCGTGCGCTGGACCGCATCGCCGAGCTGATGGGCGCAGCCGACCTCGACGCTGCGCCGATTCTGAGCGCGGAGGACACGATCACGGATCCTGGCGCCTGAAAGGGATCGCCAGCCCGCAGGGGGCGTACGAGACGGCCCGGCCTCGCACCGGCCCTGGATCCTTCGGGGGAGATGCGCGTGACCGGCTTGCGGTGCGGAGGCATCGACAATACCTTAGTATACGAAATATTCGGACACAATCTATATGGAGAACCAATGGAAGCAGGGCAGATCCAGAGTCAACCAGACACAACGGCGCGACATCGCGTGGGGTTGGAGGAGGGCTGGTGGCAGGAGCGGGTCCCGGCCTGGTCACGGGTAGACGCCGCCACGTTCCACGACCATGCCTGGCAGCTTCGAAACGGAGTCTCCCGACCGTCTGACCTCGTCCCCCTGGTGGGCGACCTCGTGCCCGATGGATTCATGGACGATTTGGCCGCTGGACTCCGGATCGCTCCCATGTGCATCCGGCTGACGCCCTACGTCCTGTCCCTCGTGGACTGGACGGATCCCGGGCCGGACCCGATTCGACGCCAGTTCGTGCCCCTGGCCTCCGAGATCGAGCCAGACCATCCCAGGTGCTCTCTGGACGCTCTGGAGGAGCAGCGCGACTCCGTGCTCCCCGGGCTGGTCCACCGATACCCCGACAAGGTTCTCTTCCTCGCACTTCAGGTCTGCCCGGTCTACTGCCGGTTCTGCACGCGGTCCTACGCCGTCGGCAAGGACACCGGTGCCGTCGAGAAGTGCTCGCTCGGTGCCGGGCGAGATCGATGGGAGCGGACGTTCGAGTGGATCGAGAACCATCGAGGAGTGGAGGACGTGGTGGTCAGCGGGGGGGACACCTGGCTCCTGTCCTCAGCCATGATCCGACGCATCGGAGAGCGACTCCTCGCGACCGCCCACGTGAGGCGAATCCGGTTCGCGTCGAAGGGACTCGCCGTCCTTCCGCAGAAGATCCTCTCCGATCCCGAATGGCTCGACGTCCTTGCACACCTCGCCTCCGAAGGCCGCCAGCGGGGGGTCCAGGTGGCACTCCACACCCACTTCAACCATCCGCGGGAGATCACGTCGGTGACGAGACGGGCCGCGCAGATGCTCTTCGAGCGGGGCATCGTCGTGAGGAACCAGTCGGTGCTGCAACGTGGAGTGAACGACGAGCCAGGCTGCATGACCAGGCTCGTGAGGGGCCTCTCGCGGATCCAGGTGCAACCCTACTACGTCTACGTGCATGATCTGGTTCCGGGCGTGGAGTGCCTCAGGACCTCCCTCGCCGAGGCCCTCGACCTGGAGCGGGCGGTCCGGGGTCAGACGGCCGGGTTCAACACCCCGACGTTCGTCTGTGACACGATCGGTGGAGGCGGGAAGCGAGATGCCCACTCCTTCGAGCACTACGACCGACGCCTGGGCATCGCGGTCTTTCGTAGCCCCGTGGTGGACCCGGAGCGTCCGTTCTTCCATTTCGACCCGATGCGGACGCTGGACCGGTCCGTCCAGGCGGCATGGCGGTGCGACCGGACCCAGCAGGAGATGATCCACAGCGTCCTGGACCAGGCTGGCTTCGGTTGGAGCCACTGATGCTCGCCGCCGGATCCCCCCGCACGCCACCGGCCAGCCTGGAGTTGGAGGTCGACGGCGAGGCACGCGTCGAGGTCCTGGACGATGCGTGGTCGGACCGGCTTCGCTGCGATCATCCGGACATCGAGGAAGGGGTTGGTCTCGGGATGGCTCTTCTGGACCTGGCCAGCCACCGACGGCGGGGTCGGGTGGTCGTCATCACCCGAGACCGGATCGGATCCGGACTCCTGGCTGCGGGCTACCGTCCGGAGGCGATCCTGCCCGGGTTCTACCGCGGAGAGGAAGACGCCGTCATCTTCGGAGCCTTCCCCAACCCCACCCGGGCGCACCCTCAAGATGCGCGGGCGTTGGCGTCGGTCAAGCGCTTGGTCTTCCACTCGGAGCCGCACCTGGCCCCGGAGTCGCACCCGGCATTCACCAGCGAGCGAGCCTCCTCGGGGGACGCCGAGGACATCGCCTCGCTGCTGGCGTCCACCTTTCCCCTCTACCCGACTCCGACTGGAGATTCGGCGTTCATCCGCCGGGAGATCCTACAGGGAATGCCCTTTCGGGTGGTTCGCGTGGAGGGGAGGACGGTGGCTTGCGCGAGCGCCAGCCTCGTCCCAAGTGCGCTGGCCGCCGAGCTGAGCGACTGCGCGACCCATCCGTCCCTGCGAGGCCGAGGACTCATGCAGGGCCTCCTCTCCGACCTCCTCGACGACCTCGCAGCCCTGGGAATTCGCAAGCCGTTCACGCTGTGCCGTGCGCGGATTCCGGGTGTGAACATCGCCTTCAAGAGGCTCGGATTCCGGTACCGAGGCACCATGACGTCGTCCTGCCGGATCGGAACGGGCATCGAGGACATGAACGTCTGGAGCGGCCCGACGCTCGGGCCGTGCGACCGCGCCAGGCGACCGGACCCGCGCCCGATCAGAAGCTGCCGGTCAGGGTGTACAGGGAGTCCCCGTCGGTGTCGGTGATCAGGAGGGTGGTGGCGTCCAGGAAGGCCAGGCCGTGCGGGGTCCAGGCGCCCCAGGCCAGCGGCGTGACGGTCGAGCAGCGCGTGGAGAAGCAGTCCGAGACGCGCACGACCCAGCCGATCGTCGGGTCCGCGACGTAGAAGTCCCCGGAGCTCCCGCGCACCACGTCGCGCGGATCTTCGAGATCTGCGATGAGGACGTCCGTGGTCCGGTTGGTCTTGAGCACCGCGTCGTCTCTCGGCGACGTGGAGACGTAGTAGGTGGTCGACCCCGAGGTGTAGGCCAGCGCGCCCCACGGGGAGTAGTACCAGTACCCGCCGAAGTCCTCGTAGCCCGTGGACGAGGTCGGCAGCGACGTGGCGCTCGCGGAGTAGAAGCGCAGGCGGCCGTTGTCCTCGTCGGCGACGACCAGGGTGCTCGAGAACAGGTCGATGCCCCTGGGATCGTCCAGCGTGCCGCTCGTGTACGCCTCCTGGTCCCCGTCGGTCGTGAGCCGGACCACGGCGTCGAACCAGTTCGACGTCACGTAGAGGTAGCCACCGGTCGCGTAGTAGACGATGTCCTGCGGGTCCAGCAGGTATCCGCCGAGCGACACCAGCGAGGTGATCCCCGTCGTGACGTCGGTGACCGTGACCGCGTCGATCCCGTTCTGGACGACGTAGACGTCGTTGCCGTCCACGGCGATGCCGACCGGGTTCGACCACAGGGAACTCTCGCCGTCCACCCAGGCCAGCGTGTAGTCGGGATCGCTCCAGAGCGTGGAAGTCCGTTCCACCTCGATCATGGCCCAGGCGTCGTCCTCGTGGATACCGTCGCTCACCGTGAGCCGGATGACGTACTCACCGGAGTAATCCGCTTCGAAGGACGGATTGGAGATGTACGGATCGTTCAGCTCCGCCGTGCTCCCGGCGGGCTTGCTGTACAACGACCACGCGTAGTCGAGCACCTCGTCGATGCCACACTCGGTGATGTCGGCGTCCGTGGACGATCCTCCGTCGAGTGCGACCGTGAACCCCGTCATCACGCCGGAGACGGTCACCAGGTCCCCGGGCCCGCCGGTGACGGGCTCGAGCACCTCGATCATCGCCTCGGGCGTGTACCCGCCGCACGCGCTCACGGTGACGTCCGTGTCGAGAGACGAGGAGCGGCCGGTGTCGTCCTCCACCCAGGTGCGCAACGTGTAGCCGCCGGCCTCGTCCGGGACGAACGCCGGCGTGGAGCCCGCGTCGGGCTCGAGCGCGGCCGTGGACCCCGCGGGCTGGTCGACGATCTCGGACCACACGGACAGCACCTGGTCCAGGCCACAGACCTCCACGTCGTCGTCGGTGGTGACCACGTCGAAGGAGAGAGTCTCGCCGATGTACGGGTCGTCCGACGACGGCGTCACCGACACGACCACGGG
>JAFGLY010000140.1 GCA_016927815.1 Deltaproteobacteria bacterium | reverse complement strand
GCTCACGCCCCCAGCGCCTCCAGCCCCACCTCCACCACGGCCACGGGGTGGTGGAGCCCGTAGGTCTCGAGGACGCGCGGGTGTACCTCGCCGAGGATCCCCACCTGCCGCCCCCCGGTGTCGAGCACGGCTGCCGCCCGGCCCGGGAGCAGGCCCGGGTGGTCGAGCGGCGCGACCGAGACGCGAGCGCCCATCTCGTGGACGAACGCGTCGAGCACGGCGCGGGCGTCGGCGAACCCGACGTGTGTCCCCACGAGCGCCACGCCCACGAGCCGCGCCTCCCGGGCGCCGGTCTCCGCCTCGGCGTCGAGGAAGCAGGCATCGCCCACCTCGAAGATGGACTGGGGGAGGTCGTGCTGGCGATTCTGCCCCAACGTCTCCATCAAACCGGGAAGCAGCGACACCCGGCAGATCGTCTGCTCCGTGCTGATGGGGTTGGCGATGCGCACCCTGCGGTCGTCGTCGGGCAGACCCCAGCGCCGGAAGGCTGCCTCCTCGCTCGTGAGCACCAGGGTCATGACCTGGTGGAACCCGAGGCCCGCAAGCACCCGTCGCGCCACGGCGGCACGCTCCTCCACGGGCCGCGCCCGGCCCACGAGGAACGTGGGCACGAGCGAGGTGGCGATGTTCTCGTAGCCGAACGCGACGGCGGCATCCTCCATCAGGTCCACGGGGTGCATCACGTCGTTGCGCGTGGCCGGCACCCGTACCTGGAGCGTGCCGGGTCGAGGGCCGGGGTCGACCGCGTGGCCCATGCGGCCGAGCAGGTCCGCCAGCGTAGCTGCGTCGAGCGGCATGCCGAGGGTCTCGGCCGCCTCGCGCACGTCGAGGACCATGGGGACCGGAGCGAGATCGGGCGTGACGCGCTCGCCCGAGGGGTCCTCGATGGTGACGGCCTCCACCGTGGCGCCGGGGAGGGCTTCGAGGCAGCAGGCCACCATCACCGCGAGCGACCGGTCCACGGTGCGGCGGGACAGGCCGGTGACATCCACGAAGAAGGCCCGGGTGTCGAGCGTGACCCGGGTGGACTCCGAGTTGATGATAGGCGGCATGGACAGCACGGTGCCCGCCCGGTCGCGCAGGATCGGGTACCGGTCGAAGGCAGCGAGGAGGTGGGCGTAGGCCTGCCCGGTCCGGTGCCGGGTCAGGATCTGGCGAGGCGTGTAGAGCGCATCCGGGTCGCCTGCACGGAAGCCGAGCGGCGTGAATCGGAGGGCGTCGGGTTCCACGGCCTCGTAGACGATGCCCTCCTCGGCACGGACCGTGTCGAGGTCGTAGACCCCGATGGAGGCGAGCTTCCGATCCCGGCCGAGCGCCCAGTGCAGGTCCTCCTGCAGGTTCATGATCATCTTGACGAGGTCGTGATCGAGCCGGACCCCGCGCACCACGGCGCAGGCGATGTGGGGCCGGACGTCGGCCACGCTCGGGTCCACCCGCACCCGGATCCGGGGGGCAGCGAGGGGCCAGTGGGCGAGGCCCGTCCGCACGCCCAGCCAGCCGGCCAGGAAGCGCGCCATGCCGCCCGGATCGTAGAGATCCGGCCGCACGGCCAGCATGTCGAGCCGCAACACCCGGCTGTCGCCCCTGTCCGTGACGAGGTCGGGCCGGGCCGCGAGATCGGCCCCGCACGAGGGACACGCAGCGGGGCGCCCCTGGGCCTCGGTGCGGTCGATGAGCCGGCCGCATGCGCCGCACTCGTACTGGCGGACGAGCGCGACCTCCGCGATCTCGCACCCGAGGCGGGGCAGCAGCTCCACCACCCGGTCGAGGGACAGGTTCGCTCCCGCCGCCGCGAGGCGGTCCAGCAGAAGCCCCACGGGCATGTCTACGATCGGCACAGCGGCTCCTCCCGTAACCACGGCATGGCGGCGTAGAAGAGATCCTGCAGCGAGCCGGTCTCGTAGGTCATCATGGCCAGGCGGTCGAGGCCGAGCCCCCAGGCCAGCACCCGGTCGCGGATGCCCTGGGCCCGCGTGACCTCGGGCCGGAAGATGCCGCTCCCTCCCATCTCCACCCAGTCTCGCCGCGACTCGAGGTACAGGCGCACCTCAGCGGACGGCTCGGTGTAGGGGAAGAATGAAGGGACCACCTGCACTTTGGGAAAGCCCATCTTCTGGTAGAAGGCCGTGAGCGTACCGACGAGCGTGGCGAGGCTCGCGTGCGGATCCACGATGATGCCGTCCACCTGGTGGAACACGGGCAGGTGCTTGTAGTCGACGGTCTCTCTCCGGAAGACCGGACCGACGGCGAAGTACCTGCCCGGCGCCACGCCCTTCTCGCCGGCGTGCCGGGCGAGGGCGCGGATGGTGGCGGCGGTGCAGTGCGTACGCAGCACGGGCCGGGGCGCCAGGGCGGGGTCCCAGCGGTACTGCCAACCCGTGGACCCGGTGTCGCCGCCGTCCTCGTGGGTGCGCCGGACCCGGTCCACGAGCGCCGGGTCGGGCAACCGGCACAGGTCCGGCCGCGCCACGTAGAAGGTGTCCTGCATGTCGCGCGCGGGATGATCCTGCGGCTGAAAAAGCGCGTCGAAATCCCAGAAGGAAGATTCTACCCAGGGGCTGGAAACCTCCTCGAAACCCATCTCCAGAAACACCCGGCGGACGCGGTCGAGCAGGCGCTGGAAGGGATGCTCCTTGCCCGGGTACAGGCGGCGGGCGGCGAGCGTGACGTCGTAGGGCGCGAAGTCCACGTCGCGCCAGGAGCCGTCCGACAGCATCTCCGGCGTGAGGGCGGTGACCCGGCGTCGCCCCTGCACGCCCGCCAGGAGGGCCGCCCGGCCCGCCTCGGTGAGCACGATGCGCCGCACCGCCCGCTCCTTGACGACCACGAAGCCCTTGCGGGGCAGGAGGAGCGCAAGGCCGGCCGCTACGGGCAACCCCTCGGCCTCGAGATCGTCACGGAAGGCCACGCGACCCTTTGCCAACGCGGCCAGGAGCACCTCGTCGGGTTGCGGATCCGCCGGAACGGGCCCGAGGAGCACGAGGTCGATCCCCTGCTTGGAGGCCCAGCCGCGCTCCTTGAGCCAGCGCAGGGCTCCTCCGGCCACCGCGGGGGGCAGGGCCGCTCGGGCCGACACCTCTGGAAACGGGCAGCGACCGCCCGCCGCCTCGAGAGCCGCCACGATCGCCCGCTCGGGGAGCGGGGTGCCGGCCTGGGCCTCCCCCTCGGGACCGAGCCGGATCTCCTCGCGGACACGCTCCTCCACGGTGACGAGGCCCCGTGTCGCGAGCTCGGCCGCCGCAGCCACGACGAGCGACTGGTCGAGCCCCAGCGTCCGGACGAGGTCCGCAACGACGACCGAACCGCCGTCCGCGCCGAGGCGCCGGAGGAGGTCGCACTGGATCAGGGGAAGTTCCATCGGGGACTCCGGGGCGGGTATGCTACCGCGTCATGGCTCCTCCCTCCACCGCTCCCCCCCGCGCGTCGGCATGGTGGCTCCTGGCGGGGGCGGTTGCCCTCGTCGTGGCGGGGTGGGCGACGCACCCGGCCTGGCTGCACCCGGC
>JAFGLY010000139.1 GCA_016927815.1 Deltaproteobacteria bacterium | reverse complement strand
TGGCCCCCCATACGCCCCCATGTCCATGGCCGAGCCGTCCCAGTCCGTGGTCTTCCTGGATCCGCTGTTCTCGCAGGGCGAGCCGCTCCTAAGGTGGAGGTCGTCGTCCCAGGGGTCCGATGCGCCCGAGGACACGAACTGCGGGTCCGCCGAGATGTCGGTCGAGTCGGGTGCCGAGGTATACCGACCCGCCCAGTTGCCCGTGGAGTTGCCCCAGATGTCGCTGTACGAGACGCCGAACCCGTACAGGCTCTTGTCGCTGTAGATGCCGTAGCCGATGTTGGAGGCGACGATGGTGTCCTGGATCCACAGGTAGCCGTAGGTCCACACCCGGACGGCCGCGTATCCGGTGTTGTGGGCGATGGTGACGTTCTGGAGGTTCGCCGTCGCGCTGTAGACATCGATCGCGCTGGCGTAATCGGTGGCTCGGTTGCCGTCCAGGACGGCGTTCACGAGGGTCAACTCCGATCGGTCGTCCACGTAGAACCCCCCGGCGACCTCGGCGGCGTTGGCCCGGACGTCCGCCTGCACGAAGGTGACGGACGAGCCGCCCGACAGGTACGCGGCAGCGACGGCGTACGCGGCGTTGCGGTCGAACGTGATCCCCGTCGCCTCCATGTCCACTTCGTTGTAGACGTACATGCCTCCGGCGACGGACCCGGCCTCGTTGGCCGTGAACGAGAGGTTCGAGGCCTGTACGCTGGACGTGATGAACAGCGCTCCGCCCGCGACCTCGGTCGCGACGTTGCTCCGGACAGAGACGTCCGTGAAGACGAACACGCTGGACTCGGCGTAGATGCCTCCTCCTGCGGAGCTGGCCTGGTTCTTGTAGAAGTCCACGTCCTGGAGCGACACCGTCGAACCGATCGCGTACAGCCCTCCACCGAGCTCCTCGCAGCCGCCCCCCAGCCGAAACCCCTGGACGTGGACCCATCCGTCCCCCGTGTACGCGACGGTGAGGGGACGGCCCCCGCAGGACGTGTCGATGATCGTGGACTCGGGCCCGTCGACGGACACGATCCGAACGGCCTGGCCCTTGACCAGCACCTTCTCGCGGTAGGTCCCAGCAGCCACGAAGAGGCACTGTCCGCCGGCGTCCAGGGCAGCCTGGATGCGGTCGAACGGAGCGTCGGCCGAACCGTCGCCCCCCGAGCCTGCAGAGGCGTCCACGAACACGGCCTCGTCCTCGTCGACGAAGCCGTCGCAGTCCTGGTCCCCCCCGTCGCAGCGATCCCAGGCTCCCGGAAAGGTGGACGCATCCGCATCGTTGCAGTCGAGTCCGTTGGAGACGGCCCCGGCCTGGGGGGAGCAGGAGGGCGTCCCGCCGTCCGTGGGATTGCCGAAGCCGTCGCCGTCGTCGTCCGGGTACCAGAGCACGTCCGGGTCCTCGTCCACGTCCTCGTCGCAGTCGTCGTCCTTGCCGTTGCAGATGTCGGGCGTGTCGGGGTGGACCGCGGCGTCTCGATCGTCGCAGTCCTCGGACTCGGGGTAGCCGTCCTGGTCCAGGTCCACCGATCCAGCGGAGTCCTGGGGACCGGTGTCGTCCGAGGACGAGTCGCACGCGATGAGGAGCAGCGAGAGGGAGAGGAGGGGAAGCGCGGTCATCGGGGCCTCGAGGGTCGGGTGCGGCCTGTCATCCTACCCGGCCGGGCCTCGAGGTTCCACGGGAACCTCGGAAGATGCTTCGCCGAGCCGAGGGGTCGGGCCTTCCGGTGGACGGTCCGGACCGTCGGAACCCCGGACCCGTCCTCTCGCGACGGTTGACCGAAGCTTTGCACGGCAAGGACGCAGCCCACGCGACCTGTGGTAGAATGCGATCGAACCGCTCCGCCTAGGAGGGATTCCGATGCTCCCGCTCCCTCGCTCCTGGCTGTCCTCCCGACGCGCGGCCACGTCCATCGAGTACGCCTTGATCGCTTCCCTGGTGTCCGTGTTCATCATCGGCGCGGTCGCCGCGCTGGGCCAGGCGGTCGGCAACCAGTACGACGGCACCTTTGCACGGGTCGTCCACGCCATCAACAGCGTGCTCGGCACCGGCTAGCCGCTAGCGGCCCACAAGGCGTCGGACGCGGGAGACGAGGGGGTCCACCTCGGGGATGCGCAGCGCGAACGCAAGGGCGAACCAGGCCACGCCGAAGGCGCCCAGGACGAGCACACCCAGCAGGACCGGGTGGAGGTGGGCGAGTGGCCAGCGCACCAGCCAGGCCACGGTCGCCGAGGCGACGCCGCAGGCCCACAGCGTGGCGACGAACCGGAAGGGGAGGCCCGTGCGACCGATCCGGAACCCGAGCCGGCGCTTGAGGAGGGCCAGTTCCACCCAACCGGCCATGCCGGACCCCAGGGTGATGCCCGCCGCGCCCCACTTCGGATCGACCCCGAGCGCGCCGGGCGCCCACAGCGACAGCGCCAGCGCGAGGCCCGCGGCGACCGTGACCCGCACCAGGGCGCACCCCAGCGGGGTGCGGGTGTCCTTGAGGGCGTAGAAGGTCGAGGCGTAGAGGCGGGCCTGGGTCGTGGCCAGCAGGCCCACCGTGGCGCCGGCCAGCACCGCCCACACCCAGACGGCGTCCGCGCGGGTGAAGCGGCCGGTCTGGTAGAGGGTGGCTGCGATCACGTCGCCGAAGGCCAGGAACCCCACGACCGAGGGCACCACGAAGAACGCGATGCGCCTCAAGCCGCGGTCGAGGCGTTCGCGGAGCGCGGCGTGCACCTCCTCGATCGATCCCAGGGTGCCGGACATGACGGGCAACTCGGCCGCGGACACCGACATGCCGAACAGGCTCACCGGGAGCATGTAGAGCGCCTGGGCGTAGGTGAGCGTGGCCACCGCACCCACGGGGAGGAGGCTCGCGACGACCGCGTCCACGTAGGCGCTCACCTGGACCACGCCCCGGCCGACGAACACCGGGACGAAGTTGCGGACCACCGTGCCCACGCCCTCCGACCGGAAGTGAAGGTTCGGACGGACTCCCCGGGCGACCCGCACGACCGTCGGCCACTGGACCAGCACCTGGAGCAGGCTGCCGGCGACCGAGCCCCAGGCGAGGAGCACCGCCAGGCGGGGCAGGTCCACCCGGTGCCCGAAGATCCACATCGTGCCAATGAGCGCGAGGTTCCAGGCCACCGGGGACAGGTAGGAGAGCAGGAACTTGCGGTGGCTGTTGAGGATCCCGAGGCACCAGGCCGAGATCACCAGCAGGCCGACACCCGGGAAGAGGATGCGCACGATCCGGATCGTGAGCAGGCGGCGTTCGCCCTCGAACCCAGGCGCGATGAGGTCCACGAGGAGCGGCGTGGCGAGGATGCCCAGGAGCACCAGGACGGAGACCACCAGGGCGAGCAGTGCGAGCACCGCACCGGCCACCCGGCGGGCGGCGTCCTTCTCCCCCCGGGCCAGAAGGTTCGCGTAGACCGGGATGAACGAGGCCGAGAGCACCCCCTCGCCGAACAGGTTCTGCAGGAGGTTGGGGATCCTCAATGCCGCGTCGAAGGCGTCGGCCACGTAGGAGGTGCTGAAGTAGTAGGCGAACACCCGCATGCGGATGAAGCCCACCAGGCGCGAGGTCGCGATCCCCGTCGCCACCAGGGCCGCGTACGTGCCGCCGCGGTCGCGCTTCTCGTCGGTGGTAACGACGTCCGGCATGGGACTGTCCGGGGGGGGTCGGTCAGGGCTCCAGGACCGGCTCGGCATAGGGCCGGTAGAGGGGATCCCCCACCCAGACCATCATCCAGCGGGCGACGCACGTGGACTCGTACGCAGCCTCTGCGTAGTTGGCCCCCTGGAGCAGGTAGAGGAAGAACTGGTCGTACTCGGGCATGCCCGCCACGTAGGGCTCGCCCACCGCGCCGAAGGTGGCGGTGATGCCCCGCCCGAGGGCCGCGGACGACCAGGTGGTGTGATCGCGCAGCGAGCAGGCGGAGCACGAGTCGAGGTGCCCGCCGATGGCGCCGGGCATCCAGGTGAAGGCGTCGTTGTAGTGGTAGTAGGAGTACCACCCGGCGTAGTAGAGGGCGTCGGGGCAGGTGGTGGGGGCGGGATCGGTGCCGAACTCGGCCTCGTGGTTGTCGAACACCACCTCGTAGAGCCCGGCGTCCTCGAACACGTAGCGGGTGCCCCACAGGTTCCAGTCGCCGCTCTCGTAGGATCCGAACCCATCGGAGGACGGCTCGTCGGTCCAACGGGCGTCCACGTAGACGATCCCCTCGAGCGTGCCCGCCTCGGCCAGGTCCCGGGCCACGCCCGCCCGATCCACCACCGACAGCGCCTCGTCTGCGTCCGCGCCGTCGAGTCGGGTGACGAGGTAGAGCGTGCCCTCGTCCTCGTACAGGGTCTCCTGGAGCGTGGGGAACGGGACGTAGGGGTCGTAGTCGCCCTCGCGGCTGGACCCCTCCTGCCACAAGGGGTTCCAGTCGACCTCGTCGAAGTCCGGGGCCCGGGTGCCGTACACGAGCAGGGCGTCGAGGCTGACCGTGGCGTTCCGGCCGCCCGCCAGGTCCTCGATGCGATCGCTCACCTTGTAGGGGACGCCGTAGACGGGCGCGAGGTACTGGACGTGGTCGCCGACGGCTTCCAGGCAGGCGCCGAGCGTGTCCACGAAGGACTCGAGGTCGGCGCCCGCGAGTGTGGTCGGATCCGCGTACGGGACGGCGCAGAGGTTGGAGGCCGGCACGTCTCGGAGCGCGGCGTAGGCCTCGGCCACGTCCTCGGATCCTTCCACCTCCGGGTTCCAGATCACGACGACCCGGTGTTCCTCGGGCCAGTCGGCCGTGAGATCCTCACGCAGGATCTGGGGGTCCTGGCAGGCCTCGTCGGAAGGCGTGAACTCGACCTCGATCCAGGCCGGCTCGGCACGGTAGCGGGCCAGGGAGGGATCGAGCGTCCAGGTGGTCTCCCAGGAGGTCGGATCCCCAAGCGTGCCCGAGGACACCGTCCAGGCGAACGCGCCGTCGAGGTCGGCGGGCGCGAGGTCGGCCGTCACGCGCAACACCGTCCCGGGCACGTACCCGGCGCCGGCATCGTCGAGGCCGATGCCCACGAGGCTCGGGCAGGTGTCCACCGCGGTGTCGTCGAGGGAGGCGCACGAGGAGAGGAAGGCGAGGATCAGGGCAAGACGCACGGGTCACCTCCGGGGATCCAGGCCCGATGCCGGGTCAGGCCTGGGGTACCTTCCGGCCCGCCGGAGCGGGGCTCCCGGCCTCGGGGCTCGTGGAAGCCGGGTCGATGGTCTTGCGGCGCTCCATCCAGTCGGGAAATCCGGGCCCGAGGTTCCTGGAGGCCCAGACGCGCGAGATCCGGGCCACGAAGAGCCGATCCTCGGCCCCGAGGTGCTTGCCCAGACGATCGCGTACCTGGCGGGGCGTCAGGATCGTCTCCACGATCCACGAGCCGGGAACGCGGTTCGACCAGGGCCCCATGGCCTTGATAGCCTCCTCGAAGGCTTGGTTTTCAGCGGACAGGTGGAAACATACGAGGTGGACCATGGACGCCTCCGGGCTGCTCCTGTCTATTCCGGGCAGACCCTGGCGTCCCGGAAGACCCGTCGCGGGCGGACCGGATCAGGAGGCCCGTTCCAGGACCAACACGGCGACCTCCGAGGGAGCCCCCAGGCGCATGGGCGGTCCCCAGTGGCCGGTGCCCGGGCTGACGCGGAGGGCTGCCCCGTTGAGGTGATACCAGCCTCGAGGGTGGGGTTCCACCAGGCGAATGAGCGCGCTCCAGGGGAAGAACTGACCCCCGTGCGTATGGCCCGCGAGCACGAGATCCGCACCGGCCTCGGCCGCGGCGGCAAAGGAGCGGGGCTGGTGGGCGAGCAGCACGGACGGTGCGTCCGGGGGCACACCGGCGAGCGCCTGGGCGGGATCCGAGGTGTGGCCCGGCAGCATCCGACCCACCGAGACGTCGGTGACCCCGGCTACGACGAGGCGCTCGCCTCCTTTGTCCAGGACCCGGTGCTCGTTCAGGAGCACCTGGATCCCCAGGCCTTTGAGAAAGGCGATCCACGCCTCGGCGTCGTGGAAGTACTCGTGGTTGCCCGTGACCGCCAGCACACCGTCGGGCGCGCACAGATCGCCGAGCGGGGCGAGCGAGGGCCCCAGGTCCGCCACCCGTCCGTCGGCCAGGTCACCGGTGAGGACGACGAGGTCCGGGGACAGCGCGTTGACCCGGCGCACCACCCGAGCGAGCCAGGGCTCGTGCAGCGTGGGGCCGATGTGGAGGTCGCTCAACTGGACGATCCGGTACCCCTCGAAGGCCGCTGGCAGGCCTTCCAACGCCACCCGCTCCTCCACGACCCGGGGCTCCCGCGCCCCCCCGAGGAGCGCCGCGACCGCCGTGCCGCAGGCCAGGAGGACCACGACGGCGCCCGAACGCGCCAGCCAGGACACGAGGACCGCGGGGTCCGAGGGGAGGAAGCGACCGTTGGGACCGATGGATCCGGCGACGAGGTCGAGGGCGCGCAAGAGCCACCAGCAAAGATCCCGGGCGGCCACGCCGGCCCAGAGGATCGTGAATGCACCCATGCCGACGTAGGCGATCCAGGACAGGGCACGGGTCTGGCTGGACGCCTCGGGCCGGAAGGACAGGATCATGCCGACAGGGACCGTCACGGCGTCCAGGGCGAGCAGGGTCCAGGCCACCGCCGCCAGGGCGGCCGGCAGGCGGGCGGGTCCGAGGAGCCTCCAGCCCACCCAGGCGTGCAGGAGCGCCCACACCAGGGTGGCGACGAGGCCGAAGACGATCATGCGTGCGGGCATGCGGGGGCGCTGGGTGGGGGGGGCCAGCCCCTAACCCGACGGGCGCGACCGGTTGCACGACGCTACGGGATGCCGGGGTCCTCCGGGCCCACCGTGCGCCCCTCCGACCTGCCATGCCCAGCACCCTCCCCTTGCGACCTCGGATCCGGGACCGCCGCGTCCTCGTCCTGGACCAGCGACGTCTGCCCTTCGACGAGGTGTGGATCCCCGTAGCGTCGGCTGCCGAGATGGCGGCAGCCATCCGCGACATGGCGGTGCGGGGCGCCCCGGCGGTCGGGCTCGCGGCCGCGTGGGGCATGGTGCTTGCGCACCTGGCCGGGGAGGACCCCGCAGAGGCGGACGCCTGCCTCCGGTCCGCGCGCCCCACGGCGGTGAACCTCGCCCATGCCCTGGACCGGATGCGGCCGGACTGGGGCGACCCGAAAGCCTCGGAAATCCGGGCACGGACGCTCTGGCGGGAGGTGAAACGGGCCGAGCGAGCCATCGTCCGCCACGGCAGTCGATGCCTGGCGGGTCGAGTCCTGACCCACTGCAACACGGGGCCTCTCGCCACCGGCGGAACCGGGACCGCGCTCGGCGCCATCGTGGAGGGGTTCCGGCAGGGCCGGATCACCCACGTATGGGTGGACGAGACCCGGCCCTGGCTCCAGGGCGCCCGGCTCACCGCCTGGGAACTGGCGCGGGAGGGCGTACCTCACGCCGTGATCACGGATTCCACGTCGGCCGCCCTCATGGCCCGAGGTGAGGTCGATGCCGTGGCGGTAGGTGCCGACCGGATGGCCATGAACGGCGACTTCGCCAACAAGATCGGTACCTATGGACTGTCCGTCCTCGCACGGCACCACGACATCCCGTTCTGGGTGATGCTGCCCCTTTCCAGTCTCGACGCCCGACTTGCCACGGGGGAGGGCATTCCCATCGAGGAGCGGCCCCAGGAGGAGGTGCGCACCTTCGCAGGGCGGGCGATCGCGCCGTCGGATACACCGTTCCGGAACCTCGCGTTCGACGTCACCCCCCACACCCTCGTCACAGGTATCGTCACGGAGCGGGGCGCCCTGCTTCCGCCCTTCGACGAGGGGCTCCTCCGCTGGACGGCACCCTGATGGAACCCACCGTGAAGACCCTCTCCCGCGAGGACCGCTTCGCCCTGCTCCGCTTCGTCTGCTCCTTCGCGTGGGCCGATCTGGAGGTGTCCGCCGAGGAGCGGGCGTTCGTGGGCGCCTTGCTCCTCCACCTCGAGATCCCCGAGGAGGAGCGTTCCCAGGTCCACGCCTGGCTGGCCCATCCGCCCGATCCCGCGGAGATCGACCCCCTGGACGTCCCGCCCGATCACCGCCGCCTGTTCCTCCAGGAGGCGCGCAAGGTCGTGGAAGCCGACGGCATCGTGCGGCCCGACGAGTTGGAGAACTTCTGTCTCTTCCGCGAACTCCTCGGCCTTCACCGGGGGGCCGACGTCCTCCCAGCTCCGGGACGGGGCTGCCCGCGGTAGCGAGCCGTCGCGCTACGGTCCGTCCGACAGGACGAGGTAGGCCGACCCCGAATCCTCTCCGCCCGCATCCGAGTAGGGTGCGCCCACGAGGATGTCCTGGCCGCCTTCGCCGTCCGTGTTCCCGAGGGCGACCGCAACGCCCGCGATGTCGCCGTAGTCTTCGCCCCGCAGGCAGGCATCGGACAGAGAGAGATCCAACGCACCCGAGACCGGTCCGTAGACGAGGCGGGCCACGCCCCGCTCGTAGTGCGTCCCGTCCTCGAAGGGCACCCCGACGAGGACATCGTCGTTGCCGTCGTCGTTCACGTCCCCCACGGCGACCGACATGCCCGCCCAGCTGTCGGCCTCGACCCCCTCGAGCCTCGCGTCGGCCTTGGACAGGTCCACGGTGCCCGACACCGAACCATCGAGGACGTACACGATCCCGGTTCGGGATCCGTCCACGCTCGCACGGGGGGCGGCGACCACAAGATCCTCGCGTCCGTCACCGTCCAGGTCGCCCACGGCGAGGGCGTCGCCCGCGCGGTCGTCCGGTTCCTGTCCGACGAGACGCGCATCGGCTTCCGAGAGGTCCAGCGTGCCCAGGACCGGACCGTGGACCAGGTAGGCTCCGCCCGAGCGGACCCCGCTCACGGTCAAGCCCGAGGCTCCGATCAGGACATCGGCTCGCCCATCGCCGTCCACATCCCCCGCGGCTACGGATTGGCCTGCGAATTCGTCGGCGTTCTCCCCGATGAACTGTGCATCGGCACCGGAGAGGACCCTCGTGCCCGACACGGGTCCGAGGACCAGGTAGGCCGTGCCCGAGTACGCCCCTCCAACGCTCGATCCGTCCGCGCCTACGACGATGTCGTCGAGGCCATCGGCGTTCACGTCTCCGGAGGCCACGGCCCCGGCGAGATCCTCCGCCTGTCCCACCAGGAGGGCGTCTGCGTCGCCCAAGCTCGACGTTCCGGTGGCAGGACCCAGGACCAGGTACACCGCGCCGGACCGGTCGCCGCCCGCGCTGGCGTCGCCCGCACCGACGAGCGCGTCCTGGACGCCATCTCCATCGGTATCGCCCGAGGCGAGGGAGGAACCCGCCCCATCGTCCGCGTCCTCGCCCACGAACTGCGCGTCGGCCGTGGACAGACTCACCGTACCCAGGACGGGACCGTAGAGGAGGCACGCCTTGCCGGATCCCGAACCGCCCGCCGACGCGTCCGTGACCCCGACGAGGAGGTCCGAGACGCCATCTCCGTCGAAATCCCCTGAGGCGAGGGACCGTCCGGCGCTGTCGTCGGCCACCTCCCCCAAGAGGAGCGCGTCGGCGTCGGCGAGATCCACC
>JAFGLY010000138.1 GCA_016927815.1 Deltaproteobacteria bacterium | reverse complement strand
GGATCTGTCTGCCGCCGATGCCAGATTCGTCGGCAAGGAAGCAGAGGGGTACGTCGGCTGGTCGGTCGCGATGGGTGATGTCAACGGAGATGGCACGGTGGACATCCTCCTCGGCAGCGCGCTGCTCGGAAAGAGAAAGGGCCCAGGGACGGTGCTCCTCTTCTACCCCCCTGTCTCAGGGATCATCGAACTTTCAGCGGCCGACGGAGTCCTCCTCGGCGAGAACGAAGGCGACCAAGCCGGCACGTCGCTGGCGGTCGGGAAGGTGGACGGCGACGAAGCTGGGGACATCCTCGTCGGAGCAGCCCACTCAGATGGAGGAGGATCGTCCTCGGGCGCTGCTTACCTGCTCTTCGGACCCGTAGAAGGCACGGTGCAGCTCTCGAAGTCCGATGTACGGTTCGTGGGCGAGGAGGCTTCCGATGGCGCTGGGAACGCCGTGGCGTTTGGTGACTTCGATGCTGACGGCGACGACGATCTCCTCATCGGCGCCGAGCATGCCGCAGTGGGCGGAGAGAACTCAGGTTCGGCCTACCTTCTCCTGAAGAAAGGCCTGTAGGGGTTCGACGACTGGAGGGCACCGATGCGCGCGATCGCAATGGCTGCTGCCGCCCTGGCCCTTTCCAGAGGGAACCTGGCCTGCGACAGGGGCAGCAGAGACGACTCCTCTCCGGAGGCCGATGTCGACACAGACATGGACGTCGACACGGACACCGAGGACACCGGCTACCCCTGCGGCCCGACGTGGGAGCCCTTCGGCGAGGGGCAGTATTGCGCCTTCTGCACCGGCGCAGTCGAGCCCGGGTACTGCGACCAGCTCTGCTACGATTGCCCCGACGGCCACGAGTACCTCGCAGTGTGCGATCGGGTGGCGGGGACCTGCCGGTGCCTCATCGACGACGTGGAGGTCTGTACCTGCACGAGCGCCTACCCGGACAGCGAGTACGACTGCCAGCCCGAGGCGTGGGGCGGCGCGAACTGCTGCTGGATCGCGGGGTAGGGCGCGGCCCGGTCCATGGGTCGAGCCGGGACCGGCCCCGTCTGCCGACGACGAGTCGCTGCCCGTGGGGAAGTCCGAGGTTGCTATGATCGTGCCATCGTACGATTCCCCCCCCGACGAGCGACGTCACCTTCTCCTCCTCGACCTCGCCCGCCCACCAGCCCCGAGCCCGGCCCAGCACGCGCCCACGATGTGCCCCGGCGCAGACTCCCGGTAGACCGCCACCCCGCCCCACTCGGGGCGGGTACCGAGCCAGGGACGGAGAGGGGGTGCAGTAGACGGCAACCCGAACCTCCTGGTGAGGGCCTGGCGACCGAATGCGTGGACTACTCTGCTGGGACCCAGAACACGCCCAGCAGGTCCTCGGTGGTCGAGATGGGGACGCCGTCCTTCAGGGAAGTGGCGCGGAACTGGTAGTACATCCCGGGTTCGAGAGGGCCCTCGTAGGGGACCGCCGGGTCATCGCCCGAATGGGACGCCTCGTCGGTGGACCACACTTCGTTGCCGTACGCGTCGACCACCCGCACCTCGTAGAGGTCCTCGGACGAGTCGTCCACCCAGGAGAGGGTCACCGAAGCCGACACTGCCTCGGGTTCGCTCGCCCCGGGCCCCAGGACCGCGAGGGCCTCGGTGATCTTGAAGCCCTCGGCGGTGGCCGTGCCCCCAGCCGCGACCTCGACGTGCTGGATCTGGGTGCCGCCGATGCTCGTGTCGGGATCGCGGACGAGGAGGTCGTTCTCGAAGGCGGCCAGGACGACGTAGCGGCCGGCCGGAACACCCTCGATGTCGAAGGCGCTGCTGACTCCGGCGGCACGGAGGCCTGGAGGGGTCTCGCCCCGAGCGAGGTCTTCGTCGAATGTCGCCTCGACCACGAGGATGACCGAGGTCCTGGAACCACCCGGTGCGTTCACGATCTGCAGCGTGCCCGAGACCGACCCGGTGGCGGTGTCGCCCAGGTGGAGCGCCACCTCCGTCGTCTCATCGGCGGATACCTCGGCCGGGACCGCGTCGTAGCTCACGCCCTGGCCGTACCCACGAACCGAGTAGTCGCCGGCCGACAGGTTGAAGATGGTAAACGCACCGTCGAGGTCGGCGATGGCGGTGACAGCGCGGCCCTCACCCTCGGCCACGACCAGGATCCCCACCGGCGCCGCGGGCACGTCGGCGACGCCCTGGATGGAGCCGGTGCCGGTCCCGACCGGCGCCACGATGAGGCCGATATCGGTGGTGGTGCTCGCGAGGACCCAGGCGTCGTCACCCTCCACCGCGCCGGAGGTGTCCACGGGGAACGGGAGACGCGCGCCAGAGGGGAACGTCAGGTACCCAGCCGCATCCGCGCGAAGGGTCAGGGTGGTGCCGACGGGCGCGCCGTCCTCGTCGCGCTCGGCCGGTACCTGGAGGGAGTAGAGGCCGTCGGTATCGCTTGTCGCGACCCGGCTCCGGGGCGCTGAGTTGGCGTCGAGAGCCACCACCCTCGCCCTCTCGATCCCCTCGCCGTCGGAGAGGTTGAACACACGGCCTTCCACGAGCAGCGGGGCGAAGCAGGCCGGCGTGCCGTCGGCCGACACCTCGCACACCTGGCCGTCCCCGCAGGAGTTGGGGTCGTCTGGATCGCACTCCTCGTCGTGGCAGCCCAGGGCCAGGAGTGTCGCAGGGAGCAGGGTCGACCGCCGCATGGTCACCTCCGCGAGGAGGATACCTCGGTCCAGTGCAGGCCGCCGCGAAGATCGCCCAGGTTCGGCCATCGGATGTGCGGCATTGAAGGACCGACGGGGCTTGCTCGGTACGAACTCTCTCGGGGTGCCGCGTTCCTACCGTGACGGTCGAGAGAGTCCGGTTCAGGGCGATGCGATCCACCGAGCCAGGGACGGAGGGGGGTTGAGCGGGACATCGGCGGTGACCTATCAGGATCCGTCTACCCCGGAACCACCCTCGACGCCGCGTCCTCGACTGGCCCGGTCCCGCCGTGCCCCCGAAGGTCATCGGCACCGTCACCCGCTACACCGGCACCGAGCACGGCTACCTCACCGGCTACAAGGTCCGGGTCGTGGCCGTCTTCAAGCCCAGAAACGACAGCGCCTACCTGACCGACGACGACGAGATCGCCCGAGCGGGCGGGGTCACGGGCGCGGACCGGTTCGAGGTCCAGCCCCGGATCCGGGAGGAGGGCCGGTTCAGCTTCGTGACCAGCGACCCGAGAGCGGTCGACCTCGAGGCCTTCGCCCACCTCGCCCACGGGACCGACCGGTGACCGAGCGCACACCCACCGGCGCCGATCCCGGGCTTGTCCGGCACCTGCGCGCCGAGATGGAGCGGGCGGCAGGCCGGGTCTACCGGATCGAACTTGAGGCGCTGGGCCTCACGAGCCTGCGCGCGTTCCAGCGGCTGCTCCAGAACCTAGAGGCAGAGAGGATGAAGGCCGTGCGGCGGGCAGCGATGGAGCCGTGGCGGGGGTGGTGAGGGTGGCGAGATTCATGCGGATGAGGGGAAGGGCTGGTTCAGGTTGCGCACGCCGGGATAGCGACCTGCAGGGTGATAGCGTTGTCCGATCGACGAGCCGAACTCACCGCAGCTCGTAGGTGACGTTGCTGCATGGTGAACACCTCAGTCGTCAATTGGCGCAAGCCCCTTGATCGCGTCCTTCATGGCCTGGATCGTCTCGGGGGGATGCCCCTGCCAATCTGTGACTTCGCCCGTGACCCGTAACGGCTCCCGGGAGCGGTATGACTTCGTCGGGTTGCCTGGGTATCTCGTGTTTGTCAGATTGGGGTCGTCCATGATCGGGCCGGTCGGTTCCACCACGTAGATTCTGCCCGGTCCTTCGCCGTGAGCCAACTCCGCCCCCCAGATGGCCGCATCCAGGGTGCCGGTCAGGTAGACGTAGACCGTCTTGTTCCTCTTGCCGTAGTTGGAGGTATAGCCGGGCTCGATCAGGTCTCCGGGTTTCAGGTCAGCCCGGGTACCGTGGTAGAAACACTGCGAACTCACGTCGTCTGTGGCTGTCATCGGCTCGCTCCTCTCATACTGCGAGGCTGCCCTGCCGCACGATGTCTCTATCCACTTTCCCATCTCCCACCGGTCTCGACGGGGAGTAGGTCGGCCTGAGAGCCAATTCCATCCAATGGGCCGCTCACCACGCGGATCGGGCTCTCGCCGACTCCCGCAGGTAGTCCGCCACGTACTCCACCACCACGACCTGGCCCCCGAGCTTCCCCATCGCCAACCGCCGGACCGCGACGCAGACCGCCCCGGCGCGGTCGTCGGCGAGCCCCCTGCGTCATCACTCTTCGCCCACCACCGGACGGCACCGCATGTAGTCCTGCGCGATGGCGACGGCGATCGCGGCGTCCGGGTCGATGCCCCGTGCCTTTGCCAGCGCCTCGAGCATGGCCTCCACACGGTCCGTGAGCCGGACAGTGCGTGCGGCCGTCCCGTCCATCGACGGCTGGCTGGTGGGCTCCAGCGCTTCGGCGACCCCGACCGGCACCTGCTCGACCACCGCGGGCTCCACCGCCTCCTCGACGACCGGCGCGGCCTCGGGGGGCGTGGCGAGCGGCTCTGCGATGCCCTTCACCTTGCGCCACTTCTGCACGGTCGTGACCGCCAGGCCGGCCAGCGCAGCGAGGTCCGCATCGGCCATCACGCCGAGCTTGTCTGCGAACTGGTCGATCTTCGACGGCCGCCCTCGCTTCCTCTTGGGAGAGGGGGGTGCTGAGGCGGACTCGGGCGCCGGAACCGCCTCGGGCACAGGCTCCGCGGGCGCCGGCTTCTTGACCGGGACCGGAGCCTCCGTGAACACGATGGGGGCGGGCTCTTGCTTCCGCGGTTCGACCTGCGGCTCGATGGGCTCGGGAACCTCCGGGGGCTCGACCGGCACGGGCGTCTCCACCATGGGCACCTCGACGGCGGGCTTTGCGAGCACCCTCGCCCTGGTACGTTTGGCCGGCGGAATGCCCCTGGTCTTGCGGTAGAACACGACCGTCGAGCGGGCCACCCCGGCCATGGCCGCGACCTCTGCGTCCTGAAGCACCCCGATCTTGTCTGCGAAGGCATCGAGCGTCGAGGTCCGCTCCTTCGCCTTCACGGGCTCGGCGGGGTGCTTCGCCGTCCTGGAGGGCTCAGGCGCTACCGTGGGGAGCGGGACGCCATGCCGCTCGCGCCATTTCCGGACAGCGTCCCGGGTGACTCCCGCCAGGGCGGCCACTTCGGCGTCCGGGACCATGCCGATCTTGTCGACGTACGCATCGAGCTTCGACGCCCGCACCGGGCGCCTCGCCTTTCGGGTGGCCTTGGCGGCGGGCGGTGTAGACTTGGCCGGGACCGGCTCCGGGACCTCCGGGATCGGCCGGACGATCCGCCTGCGACGGGGCTCTGGCTTGGGCTCGGGCGTGACCTCGACCTGGGGGACCGGCCGCTTCTCGACAGGCACGGCGCTGGCGTCGGGCCGGTCGCGCCCGGCGTTCCGCTGGGCGGCCCGTTCGGCGAGGTAGAGGCTGAGAACGCTCTTGCCCCTATTTCTGGCGGCGGTCATGCGGACTCCGGGCGGCGAACAGCGGTGGGGCGGGAAATCGAATGCCCGCTACCCCCTAGTACCTCGTCACAGGGGACTTGACGGGTTCGGGCTCCTCGAGCGGCGGGTTCGCCTCCGCGAGGAGGGGGATCTCCACGCCAGGCGCGACGGCTGGCCGATGTCGGATGAAGCCGCGGTTCTCGAGTTCGACGAGCATGCGGTGGACGGTGGGGCACGAGACGCCAAAGAACCTCTGGATGTCGGCTTCTGCGGGACGGCGGGTGCGGCAGCGGGGACCCTATGGAGGCGATGCGCGGGATCGGTGCCTCTTCCCCGCGGAAGAAGCCCGCCGCATCCGACCCTGCGCCGGGAGGCTCCGGCCCGAGGAAACCGCCGCGAGGCCGAGGGGGCGACCCTCCGATGGCTCTTCTCCGTGGAGGACGCACGGGACGAGATGGCCCGAGCCTGCCCGCCCATCCACCGGTCACAATCCCTGTGACGAGGTACGAGTGAGCCACACGTCGAACGCGTTGGCGAACGCCCGGGTCGCCCGCTCGTCGAACGGCGGTGGCCCGCTACCCTGGATGATCCCCGATTCCCGTGCCTCGACGAGGAAATCCCGGACGCTCAAGCGTTCGCGGACGTTCTCGGCGGTCCATGTCTCACCGCGTGCGCTGACCGCGGTGACTCCGTGCTCCACGAGTTCAGCAGCGAGAGGAAGGTCCGAAGTGATCACGAGGTCGCCCGTCTGGGCGTTCCGGACCAACCACGTGTCGGCCACGTCGAGGCCCGATTGGACCTGGACCGTATGGATCCGGGGGTGGCGGGGCACGTGGACCGTCCGGTTGGCAACGAGGGTGACCTCGACGCCACGACGTTCTGCGGCTCGGAACAGGATGTCCTTGACGGGACGGGGGCAGCCGTCGCCGTCGATCCAGACACGCATGACCGGCTCCTTGGGGCGAGGCTCGGGGACCGTGTAACTTGCCTGTCGTCCTCCTGGATTCGAGAATCCAGGGTGCCGGATCCACGCGGAGGTCATCTTCTCGTCCCAGAGAACCGCCACCGTGGCCCTGGTGGAAGCAGGCTACTCGGCCTCTACATCGGGCTGTTCGCCGCCCAGCTCGATGTCGAGCACGAGCAGGGCGTGGTCCGAGAGCGCGTCCGGCCCCGCGACGACCCGGCCATCGACTCGGTCGAGGTAGCGTGCACTGCGACACCTGACGAACGGGGACAGGAGTGCGTGGTCGAGCCGGGACGTTACCCCCGAGGAGCCGATCCAGCTCCAAGGCCCTTCCTCCGCCGGGATTTGCCACCCCAAGGTCCGGAGGCGTTGGAGGGCCTCGCTGCCCGGGCCCGGCGGGCGGTCGGGATCGACGTTGAGATCGCCGATGAGGACGGCAGGAGCCGAGAGGAACCGATGACTCGCCTCCTCGAACCAGGTCCAGTACGCGTGCGCCTCGGCCGAGGTCTCGTACATCGGGACCCGCAGACCCACGAGGTCGAGCGCGGGGTCGAAGATGCGGATGTGCAGCCAGTTGGAGGCCGCGTGCGAAGCGGGATCCGGATGTGTGAACGTGCCCGCCTGTGCCGACAGCCGGGTGGCCACGAACACCTGGTTGTGCCCGGTACGGGTCGAGGTCATGAAGCGGGCGTTCAGCCCCCCGGTCCGTAGGGCCTTGCAGAAGCCGTCGTGGTCGGGCCCTACGACGTACTCGGTGAGCACGACCAGGTCCGGCCCAAGGGCCAGCAAGGTGGCCGGGAGGGCCTCGGGTACGGGCTTCCGCCGGGTTCTGTGGTTGACGTTCCAGGCGACGATGCGCACGAGCGGGACTCCCGGGGGCGGCGGTGATGCGGGAGGCGTGGCGCATCTCGAGCGCCCGACCTCCACATCGCATTGGTGTAGCCCGCCCCCGGGCCCAGTGGAGGGGCCAACGTCGCGGGCTGGGTCCGCCGGCAGTAGAATCCGCTCTGGCTCTCTCCCCCCGGAGGCCGGCATCATTCAACCTCGAGAACCCGACCTGGAGATCCGTCGTCGCGCGGCGCTGGCCCACCTCCAGCGCGAGCACGGGGAGGAGGAGGCTGCTGGGAAGGTCGAGTAGAACAGGCCCTGCCGAGGGAGGGGCGAGGCGGTCCGAGGTGGGCCGCCTCGCAGCCATTCAGGGGGGAATCGCAAGAATCCGAGCGGTCCAGATGATGCACCATCTGGACCACCCCGGACCGCACCCTGTGGACGGCCTGGATCCGGCTCTCTGGTTATTCTCGATGGGGCACCCTTCTGGACCGGGCCGAGAGGTACTGCAGCACCAGCCCCCGTCGACTCCGCCAGGATCTACCAGGGATAGGCCGTGGCAACACCCCCCCCGGGGGGGGCCGGGGCTCGAACCGTGGCTCGGACTCGGCCTGCCCCGCCCTTCCCCGTGGCGTTCGCCGCGCCCGTCCGCGTAGACTGCGTGCGTCCGAAGGTAAGGAGGGTTCCATGCGTCCCCCTGCGGTCCTGCTCGCCTGCTCCCTCGCCCTCGGTCCGCTGGGCCCTGCGAGCTGCGACTCCCAGGAGGACGACACGGCTCCAGAGGCCGACACCGACACGGACGTGGACACGGGGCCCACCGATGCCGACGGGGACGGCTGGACGGTGGCCGATGGCGACTGCGACGACCACGATCCGTCCGTGTACCCGGGTGCCGCGGAGACCTGGTACGACGGCGTGGACCAGGACTGCTCCGGAGGCAGCGACTTCGACGCCGCGCTCCTGAACCTGCTCCAGGACCTCGAGACCGGGAAGTCGAGGGTCGCTCGGCGGACGGTACGGGGCCACGGACAGATCTCCATGCCAAGGCGGATGGTGGCTTCCTGAGGTGTCACGGGTGGACGCGGAGTCGTCCACGATCCAGGGATCTAGAGCCGATCAGTGAGGGTCGGCACGTGGAACATCCCAGCGGGGGATAGGAACGGTCGGCTACGGCGACGTGACGCACCCGTCGGTGGTGGCCACGAACGAGGCCGCATCCCCGAAGTTCTCGTGGCACCCAAGAACGTCGTTCGGTGTGTTGTCGGTTTCTCCCGTGCCCCAGTCCACGGCCACCGACTCGAACGTACCGGCGTCCACCCTCAAGCCACCGGTATCGGTCCCCGTGTTGCGCGTCACGGAGCCCCCGTTCATGGTGACGGTCAGGTTCGGGTAGCTCCCCAGCCAGAAGGCGCCACTGGTGGTCCCGGTGTTACCGTCCACCACGACGTTGTCGAGCACCACGACTCCGGCACCGTCGAGCCGCAAGGCCGTACCGCCGTAGGACCCCCCGGTGTTCCACCGGAAGGTCGAATCGACGATCGTCAACGAATCGATCTCGGTCCCGTTGATGCGGATCGTTCCCCCCCTCTCGGAGGCGTTCCCCTCGAACGTGCAGTTCCGGATCTCGCCATCGAGGTCCCCCCCGAGCACTTCGAGCACGGACGTCAAGGACCCGTTTACCTGGCCTTCGAAAGTCGTGTCCTGCATGGAGAGAGAGACCGGGGCTTCCTTGCGGAGGTGCATCGACACCGCCGGACCGTAGCCTGAGGTGTTGCCGTCGAACACGCACCCGGTCATCGACAGGCCAACGGTACCGTAGGCGCTCAAATCCACGACAGACGAGGCCAGTTCGCTAACGTTCTCCTGGAAGGTAGTCTTGTCGAAGTCGATGTCCACGCTGGCCCCGTCTGCGTAGAGGTAGAGCGCGCCGGCGCCATATTCGGCATGGTTCCCCTCGAAGACGCTCGATGTGAACTCCACCGTGGCGGTCACGCCGGAGAAGTACAGGGAGGCCACCCCCACGCTGGGACTCTCGTTCTCGAGAAAGTGGCAGCCGTCGAAGGTGAACGCCACGGGGTCGTGGTCGTAGAGGTGTGCCTTGAGAGCAGCGGGCCCCTGCTTGCCGCCCCACTCGGTGACGTTCTCGGAGAACGTGGTGTCGGTCGCGGTGAGACCGAGGTCGTTCAGGTACACCGCGGGTCCCGTGTTGCCGGAGAATGTGCAACTCGTGAGCTCCACCGGCCGGTAGCCTCCATAGCCCACAGCGGCGATCGCCCCCCCGAGGTAGTCCACCGCGTTGTTCCTGAATGTACAGCCCGTGGCGACGAGCCCATCGCTCTCGTCCCAGGTGTCGATCCACAAAGCTCCGCCACGCGCGCCGAAATCGTGGGCGACGTTGCCGTCGAACACGCAGTCCTCGATCGTGAGGCCAACCGCCGAGGCGAGTACGGCCCCACCGGCCACCCCCCACCCCAAATAGTGGTCGTCGGTCGTGTATCCGTTCTGGAAGGTGAGATCCTCGAGCGTGATCTCGGCTGGACCCCAGAGCTGCAGGATCCGGTTCGTGCCGGCTCCGTCCAGCACGGTGTCCGCGGCGGACCCCGAGAAGGCCTGGAGGGTCAGGCTCATCCCCGTCGCGTCGAGCACCAACTCGGGAACGGTCCAGGTGCCGGGACAGATCTCCACCGTGTCGCCATCCATGGCGGCGGTCAGGGCCGCCGCGATGTCCGTGTATTCCACCCCGTCGAGCAGGGCGGCGGCAGCCTCGCCCTCACCGTCGCAGTCGGAGTCCCGGCCGTCGCACAGCGCCTCTGGAGCGTCCGGGTACACCGAGGGATCGCCATCGTCGCAGTCGCCATCAACGATGGTCCACCCGTCCCTGTCCGTGTCGGCCAGGCCGGTCCCGGTGTCGTCGGTGTCCATCTCGGTGTCGTCCGTCTCCTCCCTTTCGCCAACACAGGCAGCAATCCCCAGGACCAGGAACGTGACACCCACGAGGGTGATGGGTGTGCGCATTGCGGCCTCCTTCGGTGGAGAGGTGCCGTCGGACGGCCGAACGGTTCACCATCCACAGCACGGCGAGGTCCCAGGCGAGAGAGACCCGGACCCGGCGGGCGTCCAGGATGTCGACCCGGAGAGCGTGCCGTTCGCCCATGACCTCGACGAGCCGTCGTGACCCGTGTGCATCGCTTGGGGCCTGTCCAGGGCCTCGGCCCCACGACACTCGCCCTCCCCGAGACCGCCCTACCAGTTGGAGGCCGCGACCTCGAAGTACTCCCGTGGGTGATCGCAGGCCGGGCACGTGGCGGGCGGCGCGGTCCCCTCGTGGATGTACCCGCAGTTGGCACACTTCCAGCGGACCGGGGCGTCCTTCTGGAAGACCTTCCCCTCCTCCACGTTCTTCTGCAACACCCGGAAGCGGGCCTCGTGCTCCTTCTCCACCCGGGCGACCATGCGGAACACGTGGGCCACCATCGGGAAGCCCTCGGCCTTGGCGACCTCGGCGGCCTCCGGGTAGAGCTCGCTCCACTCCTCGTGCTCGCCGGCCGCGGCGGCAGCGAGGTTCTCGGCGGTGGAGCCGATGACGCCTGCCGGGAACGTGGCGGTGATCTCGACCATGCCGCCCTCGAGGAACTTGAAGAAGCGCTTGGCGTGCTCCTTCTCGTTCTCGGCCGTCTCGAGGAAGAGGGCCTCGATCTGGCGGAAACCCTCCTTCCGCGCCTGCGAGGCGTAGAAGGTGTATCGGCTGCGCGCCTGGGACTCGCCCGCAAAGGCGGCGAGCAGGTGCTTCTCGGTCTGGGTGCCCTTCAGGCTCGGCATACGGACTCCGGTGTGCGAGCGTGGAATCAAAGCTGCGCCCCGCCGAGGGCGCGGAGGGCCGGGAACCGCTCCAGGAGCGGGGGGGATTCCAGGACGGGGGTGCCCGCCTGGAGGACGTCGAGAAGGAGCGTGGCGAGCTGCGGATCTCCGAGGACGGTGGCGCCCGCCAGGCGGCCGTCGGCAACGACGAGGCGCACGGTGACGCCGTCCCGATCCTCCTCGTGGACCGAGTGTGTCGCGTCCGGCGCCTCGACGACGCCCGCGCTGAAGACGTCCACGTGGAGCACCTTGAGCCGCGTGGACGGCGCCATGCCCGGGAAGGCGGCCTCCCCGCCCGCGGCCACCACGCCGGCCACCGCACCCTGGGCCCAGGCCGCGGGCCAGATGCCGTAGACCACGCCTGCATGCTCGGCCACGTCGCCCGCGGCGAGCACCGCGGGATCCGAGGTGGTCATGCGGTCGTCCACGATCACGCCCCGCCGGACCTGGAGGCCGGCCTGCCGGGCGATCCAGACCTCCGGCCGGATGCCGGCGGCCACCACCACGCAGTCCGCCCCGACGGGTGCGCCCTCGGCCAGGTGCACCACGAGCGGATCGGCGCCGCGCTCGATGGAGGTCACTCGGACCCCAGAGCGCACGCCGATGCCGGCACCCTCCACGTGACGCTCCAGGACGCGACCCGCGGGCTCGGCCAGCTGGCGGGGCAGGAGCCACGCGGAGCCCTCCAGCACGGTGACCGCACAGCCTCGGCGGGCCAGCGCGCCCGCGGTCTCGAGGCCGAGCAGGCCGCCACCGATGCAGGCCACCCTGAGGCCGGGCCTGGCCGCAGCGAGCAGGCGGCGGGCGTCAGCGAGCGTGCGCAGCGTGTACACGCCATCCCCCTCCAGCCCCGGGACGGGCGGCCGGAAGGGCTGGGCCCCGCAGGCCAGCACGAGCCGGTCGTAGGGGAGGGAGCGGCCGTCCTCCAGGATCAACAGGCGGGCGCCGCGCCGGAGGGCGCCGGCGCTGCCCTGCACGCGCTCGATGCGCTGCTCGTCGTACCAGGCCTCGGGCTGCAGGGCGAGGGCGTGCTCCTCCACCTCGCCGGCGAGCAGGCGCGTGAGATCCAGGCGGACGTAGGGGAGGACGGGCTCGTCCGACACGAGCGTGACGGAGGCCTTCGGAGCGGTGGCACGGGCGTGCCCTGCGGCCGTGACGCCGGCCACGCCGCCGCCCAGGATCACGATGCGGACGGCCCGGTCGCCCTCGACCGCAGGAGGGGCGGCCGACGCGGGCGCGATGCCGAGCGCGACAGGGACGAACCGGTCGCGGCTCGCGCCGCACACGGGGCACCGCTCCGGCGGCTCGGCGCCGTCGTGTACGTACCCGCAGACCTCGCATCTCCAGGCGCCCGGCAAGCCGCCTCCTCGCACGTTCCCCCCTCCTACCGAGCGGAAGAGGACCGGGCAACCTCACGGACCCGTGCGAATCCCAAGGTCGTCGCCGGGCCGGATCCCGGGGTAGACCTGGATCGGAGGATGCATGGTCCGTACCCTCGCCCTGTCCGCCGCGTGTCTCGTGCCGCTGCCCGCCCTGGCCCAGCAGGTCCACGTCACGATCGATGAGGAACTCGCCCGGCAGGCCGGTCTCGACCCGTCCGAACTCGAGATCGACCTGGACGGGGAACTGCACGACGTCCTCCACCTGGACGACCTCTCCGCGTTCCTCGACGCCCAGGCCAACGCCTCGACCCTGGCCGTCCGGGGCATGGGCGTGGACTACGCCTCGAACGTCGAGTGGGGCGTGATCGGAGGGTCGCTGGGCACGGGCATCGACGCCGGAGGATTCCGCTTCGACCGCGGCGGCCCGTCCCTCCCGGAGTACGGCTACGCCTTCCAGGCCACCGCCATGGCCGGGATCAACCTCGGCGTGTGGACCGGAGGAGAGGGCTTTCTCTCCCGGGTCGTGCTGTACGGCAACGGGATGGCGCTGGGCACCTCGGGCGAGATCTTCGACGGATCGCTGGTCAACGTCGGCGGGCACGTGCAGCTCAAGGTCGTGGAGCCGAAAGGCGAGGGCGTGGTGACCTGGGGCGGTCTCGACCTGACGAGCGGGTTCGAGCGGTCCCGGTACGAGGCGAGGCTCCGCCATCCCCTGCCCGTGGAGATCCCCGGGACGGACGGACGGGCGTCGTGGGACGGCACGGGTACGCTCACGCTGGGTGCCGCCACGAACGCGGTACCCGTGGAGATCTCCACGAACGCCAGGCTCCTCCTCTTCACGATCTTCGGCGGTGGAGGCCTGGACCTCGTGACGGGCACCGCAGACGGAGCCATCGACCTCTCGGGGGACGTCACCGCCGAGGTGGACGGGCAGCCGATGCGCATCGGCACGGCGAGCGTGACGTACGCGGACCAGGGCGAGCCGGTGGAGGTCTTCCCCCGCGTGTTCGCCGGCCTGCAGGTGAACGTCCTGCCCGTCAAGGTCGTGGCGCAGCTCCACGCCGGCCTGAACCACGGCGTGGCCGGCAGCGTGGGCCTGAGGCTCGCCAGGTAGCGACCCTGGCGCTGGCGTCCGGATACAGGGCGGCCGTGCGCACGGTCCAGTGGTCCCGGGTCCTCGTCTGGCTCCTCGCCGCGGTGGCGGTGGCCATCGCGATCTCGTTCGGCGCCTGCACGCAGGACGACGCCTTCATCTCGTTCCGCTACGCGGAGAACCTCGCCCGGGGCGAGGGCCTGGTCTTCAACCCGGGCGAGCGGGTGGAGGGGTTCACCAACCTGTCCTGGACGCTCTTCCTGGCCGCGGCGTTGCGCCTGGGGGCCGAACCGGTGTCCCTGACCGTGGCCGCGGGCCTCGCGAGCCTGGCCGGGATCGTGCTGCTCGTGCCCCGGCTCGCCCAGGACAGCCCCCGGTCCTCCGGCGATCCCTCGGACGCCCTCCTGGCGGGCGTCCTGGCCGCGGCCCTCCTGGCCACCGACGCGGGGCTGGCCCTGGAGGCGGTGCAGGGCCTGGAGACGGCCTTCTACACGCTCGTCGGGCTCGGCGGAGCGCTCGTGGCCCTGGCCGAGCAACGCCGTGGCCGCGGCCACGTGGGGTCCAGCGTACTGTTCGCGCTGGCGGCCTCCACGCGGCCCGAGGGCCCGGTGCTCTGGCTGGGGGTGCACGCCGGGCTCGCCTGGGATGCCCGGGTCCGGGCCGG
>JAFGLY010000137.1 GCA_016927815.1 Deltaproteobacteria bacterium | reverse complement strand
GTCGTTCTTCGGAACACAGCTCGTTGTGGCGCACGCCGAGACCTGACGCCTGGACGAAGGGGCCCTTCGTGGCGGTGCAGGGACCCCGGCGGGTGTCGCCCAGCCCAGCCCGCCGTCCCCGCCTCTCCCGGACGTCGCCGAGCCCCGGCCGGGTCAAACCCCGTGGAGCGCCCCGTCCCGCGCCATGCCGAGGCCCCGCTCGAGGCGGGCCAGGGAGCGATCGCGGCCCAGGGCTTCGAGGGTCTCGAAGAGGCCGGGTCCGACGCGGCTCCCCGTGACCGCTACCCGGACCGGCTGGGCCACGGCGCCCAGCCCCAGGCCCGAGGCCTGGAGCCACTCCGAGATCGCCCCCTCGATGGACGCCCGCTCCCAGGACGGGAGCCGCTTCAGGCGCTCCAGGACGGTTTCCAGCAGAGGTGCCGCGTCAGGGACCAGGAACTTCCGGACCGCCGCGTCGTCGTAGGGCAGCCGCTCGTCGGGCAGGAAGCAGAACGCGGCCATCGTGGCCACCTGCACCAGCGTCCGGGCGCGGCTCCGCACGGCGTCCACGGCGAGGTGGGCCCTCGAGTCGTCGAACGGGCCGGTCAGGCCCAGGGCGGCGAGGAAGGGAGCGGCGTCCCGCGCCACCCGCTCGACCGGGAGCCGCGCGATCCAGTGCTGGTTGACCCACATGAGCTTGTCCATGTCCCAGCGACCGGCGCTCGTTCCGATGCCTTCGATGGAAAACACCCGGACGAGCTCGTCGATGTCGAACAGTTCGAGGTCGCCGTGCGCCCAGCCGAGTCGCGCGAGGTAGTTCACGAGCGCCTCGGGCAGGAAGCCCAGGTCGCGGTAGGCCCCTACACTCGTGGCTCCGTGGCGCTTGGAGAGCCGTTTTCCGTCGGGTCCCAGGATGAGTGGCATGTGCCCGAACCGGGGAGGCTCGGCGTCGAGCGCCCGGTAGAGGTGGACCTGCTTGGGCGTGTTGTTGAGGTGGTCGTCTCCGCGGAGCACGTGGGTGATGCCCATGCCGTGGTCGTCGGCCACCACCGCGAAGTTGTAGGTAGGCAGGCCGTCCGAGCGAACGAGCACGAAGTCGTCGAGTTCCTCGTCCCGGATCTCCACGGGTCCCTTGACCAGGTCGTGCACGGCCACGACTCCGTCGCCCGGCATGCGGAACCGCACCACGTGCGGCCCGCAGGACGGGCCCAGGCCCAGATCGCGACAGTGCCCGTCGTAGCGAGGCTTCTCTCCTCTCGCGAGCGCTTCGGCCCGGACCGCCTCCAGCCTCTGGGGGGAGCAGGTGCAGCGGTAGGCGTGGCCCGAGGCCAACAGCCGCTCCGCGAGGGCGCGGTAGAGGTCCGCGCGCTCGGTCTGCCGGTACGGCCCGTGGGGGCCCCCGACATCGGGCCCTTCGTCCCAGATCAGCCCAAGCCACGCGAGATCACGCAGGATCTCGCGCTCGAACTCCCGGGTGGACCGCTCGGCGTCGGTGTCCTCCAGGCGGAGCACGAAGGTGCCACCGAGCTTGCGCGCGAGCAGCCAGTTGAACAACGCCGTGCGGGCGCCGCCGATGTGGAGGTGCCCGGTGGGGCTGGGGGCGAAGCGGAGTCGGACCGGGGCGTCGGCCATGGGGCCTCCAGAGCGGAAAGCGACCCCGCGGGGGGGTGGAGGGGGCTACCGGACCTGAGGGAACGCGTCGATGGGACAGCCGTGGGGCTCCAGGATGAGATTGACCTCGTCCAGGTAGGTCTCGATGAGGACCTTGGCCTCCGAGAGCCGGTTCCGGGCTTCCGTGAAGCCGACGAGGTCGTTCCTGCCGTAGGCGGCGGTCAGGGCTCGGTACGCGTCGGCCTGGAGCGTCCAGCCCTCCACGGCCCGAGCGTGTCGTTCCAGGAGCGTGGCCTCGGTGGGGCGGACCTCGGCGATGGCATCCTTGAGGGCATCCGCGGCGGGGACGATCTCCGTGGAGATGTCCCGGATCACGTCGTCGGGGGGGAGCCCGTTCTGGTGTACCGCCCCCGCGAGATCCAGGAACCGGTTCGCGATGTCCACGTTCCGGACCATGAGCGGAGCCATCTGCTCGTGGTAGGACGCCATGGCCTCGGCCGTGGGGTCGCCGCAGCCGAGGAGGCCGATGACGAGGCCCGGAGGGATCGGCATGGGGGCGGCTCCTGGAGCAACCGGGCGGCACGTCGTCCGCCGCGGGGGATAGGGGGTATCCCGCGTGAGCCTGGATGTCTCTCGGGCCCCGCTCCACACGAGGAGCCGCCATGCGCATCGTCGTCGAGGAGTTGCCGGAGGCGGGACTGGAGCTGGCGTTCGGTCCGACCGACCGATGGGCGGTGGACGCCGCTCGCCAGGGACTGGACGGCGAGGTCCTCGAACTCGCCGGAACCCTCAGGGTGCGGCGCCTGGGACCCGGGGTCCAGGTGACGGGCCGAGCCAGGGCCGCGGTCGCGCAGCGGTGCGTTCGTTGCCTGCGCGAGGTGCGGGTGGTCGTGGACGGGCCCGTATCCCTCTGGTACGAAGCTTCGCCCGAGCATGCGCCCGATCAGGCGGCACTCACCGCCGACGCCCTGGACGTGGGGTTCCTCGAGGGCGGAGATCTGGACCTGGGCGTGGTCCTCATGGAGTTCTTCGCGCTGGAGGGACCGACGGTCGTGCGGTGCGCAGATCCGCTCGTCGAGGTCCTGGAGGAAGGTCCCTGCGAGCTGGCGACCGTGGACCCGGAACCCGCCATGGACCCCCGCTTCGCGATTCTGAAGGACCTCGATCTCGACGGCTGACGGCCCCCGGTCGTCGCGGGTTGGACAATCCTGAAGGAGCGCGCTACTACCACGGCCCATCCGGACTACCGAGGGGTTCCCGGGCCGGGTTCTCCGGCCGACGCGACGAGCCCCCAGTCCTTCGGAGCCGTCATGGCCGTACCCAAGAAGCGCACCTCGTCCTCCATGCGCGATGCACGCCGCAGCCACCTCGCGCTCACGCTGCCCGTCCACATCGATGCGTGTCCCAACTGCGGAGAGCCCAAGCGCCGCCACCACGTGTGTCCCTCCTGCGGGTTCTACCGTGGCCGCAAGGTCGTCTCCAAGAAGGACGCCTAGTCCCCTCCCTCGTCTGCCAGGAGTCGCCCATGCCCTCCAAGGAAGAGACCGTCGAGCGGGTGTACAAGATCATCGCGGACAACCTGGGCGTCAGCCTGGAGGAGGTCCGCCCGGACGCCGCCTTCATCGATGACCTGGGCGCCGACAGTCTGGACATCGTCGAGCTCGTCATGGCCATCGAGAAGGAGTTCGACATCGAGATCCCCGACGAGGATGCCGAGTCCATCTCCACCGTGCAGGACGCCGTCGACTACATCCTCCAGCACATGTAGCGAGGGTTCGGTGGCGACCGGCGTCCAGGAGGGCCCGGTGCGCCGGCGGGTGGCGGTCACGGGGCTGGGCGTCGTCTGTCCGTGCGGGCTGGACGTGCCCTCCACCTGGGCAGCCCTTCTCGGGGGACACAGCGGCGTCGCGCCCATCTCCTCCTTCGACGCCACCGGCTGGCCCGTCCGGATCGCGGCGGAGGTCAAGGGGTTCGATCCGGTCGCCCGCTTCGGGCGGCTCGAGGCGAGGCGCATGGACCGGTTCTCGGCGCTCGCGCGGGCTGCGGCCGAGGAGGCGGTGGCGGACGCCGGGCTCGATCTGCCGGGTCCGGAGCCGGAGCGGGTGGGCGTCTACCTCGGTACGGGCATCGGTGGCATCGGGGCCCTCGTCGAGGGCGCGCAGACGTTTCTGCAAGGGGGTCCCCGGAGCCTGTCGCCGTTCTTCCTGCCGCGTGTGCTCGCCAACATGGCCGCGGCCCAGGTCGCCATCCGGCACGGGGCGCGTGGCCCCTCACTCTGCGTGGACACGGCCTGTGCAGCGGGGGCCCATGCCCTCGGCGAGGCCTGGCGGGCCATCTGGAACGGGGACGCGGACGTGGTGCTCGCCGGCGGGTCGGAGGCGGCCGTCGTTCCGCTGGCTATCGCAGGGTTTTCGGCCATGAAGGTTCTTTCACGGCGAAACGACGATCCGGCGCGTGCCAGTCGTCCCTTCGACGCCGGGCGAGACGGCTTCGTGGTCGGGGAGGGCGCGGCGGTGCTCGTGCTGGAGGGCTGGGACCACGCCGTCCGACGCGACGCCCGCATCCTGGCCGAGCTGGTGGGATATGCCCTCACGTGCGACGCCTGGCATCTCACGGCACCCGATCCCGAGGGAAGCGGTGCGACCCGGTGCATGAGCCTGGCGATCGGCTCGGCGCACCTGGAACCGGAGGAGATCGGCTACGTGAACGCGCACGGCACCTCCACACCGGCCAACGACGTCCTCGAGACCCATGCCATCCGCCGCGTCTTCGGGGCCCACGCGGATCGGCTCGCGGTGTCCAGCACCAAGTCCGTCACCGGCCATCTGCTGGGCGCTGCCGGTGCGCTGGAGGCACTGGCCACGGTGCTGACCCTGCGCGACGGCATGCTGCCGCCCACCTCCACCCTCGAACTGCCGGACCCGGAGTGCGATCTCGACTACGTGCCCGGCCATGCCCGGCGTGCCGAGGTCCGCGCAGCGCTCACCAACTCCTTCGGCTTCGGAGGCACGAACGCCTGCCTCGTCCTCCGGCGCCCCGAGGACCGGCCATGACCGACCTCCGCCCCCTTCGCATCGCCCTCGCATCCGACCACGCCGGCGTGGCGCTCAAGGACCACGTGGCCGGCTGGCTCCGCGCCCGCGGCATGCAGGTCGTGGACCACGGCACCCACGGTGGAGCCTCCGTCCACTACCCGACCTACGCCATCGCCGTGGCCCGGGCTGTGGCGGCCGGGGAGGTGGATCTCGGCGTCCTCGTGTGCGGCACGGGGCAGGGGATGGCCATGACCGCCAACCGGGTCCCCGGGGTGCGGGCGGGCGTGGTCTGCGAGACCTTCTCGGCCCGAGCCATCCGGGAGCACAACGACGCCAACGTGCTGTGCCTCGGGGGTCGCGTCGTGGGCCCGGGACTCGCCGAGGCCTGCCTCCAGGCCTTTCTGGAGGCCACGTTCCAGGGAGGCCGCCACGCCGAGCGCGTGGCCATGATGACAGACCTCGAACGGCGAGGGGACGGACCGGCGCGCGGATGACCGCCCGCGCGTCCGGAGGATAGGAGGCGACCGCCATGCGCTGCCCGTTCTGCCGTCACCCCGAGAGCCGGGTCGTCGACTCGCGCGACGCGAACGACGGCGTGCGCCGGCGCCGGGAGTGCGTGTCCTGCGGCCGTCGGTTCTCGACGGTGGAGCGCGCCGAGCTGCACCTCCCGCTGGTGCTCAAGAAGAACGGGCGTCGCGAGCCCTACGATCGGGAAAAGGTGGTTCGAGGTTTCGTGCTCGCCTGCAACAAGCGCCCGGTCACGGAGGCACAGATCGAGGCGGCCGCCGACCGGATCGAGGCCGCGCTCCTCGAGGCCGGAGAGCGGGAGGTGCCGAGCGCCACCATCGGGCATCTCGCGGTGGAAGCCCTGCGCGATCTGGATGCGGTCGCCCTGCTCAGGTTCGCCTCGGTCTACAACGACCTGCAGAGCGCCAGTGCCTTCCTGGACCTGGCACGGAGCCTGACGGAAGAGGAGCCGAGGTGAACGACCTCGCACGCATGGCCCGTTGCCTCGAACTCGGGCGGCTCGGGGAGGGTCGGACGGCCCCCAACCCCATGGTGGGGGCCGTGGTGGTGCGCGACGGTGAGGTGGTGGGGGAGGGGTGGCACGAGCGCGCGGGTGCGCCCCACGCCGAGATCGTCGCCCTCGATGCCGCCCGGGACCGCGCCCGAGGCGCCACGCTCTACGTGAACCTGGAGCCGTGCTGCCACTGGGGTCGCACCCCCCCGTGCGTGGACGCCATCCTCCGAGCGGGGGTGGCACGGGTCGTGGCGGGCATGGTGGACCCCAACCCGCTGGTGAACGGGAGGGGCATCGCCGCGCTCGAGGCCGGGGGTGTGACGGTCGAGGTGGGTGTGCTGGAGGAGGCCTGCCGGGCCCTCAACGCCGGCTTCCTGCTGGCGATCACCGCCGGGCGGCCCAGGATCGTGCTCAAGGCGGCCACCACGCTCGACGGCCGCATCGCCACCGAATCGGGAGAGAGTCGGTGGATCACGGGTGAAGAGGCCAGGAGACATGGGCATCGCATGCGCGACCTCCACGACGCCGTGCTGGTGGGAAGCGGTACGGTGCTCGCCGACGATCCCCGTCTCGACTGCCGGATCCCTGGGGGTCGCGATCCGGTGCCCGTGGTCCTCGACACGCACCTCGGGGTTCCTGCCACGGCCCGCGTCTTCCAGCGGGGTCGGGGCACGCTGGTGTACGCGACCCGCCTGCCGGCCGCCTCCGACCACCCCGCCACGGTGGTGAGGGTGCCCGAGGGTCCGTCGGGCGTAGACCTCGGGTCGGTCCTGCACGACCTGGTGGAGCGCGGCGTGCACACGGTGCTGGTGGAGGGCGGGGGCCGGGTCCACCGGTCGTTTCTCGAGGCCCGTCTCGCGGACCGGGTGCTCCTGTACCTCGCGCCGAAGATCCTGGCGGGGGGTCCTTCCTGGGTGGCCGGGCCGGGGGTGGACGACCTGGCATCCGCCTGGGGTCTGAAGGTGGCCGGCGTCGAGCGCCTCGGCTCCGACCTGCTGATCGACCTCGAACGGTAGGGGCGGGGCCACCACCCCGAGGACTCCGGCCGCAGGGTCCTCCCCGGCTCGTGGAACCGGATAGGCCCACTTGAGCGAGGAGGTTCGCGATGTTCACCGGTCTCGTGGAGGATGTCGGCCGGATCGCCAGCGCTTCGCCGTCCGGTGGAGGCCTGCGCCTCGAGGTGGACACCCACCTGCCCACCCTCGAGATCCGCCCTGGCGACTCGATCGCCTTGGACGGCGCCTGCCTCACGGTGAACGCCCCCCCGGACGGCGCCCGGATCGCCTTCACCGCCGGGCCGGAGACGCTCGAGCGCACCACGATCGGATCCTGGCGGCCGGGCCGCCGGGTTCACCTCGAGCGGGCCCTCAGGCTCCAGGATCGACTCGGCGGCCACCTCGTGCAGGGACACGTGGACGCGGTCACGGCGCTCCGGCGGGTCGCCCGTGAGATCGAAAGCCTCGTCTGGTGGGTGGACCTCCCCTCCGATCTCGCCCGGTACGTGGCGGTGAAGGGGAGCGTGGCGCTCGACGGCGTGAGCCTGACCGTGAACGAGATCCGGGAGGGCGCGTTCCGCGTGAACCTGATCCCGCACACCATCGGGCACACGCGGTTCGACGACCTCGCACCCGGCGACCGGCTCAACCTGGAGGTGGACGTGCTGGCCCGCTACGTGGAGGGGCTGCTCCACCCCGGCCCAGACGCCGGCGGGGGGCTGACCCTCGAACGCCTCTCCGAGAACCGCTACCTCTGATGACACGCGACTTCGTGGTGATGGACCCCGACCCGGACCGCCGGATGCGCCTCGCCATCGAGGACATCCGTGAGGGCCGGATGGTGATCCTCGTGGACGACGAGGATCGCGAGAACGAGGGCGACCTGACCATGGCAGCCGAGCGGATCACGCCCGAGGCCGTCAACTTCATGGTCACGCACGCCCGGGGTCTGGTCTGCGTCTCGCTGACCGAGGCGCAGGTGGCACGCCTGGGGCTCGCCATGATGACGATCCGCCACGGGTCCCGGTTCGGCACCGGGTTCACCGTCTCCATCGAAGCGCGCAAGGGTGTCACGACGGGCATCTCGGCCTACGACCGCGCCCGCACCATCCAGGTGGCCATCGATCCGTCCAGCGGTCCGGAGGATCTCGTCACGCCCGGTCACGTCTTCCCCCTGAGGGCCCGAGAGGGCGGTGTGCTCGTTCGTACCGGGCAGACCGAGGGCAGCATGGATCTGGCCCGCCTTGCGGGGCTGCTCCCGGCCGGCGTCATTTGCGAGGTCCTGAACGAGGACGGCTCGATGGCCCGTCTGCCCGACCTGGAGCGGTTCGGCGCGCGCCATGGCATCCACATCGTCACGGTGGCGGACATCGCCCGCTGGCGCCTGGTGCACGAGCACGGGGTGGAGCGCTGCCTGGACGCGATCCTCCCGACAGACCTCCACGGACCGTTCCAGGCTCGGGTCTACCGTACCGTCACCGGCGGGGGGCTCCACCTTGCGTTGTACCGGGGAGACCTGACCGGTCCCGCGCCGCTGGTCCGGGTCCAGGCCCGGTGCCCCACCGGGGAGGCCTTCCGCTCGCGT
The DNA here is from genome assembly GCA_016927815.1 of Deltaproteobacteria bacterium. Classification (GTDB taxonomy): domain Bacteria; phylum Myxococcota_A; class UBA796; order UBA796; family JAFGLY01; genus JAFGLY01. The sequence goes on along the minus strand of JAFGLY010000137.1, from coordinate 16,730 downwards.
GCCTGCGACTGCTCGGCGCAGCTCGACGCCGCGCTCGAGGCCATCGCTGCCGAGGATCGGGGCGCCCTGATCTACCTGCACCTCGACGGCGATCCCGAACCCGGACGGCTCCTCGCCCACGTCGCCGCACACCTGAACGCCGGCCCCTACGGGCCCGATGAGCCAGCGGAGGACCGGGCGTTTCTGGACTTCGGGATCGGCGCGCAGATCCTCCGCGATCTCGGGGTCCGGGAGATGCGCCTGCTCACCAACAACCCTCTGAAGATCGTCGCCCTCGAGGGGTTCGGCCTCCGCGTGACCGAGCGGGTGCCCATCGTGTCCGTCCCCGGGCGCAGGCCACCCATCGGGGACCGCGAACCGGGCGACGACTGACTCCTCCTCCCTCTCCTCCGTGGCCGGCCCGGTCGGGCGGGATACCCATTCTCCGACTTCCCCCCGGAGGCACCATGCCGCGCGTTCTCGAAGGGGTCCTCTCCGACACCGGTGGCCGCTTCGGCGTCGCCGTCAGCCGGTTCAACTCGTTCATCACCCGGCGCCTGCTCGACGGCGCGCTCGACGCGCTCCAGAGGCACGGTGTGGACATCGAGTCTCGGGTGGACGTCGCCTGGTCCCCCGGCTCGTTCGAGCTGCCCCTCCTCGTCCGCACCCTCGCGGCATCGGGACGCTACGACGCCGTCATCGCACTCGGATGCGTGATCCGGGGCGGTACGCCGCACTTCGAGTACATCGCCGCGGAGGTGTCCAAGGGCCTGGCTGCGGTCAGCCTGGAGACCGGCGTGCCGGTGTCCTTCGGGGTGCTCACCACCGACAACGTCGAGCAGGCCGTGGATCGTGCCGGGACCAAGATGGGGAACAAGGGCGCGGACGCCGCGATGTCCGCCTTGGAGATGGTCCACCTGCTCCGGGTGATCCGCGAGGAGTAAGCCCGTGCCGGGACGCCGCCGAGCCCGAGAGTTTTCGCTCCAGGCCCTCTTCCAGGCCGATCTCACGGAGACGGACCCGCGGGCGGCGTTGGCCGACCTCTGGGCGCTGCTCCTGGACGACGACACGGCCCGGGCACCCGCGCCCGTCCGGGAGGAGACGGCCTTCGCCAGCGAGGTCGTTGCGGGGGTTCAGGACCGGGGTGCCGAGATCGACGCCCTCATCGAGGCCGCGAGTCTCAACTGGCGCCTCGTCCGGATGCCGGTGGTGGACCGCAACATCCTCCGCCTGGCCTGCTGGGAGCTGGTGGTGCGCACGGACATTCCCGTGAGCGTCACCATCAACGAGGCCGTGGAGCTGGCCAAGCGGTACGGAGGTCCCGACAGCCGCGCTTTCGTCAACGGCATCCTCGATCGCATCGCCCACGACATCGGGCGGGGGGGCCGAGGACCCCGCAAGCCCCCCCCGTCCACGTGACCGGTGAGCCCTGTGCCCCGACCCCGCACGGGGGCGGTCCGCCTGCGGCAGGAACCCCTCGGGGCCACCCGGATCCGCTCTCCGTCTCCGAGCTGGTCCTCCTGGCCGGATTCCTGGCACTGCTGGGCGCCAGCGTGATCCTGGGCCCCGGCGAGGACAGCGTGCGGATCCTGGGCGTCCGGATCCCTTCCTTCTGCCTCTTCTACAACCTCACCGGGCTGCATTGCCCCGGATGCGGGCTCACCCGCTCCTTCGTGTTCATGGGCCACGGACAGGTGCTCGACGCCTTCCGTATCCACCCGCTCGGACCGATCCTCTACCTGGTGGTCCTGGAGCAGGCAGGGGTCCGCTCCTGGCAGTCGATCCGGGCGCTTCGGGCCCGGCGACTGCGAGACGGGGCTACACCCCCCGGAGCACCCGCACCGCCGTCCTGAGGCGGTCCGGATCCAGCACGCCGGGCGCTCGCTCCACCGCCTCCCTCAGGTCCACGCCCGCAGGCCGCACCTCCCGGCACACCTCGGCCAGGCCGTCCGGTGGAGCGCCCAGCACCACCGCCGCGGCCCGCCCCAGCTCCTGGAGGATCGTGCGATCCCTGGCGTGGATGCGGCCTCCGGGCAGAACCGCGGAGTCGACCCGGACGAGGACCCGATCTCCGGGTGCCCCCGATACGCTGGAGAGGTCGCTCCGGCTGCGAAACGACAGGGCCCGGTACCAGGGCACGGGCTGGGGCGTGCTCGGAGGCTCGTCCTCCATCTGCAGGCGGCGGGGTCCCACCGCGAGCAGGACGTCCCGCAAGGCTGCGGGATCGGGCCGGTGGAGGACGGCCACCACCTCTACGGTGACGGCTGCGGCGATCTCGGCCGCGGCGTCCAGACGAACGGCTCGCGGATCGCCGGGTGCCAGGACCACACCCACGGCATCCGCGCCGGCCGCCTCGGCGAGGCGGGCGTCCTGCACGCTGGTGATCCCGCACACCTTGATCCAGAGCGCACACATCGAACCTCCACGGGGAGGACCCGGGCCCCCGGTCGAGGGGGATCGCCCGGGAGCGCCCGTGCCTGTATCCGGGTCCGCGCCCGCGAGCGTTGACATGCCTCGAGGTGCCGAGGTAAACCTGGGCACCGCCCAGCGGCCGATTCGCCGTGCGGGTGCCCGGGAGCGTGGCCCGGTAGCTCAGTTGGTAGAGCAGAGGACTGAAAATCCTTGTGTCGGCGGTTCAACTCCGCCCTGGGCCACCCCCTGTCGTCCTTCCGCGGGAGGGTTCGTCGTGCGCTCGGCTTCTCTCCTGCTCGTCACCGCGCCCTTGTGGGCCACCGGGTGCGGGGCCGACGACTGCGAGACGCTCTGTGCACGCCTGGCGAGCAGCCTGGACGGCTGCCTGGAGGACTGGTCGGCCACCTGGCAGGATCTCGGTGCCGACGGCCAACGCGACTGGCGCCAGTCCTGCCAGGAAGACTGGTCCGTCACCCGCGCCGACCTGGAGCCCCGCGAGGTGCAGCTCGCGGTCGAGGCCTGCAGCGACACGCTCTCCCAGCTGGCGGACACGACCTGCGACGAGCTGCGGGCGCTCTACCTCGACGCCCGCTAATCGCGCGATTCCCCCTCGGCGTCCAGTCCTCCCTCCGGCGAGCCCGCAATTCCGAGCTTCTTCAGGCGATAGCTCAGGTTCGATCGGGAGATGCCCAGTCTCCGGGCCGCACGCGCCTGGACCCCGCCCGCCTGCACCAGGGCCTCCAGCACGAGGCGGTGCTCGACCGCACGCAGGTGGTCGGGCAGAGAGAGGCCCTCGGTCGCGGGTCCGATCGAGGGCGCGCCCCCGGGGGCCTCCTGGAGATCCACGTCCACGATCTCGCCACTGGCGGCGAGGATCACGGCTCGCTCGAGCACGTGCTCCAGCTCGCGCACGTTTCCCGGCCACGGGTGGGCCATCAGGCGCTGCATCGCACGGGGCGCAATCCGAGGGGGAGGCCGCTCGTCCCGAGCCGAGAAGCGGGCCAGGAAGTGCTCCACCAGCGCCGGGATGTCGTCGCGCCGTTCGCGGAGGGGCGGGATCCGGATGGTGAAGACGTCGAGGCGGTAGAAGAGGTCCTTTCGAAACCGCCCTCCGTGGACCTCCTGGCGCAGGTCCTTGTTGGTGGCGGCGATCACGCGCACGTCCGCCCTCAAGGTCTCCCGGCCGCCGAGGCGCTGGTACTCCCCGTTCTCGAGGACGTGCAGGAGCTTGACCTGCACGGCAGGAGACAGGTCGCCGATCTCGTCGAGGAGCAGGGTGCCGCCCTGGGCCTGGTCGAACCGACCCGGCTGGTTCCGGATGGCACCGGTGAAGGCCCCCTTCTCGTGTCCGAACAGCTCGCTCTCCAGGAGCGTGTCCGGGAGCGCGGCGCAGTTCACCCGCACGAACGGGGCGTCCCGCCGTGCGGAGGCCTGGTGGATCGCCCGCGCCACCAACTCCTTGCCCGTGCCGGTCTCCCCCTGGAGCAACACCAGCGCATGGGTGGAGGCCACCGCATGGATGAGGCTGTAGACCCTCTGCATGGGTTCGGTGGTCCCGACGATGTGCGCGAACCCGAAGCGGGTCTCCATCTCGCGCCGCAGGCTGGACACCTCGTCTCGAAGGGCGCGGCTCTCGAGCGCCCGCTCCAGCACCATCAGGAGCTCGGCCTTGGTGACGGGCTTGATGAGGTAGTCCTCCGCCCCTGACTTCATGGCGGCGACTGCGTCTTCCACGTTGCCGTACCCGGTCATCACCAGGACGACGGTGTGCGGCCAGCGCCGCCTCACCTCCTGAAGCAGCGCGAGCCCGTCCATCCCGGGCATGCGGACGTCGGTCAGCAGCACGTCGTAGGACCGGCCCTGGAGCCGATCCAGAGCCTCCTCCGCGCTCACGACGAGCGTGGTCTCGTACCCGGCCTTCTCGAGGTTCACGTGAAGGGCGGATCGGACGGCCCGGTCGTCCTCCGCCACGAGGATGCGCACAAGAGGAGCGCTCACCGGACCTCCAGGAGGTAGGGCATCACCGCGAGGACGCGCTCGCCCTCGAGCGCCGACCACAGCCGCAGCGCGTCGAGCGCGGCTGGCGGTCGGGCAGGCCACACCGCCGCGCCGAGCAATCGGGCCGGGAGCTCGGTGAGCCCGGCGTCGTCCGATGCGTACGTGACGAGTTCGTAACGGGCCCCGGGGCGCATTCCCGCCTCCTGTCGGGCATGGTCCACCGCGTCGTAGAAACCGCCCAGGGTGTCCACCAGGCCCACGCCGTGGGCTCGCGTCCCGGACCAGACCCGCCCCCGGGCCACCTGCTCCACCGCGGCGAGGTCCAGGTTCCGACCCTCCGCGACGCGCTGCTTGAACCGGTCGTAGGTGGCCTCCACGAGCCGTTCCACGACCGCGAGATCGGACGGATCCCAGGGTCGGGACGTGGCGTTCATGGCCGCATGCCGGCCGCGGGCGAAGATCGTCGCGTCGATGCCGATCTTCTCGTAGAGCCCGCCTAAAGAGAACCGCCCGGAGTACACGCCGATGGAACCGGTGATCGTGGAGGGCTGGGCGTAGATGGCAGCGGCTCCGGAAAGGACGTAGTACCCGCCGGAGGCGGCCACACCGCCCATGCTGGCCACCACCGGCTTGCCGTCCTCGCGCAGCCGGTCCACGGCATGCGCGATGTCCTCGGAGGCGAAGGCTGATCCTCCTGGGCTGTCCACCCGGAGCACCACCGCCTTCACGGCCGAATCCTTTCGGGCCTGGTCGAGCGCCTCCACCACGGTCTCGGCTCCCGTGGTGGGCCCCAGGAGGGTGGCTCCCCGCGAGGGGCCCGAGGTGATCGGACCCTCCACCACCACCACGGCGATGGCCCGAGGCGCGCGCCAGCCGGAGCGATCCTCGCGGACGAGGAACGCGTCGTCGAGCCGGTAGCCCTCGCAGAAGGGCTCCTCGAGTTCCTCCTCGAGGTCGTCCGGGTACAGGAGGACGTCCACGAGACCCCGTTCCTGCGCCTCAGAGGCCGACCAGGGTCCGCCTTCCACGAGGGCGGCGGCCTCCTGGGTCGTCCGGTTCCTGTGCTCGGCCACGGCGCTCACCACGGCGCCGTGGAAATCGTCGAGGAGGGCCTCGGTCTGCGCACGCTCCGCGTCCGAAGGACCGGTGCGCGTGAAGGGTTCCGGGCCGGACTTGAACTCGGAGCGCTTCACGAACTGAGGCTCCAAGCCCAACCGATCCAGGGCCTCTCGGAAATAGAGCATCTCCGCGGTGAGACCCTTCAGGTCCAGGTCGGCGGCGGGGTGCATCGCGACGACGTCCGCCGCGGTGGCCAGGTAGTAGGCCGCCGTGCTCGACGCTTCGTCCAGGTACGCCACCACGGGACGGCCCGAGGACCGGACCTTCCCCACGAGATCCCTCAGCTCCTCGATCTGCGCGAGGGAGAGATCCACGTCGTCGAGGTGGAGGAGCAGGCCGCGGACCGATCGGTCGCGCGCTGCCTCGTGGACCCGATCGAGGAGGTGGAGGTAGGACTCCGTGGGGCGAGAGAAGAGCCCGGTCGGAGGCTGGTAGGGGTAGCTGCCCTCGACCCGGACCGCCGCCACGCGACCTCCCTGGCCGATGAGCCGCTCGGCGGGATCCGAGGTGAACAGGGCAACGGAGGCATCCGGCCCGTCGCCCCCGAGGCCGGAGGTCCACGCGCCGACCCCCGTGCCTCCGAAGTAGAGTTCGACCCCGGCTCCGAACGCGTACGCGTCGGTGGCGTAGGCGCGCAGGGCGAGTCCCCTCACGGGGTGGATCTTGAGGGTGGCGCACAGCTCCCGGTCCATGGCCGCGTCCGCGTCGTCGGGCTCGATCCAGGAGTGGTGCACCCCGAGCTGCAGCGGATCCCCGAAAGGACGCAGCACGACCCCCACCTGCCACCTGCCCCGTATGCCCCACTGGGGAGCGGGAGATCCGATGTCGCGGGCGACCGCACCCAGGCCGATCCACGGCAAGGGGCGCCACCCGGCACCGAGATCCCAGGCCGTGAAGTTGTTGGACTGGCCTGCGGGCAGGTGCCACCAGAAGTTGGCGCCGAGGGTCCAGTCGTGGGGCAGGCGGGCTGCGAGCGTGCTCTGGAGCGCCACGTTCGTTCCGGCCTCGCCGGACGCCACGAGCACCCCCAGCCCGGTGCCGCCGCCCACTGCGTTCGCCTGGACGGTGGAGGACAGGTCGTCGAGGGAGGTCCGGTACTGGACGGCCAGGCCCGGGTCGGGGTCGAACGCGACCAGTGCCGGGTTGGTCGCGGTTCCCATCGGCCCGTCCTCGGCCGCGACGCTGGCCGCGGCCGGCTCCAGGCGCGCTCGCTCGGCAGCCTGCGCGGCCGGAGCCAGGAGCAGCACCCCGAGCGTGAGGGCAGGGGAGGGACCGGTTCGAGACCAGGGCATCGCGCCACCTCCGGTGCGGCTGTATCCTCGCACGGGGTTCGGGCCCGGGCAATCGCGTCGAGCCTCGTCTCGGCGTCTGTCCACAAGCTCTATTGACGATGCCAACAGTAATCTCTTGAACTCGTCGAGTAGTTGGCGAAGGAATGCAGTCTGTAAAAAGATCCTAGGCGATCTTGACAGAGGTTCCGCATCTGCACGACTGAGGGTATGATGGACGATGCGCCTCCTCGCGCTCCCTCCCCTCGGCGGTTCTCTCCCCCCGCCGCCTCCCTCCTCCGCCGTTCTCTCCCCGAACCTTCCCCCGCTGACGCCGTCGAGGCACGAGATGGCCCTTTCCATACCCTGCCGGAACATCGCTTCTGCCCTGGCCCTGTCGGGCCTGCTGGCCGCTCCGTACGACCTGTACGCGGCCACCCACAGCTTCGTGGAGCCCGCTCCTGCCACGGCCGTATCCACGGCGGCGAGCCCGGTCCCCGACCCCTATGCCGCACTCCTGGACCCCATCGTGCACGACCCGTCGCTGGGCAAGGCCTTGGGCGCCGTGCACCTGGTGGACGTGACGTCCAGTTCGGAGGTCTACGCCTTCAACGCCGACTCGCCCATGCTGCCTGCCAGCACGATGAAGATCGTCACCTCGGCGGCCGCCTTGCGCGTTCTGGGGCCGGCCTGGCGGTTCGATACCGACATCCTCCACGATGGTGAACTCGACGCCGAGGGGGTCCTGAGCGGCAACCTCTACGTGCGGGGACAGGGCGATCCCTCGCTCGTGGTGGAGCGGCTGTGGAAGATGGTCCTCGAACTCCGGCTCCGCGGCGTCCGAGAGGTGAAGGGCAACGTCTTCTTCGATGGCAGCTTCATGGACACCGACTCGGGCGTCCCTGGCTGGGACAAGACAGAGGACCAGGAGGAGGCCCCCTCCTACTACCCCGCCCTGGGGCCCCTCTCGCTCAACTTCAACACCGTGGCGATCTGGATCGGGCCCGGACCCGATTTGGGGTCCCCTGCACGCCTGGAGATCGAGACCTCGTCCCCGGCCGTGGTGGTCGAGAACGAGGTCGTCACCAGCGGGCACCGCACCCGGCGATCGATCCGGGTCGAACGCCGGGTCGAGGACCGGAAGACGATCTTCGAGGTCCGCGGACAGGTCCCGGCGGGCAGCACCGCCCGGCCCACCTATCGTGCAGTCGCGGACGCCACCGCCTGGTTCGAGGGTGCCTTCGCGACCCTCTGCCGGGAGGCCGACATCCGGGTCAAGGGCCGGTACACCGAGGGGAAGACGCCCGAAGACGCCGAGATGCTCGTCCACGGCGAATCCCCGCCGCTCGGCGTCATCCTCCAGGACCTCAACAAGCACAGCAACAACTTCATGGCCGAGCAGGTCCTGAAGGCCATGGGCGCCGTGGCCCACGGGGCGCCGGGCACGACCGGGAAAGGACTCCGGGTGGTGGAGGAGTACCTGGCCTCCCTCGGCCTCCCGGCCGAGGAGTACCGGTTCGCGAACGGATCCGGCCTGTCCCGAAAGACGACCCTGAGGGCCGAGCACCTCACCGCGGTGCTGGTCGACATGTGGAAGGACCGCCTGGTGGCCCCCGAGTTCCTGGCGAGCCTGTCCATCGGCGGCCGAGATGGCACGTTGCGATCCCGTTTCCGCGACGACGATCTCAAGGGCAGGATTCGCGGCAAGACCGGGTCGTTGAACGGCGTGCAGTGCCTGGCGGGCTACGTCGAGGCCCCCGACGGAGCCGTCTACGCCTTTGCCTTCCTGGTCAACGACGTGTCGGGCCCGCTCTCGCGGGTGCGACGCGTCCAGGATCGGTTCGCCGGAGCGGTGCTCGGAGCCTCCCCCAGCGCCACCCTGGCCGATGTCGAAGAGGACGAGGGAACGGACGAATGAACGGGCCCGCCGCGACGTCGGGACCGGGCCTCCGCCAGGACGCGACTGGCTCGTCCCCCTGGGGGTTTCCGCCCCCAAACGCTCGTTGACAGCGGCCGCCTCTGAACGGTATACCCATTCTTCCCTACCGCGATGCCGCACGAACCGAGGGTCCGGGCCGCGCCCGCCGTCGCCGGGTCGTGGACGTCGCCCCCAGGGCAGGAGATATACCCATGGAACGCCTGTTACGGATGATGGTCCCGGCCGTCCTCCTCGTCCTGACGGGCAGCGCCTCGGCCCAGCAGGACCCGGTCACGCCGCCCGCGCCCACCACGCCGCCCGTGCCGACCACGCCGGCCGCGGAGGAAGGCGACCAGGAGGCCTCGGGCACCGAGGAGTTCGACAGGCGCCTCCTGACCGAGGAGGAGAGGGTCAACAGCCTCAAGGAGCAGGTGTTCCGGGCCAAGGCCACCTTGCAGTTGCTCAAGGAGATCATGATCCAGGGGTCCTCTTCGGGTGCAAGGGCCGTCGTCTGGCACGAGAATTCCCTCTCCGGAGCGTTCTCCATCGATTCGATCACCTACTTCCTGGACGGCGAGTCCATCTACGCCTTCGGGACCGGGGGCACCTCCCAGGTCCTCCCCCAGGAGTTCAAGCTCCACGAAGGCCCCGTCCCCGCGGGCAACCACACCATCGCCGTCAGCATGGTGCTGAGGGGGAACGGCTTCGGGGTCTTTTCCTACGTGGACCGCTACACGTTCAACGTGGACTCCTCGTATGCCTTCGACGTCGAGGAGGGCCGGTCCTGCGAGGTGTGGGTCCGCCTCAAGGAGCGCAAGGGGGTCGGGCGCTCGTTCGTGGAGCGGCCGAACGTGGTGTACGACCTCCACTGTACGCCGATCGGCGAGTCCGAGTGACGGTCTGCCCATGGCTCCTTCCTGGTTCCCCGTGCGCCTGCCCGGCTGGCTGAACGGGGCTCTGCTCACGGCGGGTCTCCTGGCCGCCCGCCCGGCCTTCGCGCTGGACGAGCCCACGGAAGCAGCCTTCCAGAGGCTCGAGGAGAGGTTCGCAAGCCAGCTCCGGACCCTGTCCGGCGTGTCCGACTCCCTCTCGCAGCGGTCGGCCTTCATGAACGCGGGCGAGGCCGAACGTCGGTACGAGGAGGCCGTGGTGGCGGCGCTTTTGGGCTACGACGAGCAGGCAGCCCTCGAGTTCTCGATCCTGCTCCGATCCCAAGCCCTGACCTCGGAAGAACTCCGTGCGGACGCGGAGTGGTACCTCGCCGAGACGCTCTTCAAGATGTCCTCCTGGAACACCGCCGAGACGGCCTACCTGGACATCGTCGCCCAGGGACGGACCCAGCCGTTCTTCGCCGGATCGGTGCGTCGGCTGCTCGAGCTGTACGGACTCACCGGAGAAACGGAGAGGTTCTACGACCTCTACAACCGGTACGTCGCCACCGGAATCGTCTCGGCCACGGATCTCATCCAGTACACCGTGGCCAGGTCGTTCTTCCGCCAGCGAGACTGGGCGCGGGCCAAGTCGCTGTTCGCCGAGTGCTGCCCCGAGGAGCCCCTGGCCAGCCGGGCCCGGTACTTCCTGGGGACCATCCTCGTGATCCAGGGGGATCTCACAGGCGCCCTGCCTCACTTCCGGGCCGTCGCGGCCCTGTCTGCAGAGGACCCCGAAACCCGCGATCTCGTCGACCTGGCGAATCTGGCCATGGGTCGTATCCGCTACGAGCAGGGCGACTGGGCGGCCGCGACCGCGGCCTACTCCAAGGTGGGACGAGAGTCCAAGTACTTCGCCGATCAGCTCTACGAGATCGTCTGGACCTACATCAAGCAGGGCACGTACGACGAGGCGCTCCGGGCCGTGGAGGTCTTCGTCCTCGCCTTCCCGGATCACCGGTACACCGCGCAGATGATGGTGCTGCGCGGGCACCTCCACATGAAGCGCCAGCACTACCTGGCTGCCAGCAACGCCTACGAGAAGGTGGTGGAGGAGTACAGCCCCATCCGGGACGTCGTGGTGTCGGTCGTCGCGTCTCGCGAACAGCCGCGGGTGTTCTTCGAACGCCTCGCGCAGGAGGACGCCCTCGAAGCCCTCGACAAAGCGGGCCTGCCTCCGTTCGCCGCGGAGATGCTCTACGGACGGGAGGATCTGCACCGCGTGGTCCAGCTCCGGCGCGACCTCGGCGCGGACCGTCGCGAGCTCGACACCCTGGAGGCCACGGTCTCGGAGATCGACACGGCCTTGTCCTCCAAGGTCGGCTCCCTCGGCGCGTTCCGGCACACCTACGAGCTCGTCCGGTGGATCCGGAACGACGTGGACGCCATCGCCGCGGATCTCCTCGTGCTGGAAGCCCGGTGGATGGCCGATCACATGGAGCCTGCGGCGCGGTCCGAGGTCGAGGCCCTCGCCGTAGAGGCCCGGGCCAAGGCCGACGAGGCGGCGATTGCCGACCGGAAGGCCATGGCAGATGCGGACCACCTGTCCACGCAAGAGGCCCAGGTCCGCGCCGTCCAGCAGCTCGGATTCCAGGTGGAACTGTCCGCGCGCTCCCTGCTCTCGGACATCGACGCCCTGGAGCGTGATCTCGGGCGCGCCCACGAGCGGCTCTCGGACGAGGCCTACGTCCAGGTCCGGCGCCGCCTGGAGGATCTCCGGAGCCAGGTTCGACACATCCTGCAGGAGGTCCGCCCCATCCAGGGAGAGACCGTCCTCCGTAGCCTCATGGCTCTCGCCGAGAGGGGGAGGAAGCCGCAAGAATCGGCCCCTCGCGGCATTCGCCGCGATGTCCGGGCAATCCGGCTCCGACTCGCCCGGTACCGGGACCGTGTCACCGAACCCGGCGCCCGCGACCTCTTCACGCGAACCGACGCGCTTTGGCAGGACATCGATCGCCTCGGATCGCGCACGGACGAGGTGGAGCGCGACCTGGCCGACGTGGAGCGCAGCGAGATCGCACGCGTTCGCGCGATGTTCGCCGACCAGCGACACGTGGCGGGGGATCTGAGGCAGAGCCTGGACCAGGCGCTCGTCGAGGTGGATCAACTGGGCCTCGAGGCCACTCGCAGGGGATTCGCCGACCTGGCCGCATTCTTCGACTCGTCCGTGGTGCGCGCGGACATGGGCATCGTGGACGTCTACTGGATCCGGAAGACCCAGCTGGCCGATCGCATCGAGTCGCTCAACAACCAACGGGTCGACCTGGCCAAAGAGACGAACAAGCGCTTCGAGGCCATAAACGCCCGATTGGAGGAGTGAGGTGGTCCGGATCGGCTTCCTCCTCGCGCTGGCTCTGGCCGCCGGCGACGCCCGGGCCGCCGAGCCGGCACCTGTGCCCCAGGATCCCCAGGTGCCCATCCGGGGCGGTCCGGCGGACGTGGAGGAGTACCGATCCGCACAGCAGCGCTTCGTAGACCGCATGACCGAGTTCAAGGACGACACCCGCGATTTCATCCGCGTGGTGGAGATCCGGCGGCGCCAGGAGCTGGAGCAGGGGTTCGGCCGCATCATCCAGAACCTGCGCGAGGAGGAGGACGTCGTACGCAGGCAGGCCGAGGAACGGTTCGAGGCGTTTCTCCTGAAGTACCCCGATGCCCAGTACACGCCTCACGTCATGTTCCGCCTGGCGGAGATGTACTTCGAGGACGCCGAGAATCGGTTCCTGTTCGCGGACGCCGAGCGGAACCAGCGGCTGTCCGAGATGGATCCTCGGTTCGCCGAGGACATCCCCGAGCCCCGAAAGGACTACGCCAAGCCCCTGGGGCTCTACCGGACCATCGTGGACCGCTACCCGGGCTACGAGAAGATCGATGGCGTCTACTACATGCTCGGGTACTGCAACACCGAGGAGAACGCCCTCGATCCGGATCGGGCCGCGGGCGTGGAAGCCCTCCAGACCCTGGTCTCCCGTTTCCCCGGGAGCGCGTTCGCCAACGACGCGAGCATGCGCCTCGGCGAGTACTACTTCCAGGAGAACCTCGTCGAGGAGGCCATCCCCTACTACCAACGCATCGTGGATGCCGGGGAGGCGGCTCGCTACTTCGACAAAGGGCTCTACAAGCTGGCGTGGTCCCACTTCCTGCTCGCGAACGGACAGCGGCTCGACGAGTACTGGAAGGCCATGGCCCTGTTCACGAAGCTGCTCGACTACTCCAGGAAGCTCCTCCTCACCCGGGGCGAGGCCTCGCCGATGGACAAGGAGGCGATCGACTACATGGCCATCTCGATCGCCGACCTGGCCGACCACGAAGGCATCTCCCCCGTGGCCCAGGGGCAGCGCTGGTTCCAGGAGGTCGGGCCCCGTGACTACGAGTGGGACATCTACGTCAAGCTGGCGGACGTCCTCTTCCAGTACGCTCGTTACGAGCAGTCCATCGCGGCCTACGAGTACCTCCAGCAGCGATGGCCCCTGGCTCCGGAGAACCCCCTGTACCAGCACACGGTCTCGCGGCTGTACATGACCATGCAGCCCCCGGACCGGGACGCCTCCAACAAGGCCCAGCTCGTGCTCGCCGAACGCTACAACGACCGGACGGCGTGGTGGACGGCCAACCGGTCCAATCCCGACGCCCAGGCCACGGCTCGGGGATTCATCGAGTCGTCGCTGGCCACGATCGCCACGGAGCACCACCTTCTCGCCCAGAAGACGGGGAAGCCCGAGGACTTCTCCCGAGCCGCGGACAAGTACCAGGAGTACCTGAGCCGCTTCCCCTTTGCCGACGACTACTACGTGATGGAGTGGTACCTCGCGGACGCACTCTTCTACGCCAACCGGATGAAGGAGGCGGAGAGGGAGTACGTGCAGCTCCTCAAGGGGACGAACCATCCCTACCGCGACGGATCGACGTACCGGCTCATGAAGGTCCGTCGCCAGCTCCTCGTGGAGCGGTATGGCAAGGTGGAGGCCGTGCCTCCGGACGCGATCGTGGAGCGGGTCGACACCTCCCCGTTCGGTGGCGAGGTGAAGGTCTACATGCTCACGGACGAGCACAAGGCCTTCATCGAGGCCTGCGACGCCGTGGTGGAGACCGAGTTCACCGCAACCGACTTCGCGGAGGTTCGCAGGCGAGATCTGCCCGCCCTCACCTACATCCCGGCCCAGATCCTCTTCGAGTTCGGTCACTACGAGGAAGCCAGGCCCCGGTTCGACAAGATCGTCGCCTCCTTCCCGCGATCCCCCGAGGCGGCCTTCGCGGCCGGTCTCGCCATCCGGTCCTTCCAGGAGGAGAAGGACCTTCAGAAGGTCCGCTTCTACACCAACAAGTACGGAAACATGTCGCTCGGACCGCAGGAGGTGGCGGCGGAGAAGAAGAAGGAGTGGGACGAACTCAAGGAGGGCTCCACCTTCAAGATCGCGTACGCGCTCATCGACGAGGGCAAACGCGAGGAGGCCGCCACCGCGTTCCTCGCCTTCCTGGACGAGTTCCCTCGATCGCCATTGGCCAAGGACGCCTTGTTCAACGCCGCGAACTCGTTGGAGATCCTGGGCAGGGCGGACGACGCCAACGCCCTGTTCGAGAAGTACATCAACCGGTACCCGCGGGACGAGCGGTCCGAAGGGCTCTACTTCCGCATCGCGTCCAACTACGCCGGCATCCTCGAACTTGAGCAGGCCATCCGGTACTACACCAGCCTCGTGGAGTACTTCCCCAAGGCCAAGAACGCCCCCATCGCCCTCTACAACGCCGCCTTCCTGAAGATCGGCCTCGGGGATCAGATCGGCGCGGCCCGAGACTTCGAGAACTACGCCACCCGGTATCCCGAGCAGGACGATGCCGAGCGGGTCTTCTTCGTGGCTGGGGATCGATGGGAGGCGGTCGGAGACGACCAGGCGGTCGAGTTCTACCGGCGGTACCTGCGCCGCTACGGCGGACGGGATCCCGACCACACGCTGACGGCCCACTACCGGATCATCCGGATCCTGCAGAAGCAGGGCAAGCAGCGCCAGGCCGACCAGGAGTGGCGGGCGCTCTCCCAGGCGTTCGAGCGGCTGGCGGCCCAGGGACCGACCAGCCCCACGGCTCGCAACTACGTTGCAGAGGCGGTCTTTCGCGACATCCTCTCGGAGTTCGAACGCTTCAAGGTGGTGAAGTTCACGGGCATCCAGGAGAAGGACGCGCCTTTGCTGGCCACCCAGAAGCCGGAGGAGTTGGAGGCCCTCAAGACTCACTGCCTGGCCGTCATCACGAGGTACCAGGACTTCCAGTGGACCAGTGCGGCGCTCTACGTGCAGGCGGCTGCCCACTTCGCCTATGCGGACATGCTCTTCGAGGCGCCCCCGCCCAAGGGCTTCAACGAGGACCAGGTTGCCTTCTACCGCGAGACCCTCGACAAGCTCCGCATCCCGGTGGAGGAGAAGGGCAGGGGCTTCGCGGAGGCTGCGCTCGCCAAGGCCCGGGAGGCCTCAGCGTGGTCGGAGTGGCAGGACCGGACCCTGTCCCTCCTCAACGAGCGGTTCCCGGCGGAGTACGCCAGGGAGAAGCTCGAGGAGAGGTACACGATGCGTACCTTCGTCCTGCCGGATCGGGGTCCCCTCACCATCTTGCTGCCGGAACCGCCGGCGCAGGATGCAGGAACGGGAGGAACGGTGCCGTGATGCACGCCCTCCTGCTCCTGCTCCCCGTTCTCGCAAGCTGCGGTCCCGCTCACAAGGCACAGCCCGAGGCACCGATCCCTCCCGCTGCGGCCGGCGAGACCTCCGCCGAGACGTCCGCGCTTCCACCCAACCCGGTGCAGGTCCGGGCCCAGCTCCAGAAAGATGCCGCCGAGGCCGTCGCGCTGCTCGCCTCGGGTCGGTACGAGGACGCCCGGCAAGCCCTGGATCGCCTCCGGGACGTCGAACGCCACCTGCCGGACGATGCCCGGGTCGCCTACGACCTGGGCCTTGCGCACGAGCAGGTCGGGGACTCCGCCACGGCCCGGGAGTCCTACCGCAAGGCGGTGGCCCTCGACCCGACCCTGGGATCGGCCTGGCTTCGCCTGGGCCTGCTCGAGGACCGCGACGGCCGCCTGCCCGAGGCGCTGGCCACGTGGCGGCAGGGAATCCAGCGCATTCCGGACGACGTGGACCTGCGCGTCGCGGAGATGTCGGCCCTGCTCCGCATGGGCCGGTACGCCGAGGTGGAGGCCTCGGCCAAGACCGCCCTGGAGGTCAACGCCAACGCCCTGCCCATCTACTCGAACCTCGCGCTCGCCTACATCGAGCAGGGCAAGCTCGATCTCGCCAAGTTCGTCCTTCAGCGGGCCTTCCAGTCCCTCGAGGGTGCCGAGCAGGACGCCCACGTCCACGCCTTCCTCGGCCGCATCCACTACCTCCAGGGCAACAAGGGCGAGGCACGGACCCAGCTCAAGCGGGCACTGGAACTGGACCCCAACCTGGTGCCCGCCATCGTCTACCTGTGCGAGATCTACCTCGACGACCGCTCCTTCGACCAGATGGTCCCGCTGCTCGAGCGTGCCCGCACCCTGGCTCCGAACGAACCGGCCGTCCGCATGAACCTGGGCATCGCGTACCGCGGGACAGGCCGGTTCGACGACGCGCTGAAGGAGTACGAAGCGGTCCTCTCTCTTGAGCCCGACCGCACGGAACCCTATCTCAACCTGGCCATCCTCTATGGGGACCACCTCAAGGACTACCCCAAGGCCATCGCGGTCCTCGAGACCTACCAGCGGTCCGGAGGGGCCGACCCGACCCTCGCAGACAGCTGGATCGTCCAGTTCGAGAAGGAGAAGGAGAAGGCCGACAAGATCGCGGCCCGAAAGCAGGCGGCGGAGGAGGCCCGCAAGAAGCGCGAGGAGGAGCAGCGGTTCCTGGAGGACTTCGAGCGCCGCAAGAAGGAGGAAGAAGCCCGCCAGGCCGCCGAGCCCCAGCCCCCGACCCCCGAGACCCAGCCCCCGACCCCCGAGACCGAGCCCGGCACGACCCCTGAGACCCAGCCCCCGACCCCCGAGACCGAGCCCGGCACGACCCCCGAGACCGAGCCCCGCACGCCCCCCCCCCCCCCCCCCCCCCCCCCCCCCGCCCCCCCCCCCCCCCCCCCCCCCGG
>JAFGLY010000136.1 GCA_016927815.1 Deltaproteobacteria bacterium | reverse complement strand
GACGGCGATGGGTACGGCACGTCTAAGACCCTCGCCTCCACGGACCTCGACTGCACAGATACGGGCGAGGCGTCAGCCGCCACCGACTGCGACGACGGCGATCCGGCCATCCACCCGGGTGCAGAGGAGATCTGCGGTGACGACGTGGACAACGACTGCGACGGGTCCTCCCCGCCCTGTGGGTTCTGGGGCGAGATGAACCTGTCCGCGGCCGATGCGAAGCTCCTGGGGGAGACGGCCGACGACTTGACAGCCGATTCGCTCGCGGCAGGAGACCTGGACGGCGACGGCTACGACGACATCCTCGTCGGGGCGCCGGATGAGGGGGAGGCTACGCAGAAAGGGGCCGTATACCTGGTATCCGGGCCTGTCTCGGGACCGATGGACCTCTCGGCGGCCCATGCGAAGATCGTGGGCGAGGGGGACTGGGACCAAGCGGGCAGGGCCCTCGCTGTTACGGACGTGGACGGCGACGGCCGCCAGGATGTCCTCATCGGAGCTCCGAGCGCGAGTGCGGGCGCCGAGGAGTGCGGGGCGGTCTACCTCCTCTACGGCCCTGTCCTGGGGTGGGTCGGCCTCTCGGCGGCCGACGCCCGGTTCGCTGGCGAGGAGGCCGGCGATTTTGCAGGCATGGTAGTGGCAGGGGATGTCGACGGCGACGGCCTTCCCGACATCGCGATCGGTGCCCCCGGGCAGGACGCCGGTGGAAGGGACGCCGGCGCGGCGTACGTCCTTTACGGCGGAGGCTCCTAGTCCCCCGTCACAGGGGTTGTGACCGGTGGATGGGCGGGCCACAGGCTCGGGCCATCTGTGTCCGTGCGTCCTCGACGGAGCAGAGCCATCGGAGGGTCGCTTCCTCGGCGTTGCGACGCTTCTCTCAAACCGCCGTCTCTCCAAGCCGTGTGTCGAGGTCCGGATTGGCCGTGGCGGGAGCGTGGGGCGAAGGGGGGCACAACCCCGGACCCTGCCGCGCAGGGGGGCCACTTGTGCCCCACCTGGAGCCTTGAAGTGGGGCTAGACCGAACCGCTCCTCAACCGCCGCCCTCCTGCCGGAGGCGATGCCGCCGCTTGAGGAGCCCGAACCCGTCCAGTCCCCTGTGACGAGGGACTCGTGGCGTACGTGCCCTCATCCTGCTGCGAGCTGACCCCCCTTCACGAAGACACCGATGCCCGCGTTCAGCCGGGCACTGGAGACGTCGATCCGTCGCCTGTGGGCTCGACGGTCGCCGCCTCGATCATGAGGACCACGGTCCGCGTCGGAGCCCGCGTGCGGTGCTCGACGCTACGTGGGACCATCAGCCCCTGCCGTGGCAGGAGTTCGACGGTCCGATCCTCGAGGTCGATGAGGAGCCTGCCCTCCAGGACGAAGAAGAGCTCGTCCTCGCGGTCGTGGTGGTGGAAGTGGAACTCGCCCTCGAAGACGCCGAGGCGCACCACGCAGTCGTTGACGCGGGAGAGGGTCTGGTTCCACCACCGCTCGTTGCACTCGTCAGCGAGTGTACCTGCCTCGATCACGGCGAGGGGGGCGAACTTGACGTCGGTGTGGATGGCGTAGGGCATGGGAGTACCTACCCCGCGCATGCGGAGCGGGATGGATGCAGATGAGGTCTTCGAGCGCGCCGTTCTCCTCGTCCTCTCCCTTCTCCCCCGGCTACATGGTCGTCATGTTGGCATTTTGGACGACCTCCGAGTGCCCCACGAGCCCCTCCTACCTGAGCGGACGGATGCCCTAAAAGCGACGTTCATCCGTTCCCTCGACCCTCGCGGCTCTCCAACACCCTGCCAGCATGGCGGGCCGATTCGGGCCGGTTCGGGCTCGATCCACCCCCCTCTGACGCCCTCTTCGACCTGCGTCGCAACCTTGACTTCTCTGCCTTCCTGGCCATCTTTTCCGCATTGGCGAGCCCAACGCGAGGATCTTCGAACTGGGTGGTGGAGGCGGGTGAGGAGGTCCGGAGGATGGCGGAGGGCGGTTTTGTAGGTTTGGGGTAGGGTTCTGGCCGTCGTCCTACGGATGGGCATGGAACGCGATGCTCCTTGACCCTCCGGGTCGACCTCGCCGGCCTTGACGTGGGGACCGCGAGCGGTGTATATCTTCATCGCCTCTGACGAATTACACCGAACCCCATGATCCCCCGTTCCATCGCCCCGAAACTGCGGTCGCTCGCGTCGACGTTTCCGGTCGTCACGGTCACCGGTCCCCGCCAGTCCGGCAAGACGACCCTCTGCCGCGCAGCGTTCCCCGATCACGCCTACGTGTCGCTCGAACGCCCGGACGTGCGGGAGCACGCCGTGCGCGACCCGCTCGACTTCCTGCATCGGCTCGGAGATCGCGCGATCCTCGACGAGGTCCAGCGGGCCCCCGACCTCCTCTCCTACCTGCAAGTGGAGGTCGACCGCCACCGGGCTCCCGGGCGCTTCGTCCTCACGGGGTCCCATAACTTCCTCCTCATAGAGGGCGTCTCCCAGAGCCTCGCGGGCCGCACCGCGCTGCTCCGGCTCCTCCCGCTGTCCCTCGACGAGGTCCGGCGGTTCCCGGCGCCCCCCCGCAGTCTGGACGACGTGCTCTGGACCGGGGGCTACCCGGCGATTTACCAGGAGGGGCACGCACCCGGCGACTGGCTCGCCGCCTACGTCGCCACCTACCTGGAGCGCGACGTGCGCAGCCTCCAGGAGATCCGCGATCTCCGGGCCTTCCAGACCTTCCTCGGCCTGTGCGCCGGGCGGACGGCGCAGGTGCTGAACCTCTCCGCGCTCTGCTCCGACGCCGGCGTGTCGGCCGGCACCGCGCGGGCCTGGCTCGGGATCCTCGAGGCGAGCTTCGTGGTCACGCTCGTGCCCGGCTGGTCGACCAACCTTCGGAAGCGCCTCATCCGCAGCCCGAAGCTCCACTTCCTCGACAGCGGGCTCTGTGCGTGGCTGCTCGGCATCCGCTCGCCGGGCGACCTCGCGCTCCACCACGCCCGGGGCGCCCTCTTCGAGTCCTGGATCGTCGCCGAGATCCTCAAGAGCCGGTACGCCCGGGGCCTGCCCGCCGACCTCCACCACGTCCGCAACCAGAAGGGCGAGGAGATCGACCTGCTCGTCGACGACGGCGTCCGCCGCACGCTCGTCGAGGTCAAGGCCGGTCGCACCGTCTCGGGCGACGCCTTCCGCCCCCTCCACCGGTGGCAGTCGCTCCTCGGGGATGAGGCGGAACGCGGCACCTGGAGACGCATCCTCGTCCACGGCGGGGAGGAGGCGTCCACCCGCGAGGGGATCGAGGTCGTCCCGTGGGCGGACCTGCCGGGGCGGATCGTCTCCGAGGGCGCTTCTCCGTCCTGATCGGCGTCGTGGTATCTTCGGGGCGTGCGAGGTCCCCGTGTCCCCTGCCCTCCTCGGCGCGCCCGGCAGCGATCTCGGGGGCAACGACACGGGCGCCGTCTACCTGTTCCTCGGGCCCGTCACGGCCGACACCGACGTCGCCGCCGCCGACGCGACCTTCTATGGGTGGAACGCCTGGTACCTGGGGGAGTCCATGGCCGGCCCCGGAGACGTCGACGGCGACGGATTCGACGACCTGCTGATGAACCAATACGTCAACCGGGAGGACAGCAAGGTCCGCCTCTTCTTCGGGCTCCTTGCGGGAACCCGCGAGTTCGACGATGCCGATGTCACTCTCGTGGACGGCGACGGGATCCACGACGACGCCGGCCATGCGCTCGCGGGGGCGGGGGACGTCGACCGCGACGACTTCGACGACTTCCTCGTGGGCGCGCCCTCGAGCGAGAGCGACACGACCCTGATCGGAGCCGCCTGGCTCGTCCGGGGCGGCCTGGGTTTCTGATCGGCCCCGTGCGCCCGTCCTGTCCACCCCGAGTTCGAATCCCGTTCGGACTCCGCCCTTTAACGCCCCCCGAAAATCGGCCTCGAACCTGGACCGGGTGATGGCGATCCCAACGGGATTTGAACCCGTGTTGCCGGGATG
>JAFGLY010000025.1 GCA_016927815.1 Deltaproteobacteria bacterium | reverse complement strand
CCCGCTCGATCCCGCAGCTGTCGCCCGTGGTGGCGTAGAGGCGGTTGCAGGCGGACTGGCAGGTGGGGCCGCAGCCGGCCAGGGCGAGACAGGCACCGGCGAGGACGGACACGATCGGGCGGAGCATCGTTCCTCCAGGACCCGCGGGCGTTCCCGCGGAGCGTGCGGCAGACTAATGGGGAGGGGACCCTCCGGCAATGGCGCTCCGCCCGGCAGCCCGCCCCGTGCGCTTTCTCCCCCCGACCCCTCGCTGCCCCGGAAGACGGGCCCGTGCGGCCGCGAGCCGCCAGGGCGGGCCCGGCGCGCCCGAGGACGCGTCGTGGCGGTGGGCCTCTGCGGGTTTCCTCGTGGCGCTGGTGGCCGTGGCCTGGGCCAACGGTCTCGGGGGCGGGTTCGTCCACGGCGACGAGGCCGAGATCTTCGGCCATCCCTCGCTGGGGAGGCTCGAGCGGTGGGGCCCGGTGCTCGCCTACGACGCCAGCCGGCCGCTGGTGGCGCTCACCTGGGCGGTGGACGCGCGTCTCTGGGGGGAGGATCCCTTCGGATACCACGTCGTCAACGTGGCGATCCACGCCCTGAACGCCGTACTCGCGCTGCTCGTGGGCGAGCGGGTCTTCGCCCGGCTCGGGGCGCGGCGGCCCCTCGGCTCGGCCCTGGCGGCTGCGGCCCTCTGGGCGGTGCACCCCATGACGACCGAGGCCGTGACGCACCTCGCCGGCCGCTCGGAGGCGCTGGCGGCGACCTTCTGCCTGGGCGCCGTCCTGGAGTGGCTCCGCTGGCGGCGCGAGGGCGGGACGTTTCCCTTCGTGCTCTCCTTCCTCGCGTTCCTCGCCGCCATGGCCACCCGGGAGGTGGCGGTCGCGGTGCCCCTGCTCCTCCTGCTCTGCGAGGCGGCCCTGCCGGGGGGGCGGCTCGGCAAGGCATGGCCCTGGATGCTGCCCCACGCCCTGGTCATCGGCGCGGTGGCCGTCCTCCGGCAGGTCGTCCACGGTACCCTGACCACGCCGATCTGGCTCCGCCCGCTGCACGTGCAGGTCCCCACGCAGGCCGAGGTGGCCCTGCGCTCCCTGGGGCTGTGGGTGTTGCCCGTCGGCCAGACCCTCTTCCACGACGTGCCTCCGGTCACCGATCCGTTGGGGACGCGATCGCTCGCGGCCCTGGCCCTGGTCGGGCTCCTGGTGGTCCTCGCCGTGCGGGTGGGACGCCGCCGTCCCTGGGTGGCGTTCGCCGCGGGGTGGTTCGGGATCCTGTTGCTGCCGTCCTCCAGCATCGTCCCGCTCCCCGAAACCATGGCGGAGCACCGGACGTACCTGGCGGGCTGGGCCGTGTGCGGGACAGCCGGGGCCCTCTTGGGATCGCTGGGGGCCCGTTGGCCCCGCGTCGCGGGCCTCCTCGCGACGATCGGGGTCGTGGCCCTGGGAGGTGCCACCTGGGCGCGCAACGCCGTGTGGGGGTCGGAGGTCGCGCTCTGGCAGGAGGCCGTCCGCCGCGCTCCCGAATCGGCTGCGGCCTGGCAGGCCCTCGGTGACGCCCTCCGCCGGGAGGGAGACCCCCTGGGCGCCGAGGCAGCCTACCGGGCCACCCTCCGGATCGACGACGACCGCCTGGACGCCTGGAACGCCCTGGGGGCGACCCTGGCCGAGGCGGGCAGGAGCGAAGAGGCCCGATCCGCGTGGCTCCAGGCCCTGCGTCGCCATCCCACCTCCTGCGCCACCCACGACCACCTGGGCTGGCTGCACGTCCGCGAGCGATCCTGGGACCAGGCCCTCCAGGCATTCCACGCCACCCTGGCCTGGTGCCCGGGCGACGTGGAGGCCCACTACGGGCTCGCCAGCATCTACTGGGAGCCCCGGCGCGATCCGGTCCTGGCCGCCCGGCACTACCAGGAGGTGCTCTCTTTGGATTCGGCCTTCCCCGAGGCGTCCCTCGTCCGCGAGCGCCTCCTGTCCCTCACCCGGTAGGGGCGGCCCGGACCAACGCATGCCCCCGCACCGTCCAGCCGGCCGGCGGCCGCGCCGCGATCTCCTGGACCCGTTCGCCGAGGGTCCAGCCCCGGGTGGCGAAGGCGTCGGCGATGCGGGCGCGAAGGCGATTGGACTCCTCGCGGGGGTTGGCGAGCGCGGCGAGGAGGTCCTCCCGGCCCTCGGTGGATCCCTGGGACAGGACCGCCTCGACCGCGGCATAGCGCACGCCCTCGTCGAAGTCCGCCAGGAAGCGGACGGCGCTGGGCACGATCCGGGGGTCGCGCCAATCGGCGATCTTGACCAGGAGGTTCCGCTTGCGGTCGGGCTTGAAGTCCTCCCTGCAGACTTCCTCGTCGAGCATCTCCAGGACCGATTCGAGCGCCTCGGCCGTCCCTCCGATGGCCTCGATCACCCGGAGGGGCCAGGCGATGTGCTTGCAGCGCTTGACGTAGCGTCGGGCCGGATCGAGCACCGCAGCGCCGATCCCGACCAGGAGATCGGCGACCATCTCCTTCTCGGCGGCGTCCTTCATGGAGTTCTCGATGGTGACGTCGAACCGGCCGAGGAGGCCCAGGAGGGCCGATTCGGACCCCTCATCCGCGAGCCAGCGGGCGGCAGCCTCCCGATCCTCGGGCTGGGCGAAGATGTCGGCGACCTTGCGGCTCCGGGAGAGGATCTGCTTCTCGGGACCGAAGAATGCGTCGAGGAAACCCATGGATCCTCCTTCGGGACGTCGCTCGCCCCATGCCGGGCCGAGTCTAATCACGGGCCTCCCTCGCAGGTAGACCCGGCGGGAACGGCGACCGGGCGGCCCTGCCGGGCACCCGGGTCGGCGAGGGTCGCGTCGCTCACGGCAGGCCGTGCGCGGCCGACCGGCACCGCGAAGCGCCCTCGCGCTCCCCGGAGGCGTGGCTCCCCGGGTGCGCATCCGGGTTCCTCGCGAACCGGAACGATCTGCATCTCAGGGATCGCCTCCAGCGCTGGGGTGCTTCCGAAGCCCAACAACGCCAGGGCCACCCGACGTCTTTGACCGTCTCGGACCGGCATGAGGGCCTTCACCTGCAAGCGGACGATTGACGTCGACGTGGGAACTTCTTTACAATGGCTCCACCGAAAGGTATCCAGACGGACCACGGGAGAACCCCCACCCCCAGACCCCACCCCTGCTGGATGCTTTGCCCCGGAGTCGGATCCATGTCCCATCCCACCCAGTTCCTGCCGTTCGTCCTCCTCGCACTGGCCACGGCCTGCTCGGACAGCAACGACACCTCGGACACCACCCAGGCGATGTGCGAACCCGCGGCCAACGCGGGTCCCGACCAGGTGGTCGCCCTGGGGACCACGGTCACGCTCACGGGGTCGCACGCTTGCGAGGAAGGCACGTTCAACTACGTCTGGTCCTTCCAGAGCGTGCCCGTGATCTCGGACATGACGGACACGTTCTTCCTCCGGAACAACACCGACACCCCCGAGACCGAGTTCGAGCCGGACGTCGAGGGCACGTACGTCATCTCCCTGGTGGTGCACGATGTCCACTCCGGGTACCTGTCCTCGCCGGACATCGTCATCGTCGAGGTCACCTCCGACAACATGCCTCCGATCGCGGACTGCGGCGAGGACCAGAGCGTGGAGGTGGGGGATCGGGCCGCCCTGGACGGCAACGGTTCCTACGACCCCGAGGGCGTTCGCCTGACCTACCAGTGGGCGCTCACCACGGTGCCCGACGGGTCCTCCCTCGACACGAGCGACCTCTACAACGCAGGCGGACCCGAAGCCACGGTCATCCCGGACGTCGCGGGCCTCTACCTGGTATCGCTCGTGGTCAGCGACGGCGCCTACTGGTCCGAACCCGACTACTGCACCGTCGAGGCGGTTTCCACCAACCAGCCCCCGGTGGCCGACGCCGGCACCGGCGGGAACCTTCCCCCGTGTACCGACGACGAGATCGTCCTGAACGGGTACGGCTCCTACGACCCCGAGGGTGCCCAGATCACCTACCTCTGGTCGCTCCTCTCCGCGCCTGCGGGCTCCAAGGCCTCCGACGCGAACTTCGACGACGCCACCTCCCCGACCGCCCACTTCACCTGGGACATCTCCGGCACCTACGGCTTCCAGTTGCTCGTCCACGACGGCGAGTCCTGGTCGCCGCCCGACGTGGTCACGTACACGATCCTGGATCGGAGCCTCAACAACCCGCCCGTGGCAAACGCCGGCGACGACGTCACCATCTCGGATTCGGCCGACTGCGTGACCTCGGCCTACGCCTGGACCTGCGCGGACTGCGTTTCAGCCACCGTCGAACTCGACGGCGGCGCCTCGACCGACCCGGACGGGGACGAGGTCCACTACGTCTGGAGCGAGGACTCCGGAGAGCTCTCGTTCGCTACGCCCTACCGCGTCTTCACCATGGTCACGACGCCTCCCGTTCCCACCGCGGTGAACACCACGATCACCACGCAGTGGGAGGTCACGCTCAACCTGAGCGACTGCGAGGCGGCCGACGAGGACGAGGTCATCGTCTCCTACGCCTGCTACGGTAACCGGGACTACGGGCCCTACTAGTCCCTCCTCTCCAGGAGCCCTTCCATGCGCCGTCTTCTCCAACTCGGTATCGCTGTCGCGCTCCTCACGGGCTGCGGGAGCGGAAACGACACCGCCCAGCCCCAGACCTCCAACACGCCGCCCAGGGCCAACGCGGGGGCCGACATCACGCAGTCCGGGGACGAGGTCGTCGAGCTCGACGGCTCCGGTTCCTTCGACGCGGACGGCGACCCGCTGAAGTACCACTGGTCGTTCGAGTACCTGCCCGAGACGTCCGGTGTGGACGAGCGCCTGGCCCCGTTCACGGTCAACCACTCCGCCGAGGCCGTGACCACGACCTTCGCGCCCGACATGGCCGGCACGTACGTCGTCGAACTCGTCGTGAACGACGACCGGGCGAACAGTGCGCCCGACTACGTGGTGGTCACGATCACCGGGCAGGACGAGATCCCCGTCGCGAACGCCGGCGAAGATGCGACCGTCAAGCTGGGCCTGGAAGTCAACCTGAACGGCAGCCGATCCTACGACCCCGCCGGCCACCCCCTGACCTACCAGTGGGGCCTGGTGGACGTGCCCGCCGCCTCCCACCTCACCCTCGACTCCCTGGTGGGTGCCACCACTGCAACGCCCACGTTCCAGCCCGACGTCATGGGTGTGTACGTGGCCAACCTGGTGGTCTCGAACGGTTTCGCCGTGTCCGCTCCCGATGCCGTGGTCGTCACGGTCGTGGGCTCCAACGGGCCGCCGGTCGCGAACGGAGGCGAGGACTTCACGGCCGAGGACTGCACCGCCATCGTGCTCGATGCGTCGGCCTCGGTGGACCCCGATGGCGACGCGCTGTCCTACTTCTGGGAACTCCAGCAGAAGCCGGCTGAATCCGGCTCCTCCAACGCCGACTTCTCCGATCGCACGGCACAGACGACCACGTTCTGGGTCGATGTGGCCGGCATCTACGTCTTCTCCGTGGCCGTGACCGACGGGACCTACTGGTCTTCGCCGGATATCGTCACGGGCACCATCATCGAGCGGAAGTACAACTCCGATCCGGTGGTGGAGGCCGGCATCGACGGGTCGTTCGAGGGGGGAAGCGCCGAGTGCGAGGAGTTGTCCTACGTCTGGGAGTGCGACGAGTGCGCCGCGGTTTCGACCACGATCGGCAACGAGGCGTTCATCCACGATCCGGACGACGATCCGTACACGTTCGTCTGGAGCGTGATCGACGGTTCGGCCACCATCGATGACCCCTACAGCCTCATCACGACCGTGGTCCTGTCCGGGGCCACGCCCGCGGAGCCCGGAGCGTGCGAGCCCAACGACTTCACGTTCCAGCTCGAGGCCACCGACTGCCCGGGTTCCGTCATCGCCGACACCGTCACGATGACGGTCGTTTGCTGCGGGACCAAGGACAAGTAGTCGCCGCTGACCCCCGACGATCGACCCGGCGCTCGGCCATGCTGGGGGTCCTGGGCCTGTTAGCGTGCCAGGAGGCTCCGCAGGTGGAACCGCCCGACCTGGAGGTCGCGGCAGGGGCCGTACCCCTGGGCATTCTCGCGGTGTCCGATCTGGAACCCGCAGTGGGGGAGACGGTCCGGATCACGGCGCCCTACGCCGGCCCGTGGCCCGTGGACCTCGGCTGGAGGGGCGTGGACGCGGACCGGGGCATCACGGCGCACGTCGTCCCGTCGGTGCCGGGCCCGCACGAGGTGTCGGCGGGGGGGATCCGCACGGTCCTGCAGGTCCAAGCCGCGGCCAACCGGTGGATCCCGTCGGTGGAGGTGGACCTGCGCCCCCTGCCCGCCCTGGCGGCTCCCTGCAAGGACCGGCGATATCCCCGTCTCGTCGGCCACTGGGCCGTGGGCTGCGGGGTCGAGGGCTGGGTGGACCGCCTGGTGGACCTGGCTACCCGCGAGGTGATCGTGCTGGACGGGGGAGGGCGGACTCCCGGCGTGGGAACGCCCGGAATGCTCCTCGCCCTGGACGAGCGACCGGCCCGCCTCTGGACCCTGCCCGCACAGGTCCACGCGTCGATCCCCAACCCCTGTGCCCACCCGCCCGTGGCCCCCCCTGCCCTGGCCGGAAACGAGGTCGCGATCACCACCCGCCATCGGGTGGTGCGGTTTCGCGCCGGTGAAGCCGTGGCACGGCTCCAGGGCGCGGACCCCCTGCCGTGGTACCCGCCCGCCCTGGCCGGCGGCTTCATGGCCTGGGTGGACGGTCGGGAACGGGAGGTGACCGGCACCGACGTGTGGGCGTGGGACGGTGGCGGGAAGCCGGTCCCGGTGGCCCGGGAGCCGGGAGACCAGCGCCACGTGGCCGGCAGCGGGCACTGGCTCGGATGGATCGACGATCGGGGCGTGGTCGTGGAGGACCTCGTCTCCGGAGAGCGCAGCACCGTGCGCGCCGCATCGGGCTTCCGGGCCGGCCTGACCCTCTGGGGACCGGTGGCCTGCTGGGAGGACCGGGCCGGCGGATCCGTGGACGTGGCCTGCTCGGACGGGCTCACGATCCGGGGCGACCAGGACCAGGGCTGGCCTTCCCGTTGGGGCCCGTGGCTCCTCCTGCGCGTGGACGGCGAGGTCCGACTGGCGACCGCCCGGTCCCTGGTCCTGGAGGACGACGATCCTCGCGCGCGCCCGACGGCCCCTCGGGTCGCGGGCGGACATGGCGGTGCCCACCGCCAGGGGGAGGTGGTCTGGACCTTCGACTGGCCCGCGGCCGGATGGTGCGTGGATCGATGGGAGGCCGACTCGACGCAAGGACGGTGGGCCCCAGCCGGTCCCCTGGCGGTGGGCGAGGACGTGGAGGTCCGCCACCCGGGCGGCGACGCCGTGCGGTTGCGTCCGTGCGGATCGGAGGACGCGTGACGACGAAACGCCTGGCCGCGGGGCTGTCGGTCGCCTGGTGCCTCGTCGTGGCCGGGGCGTTCTTGGACCTGGACCCGGACAGGACGCTCGCGGCCTCTCCGCTGCTCGCCGGAGCTCGATCCCTGGTCGTCGCCCTCGTGGCGCTCGTGGCGTGCACGGGTGCCGGGGGCGCGCTGCTGGCCCGCCTCTCCCCCGGATCCCTCGAGGTCGAGGCCGGATGGCCGCGGGCCCTGGCCACGGGCCTGGCTGCGTGGGGCCTGCTCTCGCTCCCGTGGAGCCTGCTCTTCGGCGTGCGGTCGTGCCCGCTGCTGCTGGTCGTGCTCGCCGCCGGCTGGCTCTTCCGCCCGCCCGTGCGACTGCCCCGGCCCGGGAGAGTGGGCCTCGCAGCCCTGGGCCTCGCACTCGTACCAGCGCTCCTCGGGGTCCTGGCGCCCGCCACGAGCACGGACGAGATCTACTACCACGTCGCCCTGCCCTCCAGGATGCTCGGTTCCGGCCACCTGGCGGGAGGCTTCCTGCTGCCCAACGGCAGTCGGCCCCTGGCCCTCCACCTGCCCTTCGCCGCGCTCGTGGCGCTGGGCGGAGAGGGCGCCACCCGGGCGTTCTGCCTCCTCGTCGGCGCCTCCACGCTCGTGCTCGTCCACCGCAGGGCCCGCGCGTGGTGGGGGCCGGCCGCGGGCTGGATGGCCCCGGCGCTCCTGGTCGGTTCGTTCACCTTCCTCGGCCAGGCCGGCGTGGCGGGCAACGACCTCGTGGCCGGGTTCCTGGTCCTGGTGGCCGCGGACGCCCTCGTGGAGGGCGCCTGGCTCGTGCCGGCCGCCCTGGCGGCCGGGGGTGCGCTGGCGGTCAAGTACACGGCGGCCGCTCCTCTGTTGCCCCTGTTCCTCTGGGCCGCAGCCTCGGCCCGACGGCCGCGGGCCGTGCTCCGGGTCCTCGCAGCGGGCGGCGTGGCCGTCCTGTGGGTGATGCCGTGGTGGGGGTGGAACGTGGCCGGCGGTCTCCATCCCCTCTTTCCCTACGCGGGCTGGGGAGAGGTGGAAGGCATGGTCTACAGCTTCCCAGAGAAGTTCGGCCTCGGACGGGATCTCGCCGGGTGGATCCTGCTACCGTGGAACGCGGTGATGCGGGCCGAGACCGACTCGACCGTGTTCCTGGGGCGGGTGAACCCCGCCTTCCTGGCACTCGCTCCGGTGGCCGCGGTCGTGGCGGTCCGGGGCGACCGGCGTGCCCGGGCGCTGGCGTTCACGGCCGCGGGAGGGTGTCTGCTCTGGGCGATCGGGCCCCAGTGGCTGCGCTACCTCCTTCCTTCCCTGCCGCCGGCTGCCCTGGCCTGTGCCGCTGGCCTCGCCCGCCTGCCGGCCGTCGGACGCTGGGCCGCGTGGCTGGCCTGGGCCGTGGGCATCCCCGCCAACACAGGGCCCGTGCTTGCCGAGGCGGTCGAGCAGGCCCCGGTGGCACTGGGCCACGAGAGCGAGGAGGACTACCGCGCGCGGCGCATCCCTGGCTGGACCGCCGTCCGGTGGATCCGCGACGAAACCCCGCCGGACGCTCGCGTGGCCCTCCTCTTCGCCTGGCAGGCCTCCCCCCTCGAACGGGAGTGGATCCTCGGATCGGTGGAGGACCACGTGCCCAGTCGGTACCTGTTGGCGACCACCGGGGACCGGGCACTGGACGTGCTGGCCGGTGAGGGTGCCGAGTGGCTCCTCGTCGGGACGCCGCGGTTCCTCCGAAAAGCCTACCCCTTCCTCTCGCCCGAGGTTCTCCACGCCCAGTTCGAGGCGCCCGTGCAGGCCATGACCCGACTGCTCGAGGCTCGTGCCGAACTCGTATTCGAGGACGGCCGGTACGCGGTGTGGCACCTCCCGCCTGCCACGGAAGCCGGGCGTGGCGAACGCGAGAAACCACCAGCCAGCGGGTACTCCGACCGACCATGACCCTCCTCACGTGACGAGTCGGCCCCGGACGGCGTAGGCTCGACACGTCCAGACCCAGGGGAAGCCCATGCAGCGCAAGAGTCGCCGCGACCACCACTCCTTCCAGCCCGAGACCCTGGCTCTCGGCCTCGGGTACGACCCGGCGTTGTCCGAGGGAGCCCTCAAGATGCCGGTCTTCCTGACCAGCAACTTCCTGTTCACGAACGCGGAGCAGGGCCGGAGGTTCTTCCAGGCCGCCTACGGGCTCGCCGAGATGCCCAAGGGCGAGGCCATGGGTCTGATCTACTCCCGGCTCAACAACCCCAACCTCGAGATCTACGAGGAGCGCATCGCGGCCCTGGAAGGCATGGACCGGGCGGCCTTGTTCGCCAGCGGCATGAGCGCGATTGCCACGACGCTGCTGGCCCTGGCGCGGCCGGGAGACGCGATCCTCTCCACCGCTCCCGTCTACGGGGGCACCCACTTCCTGCTGGAGAAGATCCTGCCCCCGCTCGGCATCGAGGTCCACTGGACCCCCGCCGGAGACGAGGCGCCCGCGGGTCTGGAGCAGGCGGCTCGGCAATACGGGGATCGGGTCCGCATGCTCTACCTGGAGACACCCGCCAACCCGACGTTGAGCCTCACGGACATCCGGGCCGTCGCGGACCTGGCTGCCCGGCTCTCCACGCCCGACCGGAGGGTGCTCGTGGCCGTGGACAACACCTTCCTGGGGCCGGTGTTCCAGAAACCCCGCGACTTCGGCGCGGACCTCGTGTTCTACAGCGCGACCAAGTTCCTGGGCGGCCACTCGGACCTCGTCGCGGGGGTCACCATCGCGGACCGTGCCACCATGGCCGAGGTGCTCACGTACCGGACGATCCTGGGCACGGTGGCCGAGCCGTTCACGGCCTGGCTGCTCTCGCGATCGCTGGAAACCCTCTCCGTGCGCATGCGGCGGCAGGCCAAGACCGCGCGTATCCTGGCCCGCCTGCTCGCCGAGCACCGGCACGTCCGGAAGGTGTGGTACCCCGGGATCCTGGAGCCGGGCACGCCTCAGGCCGAGCTGTTCGCCCGCCAGTGCAGCGGCCCGGGATCGCTCATCGCGTTCGAGATCGAGGGCGGCGAGGCCGAGGCCTTCGCGGTGCTGGACCGTCTCGAGGTGGTCCGCCTCGCGGTCTCCCTCGGAGGGACCGAGAGCCTGGCGGAGCACCCCATGCGGATGACCCACGCGGACGTCCCGCCCGAACTCCTGGGCGCCCATGGCGTCACCGAGTCCATGATCCGCATCTCGGTCGGCCTGGAGCACGTGGACGACCTGAAACGGGATCTTGTGCAGGCCCT
>JAFGLY010000135.1 GCA_016927815.1 Deltaproteobacteria bacterium | reverse complement strand
TGGCTCAAAACAGGGGGACCTGCTGCCCCTGCTGGCTCAAAACAGGGGGACCTGCGACCTTACGGCCCAACAGGTCGACGTGCCCGCCAGGCACGCGGCCGTCGGAGAGCCCCTGGACGGTTCTCGGAGCAGACCTGCCCTCTCCCGTTCCCCCTGCCGGGCCCGGCGCGCTCCACGCCCCCGCGTTCCTCCGTCCTGGGCCCGCGGCTCAACCCGGAGCGGTGGGGGGCACCCCACGCGCGACCCGGCCCAGGCCGGGAAACAGCAGGGCGGGGAGGCTCCGCCTCGGGATGGACGCGACCGAGTAGGCCGTGCCCCGGAGGATCGCCTCCGCGGCGAGGAAACCGCTCTCCACCGCGGGCCCGATTCCCTCCCCCAAATCGACGGTCGCGAGTCCCGCAGCGTCCCCGAGGAGGTAGCACCCGTCCCGGCGGATGGGTCCGGTGTCGATCCGGAGGGGATAGGCGTGGCCGCGGGCCACCGGTCGGGGATCGTCGACGAGGCCCTGCTCAAAGAGCCGCTCCAGGAGCCGATCCCAGTGCCACCGAAGTCCCACTCCCCGCGCCTTCAGCCCCGAGATCCGTCCCCCGATCCCGACGTTGACCCATCCCCCCTCCTTGGGCACGTACCAGGCGTAGCCCGGCAGCCCCGCCTCTCCGAACCAGAGATGGGTCCGCCCATCGCGGACGACCTGGGGGAACTCCGCATCGAGGGCCACCACGAGGCCGTGCGCCGGCCGCGGGGGTGCGTCCCCGAAGACCGCACGGCGGACGGGGCACGTCGTGCCCCCCGCCCCGACGAGCGTCCGGCACCGCCAGGTCTCGTCGAGGACGTATCCCCCGTTCTCCCTCCGGATCCGCCTCACCTCGTGGCGCTCGACGGACACGCCGGACCGCCCGACGAGCCACGCGTCGAACTCGACGCGCCGGACGGCGTACTGGCGGGTGGGGAGTGGGATCGTGAAGGACGGGAAGTGGAGGTGCAGGGTCCGGATGGGTCGGATGCCGAACGGACACGCCTCCAAGGCGAGATTCAAAGCCCGGAGCACCCGTGGGGTGATCCAGCCGGCACAGGGCTTGGGCCGGGGGAACGCCGCCCGGTCGAGCAGGAGCGTCTCGCGGCCGGCCCGGACGAGTCGCCACGCACAGGACGACCCCGCGGGCCCACCGCCCACGACGATCACCTCGGACGTGATCACGCCTGCACGCCTACGACGGTCGACAGTCCGGCTGCGGGGTGCCCGGCCGGGTCATGACCACCTGCCAGAGCTGCGTTGCCCGGGAGCGAAAGCCCCCAGCCGACGAGAGCAGGTAGAACGTCCACATACGCCGGAACCGCTCGTCGTACCTCGCCCGCAGCTCGGGCCAGGCCCGCTCGAAGTTCGCGTACCAGGCCAGGAGCGTGCGGTCGTAGTCGGGTCCGAAGTTGTGCCAGTCCTCCATCACGAACAGGCCCTCCATGGCCTTGGCGAGCTGCGCGATGGAGGGAAGCACACCGTTGGGAAAGATGTACTTCGTGGTCCAGGCGTTCGAGGTCGACTGGCTCCGGTTCGTGCCGATCGTGTGGAAGAAGGCGATTCCCCCGGGTGCGAGGGTCCGGTCCACGACCTCCATGTACGTGCGGTGGTTCTTGACGCCGACGTGCTCCATGATGCCAATGGACACCACGCGGTCGTACTGTCCGGTCACGGTCCGGTAGTCGGCCAGCTTGAGCTCCACGGGAAGCCCCTCGCACAGCCGGGTCCCGAGCTCCACCTGCCTCTCCGAGACGGTCACCCCGAGGACCCTCGCCCCGTATTTCCGGGCCGCGTAGACCGAGAACGCCCCGAATCCGCACCCGAGCTCGAGGATCGTCATGCCCGGCTGCAGGCCGATCTTCCGACACACCAGGTCGAGCTTGGCCTCCTGGGCCTCGTCGAGCGTGGTGGCGTTGCGCCAGAAGCCGCAGGTGTAGTTCATGCGCTCGTCGAGCATGGCCCGGTACAGGTCGTTGTCGAGATCGTAGTGGTGCTGGCCCACCTGGAACGCACGGGCTCGGCTCTGGAGGTTCAAGAGCCTCGACTTCCACACGTGCCACGTGAGCGTGAGGCTGCCCCGGACCTTCGCCTCGAGGTCCGCACGGAGGATCCGGTCGATCGCCTGGTCCAGGGCCGGGCAGTCCCACCAGCCGTCCATGTACGACTCCCCGAGCCCGAGGGCCCCCTGGGTCAGGACGCGGCGGTAGAAGCCCGGATGGTGGATGCGGAGATCCCAGGGTCGGTCGCCGCCGACGACGATGCCGGCTTGATCGAGGAGCTGCTCGATACAGGCCTTGTCGCTGGCTTGGGCGGGCATGTCCCCATGCTACGCCCCCCGTGCCCGCCCGGTCAAGGGCCGGCAGGCTGGAGTGGGCCTGCCCCTGAGGGCGCCGGCAAAGGGAAGGGTGGCGCGGGTCGCCTCGTCCCCTCTCCCCCTCCAGAGAGGGTGGCGCCGAGGACGCCGGGTGCAGGCCGTGCAGACCGCCTCCGATGCGTCCGAGGCGATCAGCCGTACCGGATCATGAAGGGGTTCTCGTTCTGCCGGGCACTCTCGTTGGCTGCGTCCGTGGCCTTCTGGAGCCACTCCTGGAAGACCGGGTTGTCGGGCTCGGCCTGGAGCGCGAAGTGGACCTGGATCCGGCAGCCGCGGTAGTCCTTGTCCTCCCAGCACTTGAGGGCCATCCGCCAGCGCTTCTCCCCGTCGGGCGTGCGGGCCGCGTGCTCCAGGCTCATCGAGGCGACGGCATCCTGGGCTGCGGCAGCCTGGGCCTGGGGACTGATGCGGTGGGCGCCGGCCGCCCGCTCGGCATCGTAGCGGGCGCGGGTGTCGGGGTCCTTCAGCGTCCGCCAGGCCTCGTTCACGAAGCGGAAGATGTCGTTCACCTTGGCCCGGAAGGCCTCGTCCCCCACGCGGGCGTACCGATCCGGGTGAAGCGCCCGTGCCGTGTTGCGGAAGGCCGTCTCCACGTCGCGCTGGGGGGTGTCGGGATCGATGCAGAGGATCCGGTAGTAGTCGAGGTCCGGGAGGAGCTCGTGGAGGGTCTCGATCTCGACGCGGGTGCGGAGGAAGGCGTCCATGGTGCGACCTAAGTACCTCGTCACGGGGGACTTGACTGGTGCGGGCTCCTGTAGCGACAGGCATGCACTCCACTGGGACGCCGATCTCCACGCTGCACGCGGATTCCTCTCGCACAGGGGCCTCTTGTGTACCTGTGGTCTCCAGGTCCCTCACGCGGAGGATCCCCGTGCGCCCGTCGTCCGTTCCCGGCTGGATCCCGGGAACTTCGCGGTCGCCGCCGCGGAGTCCGGCCAGGGCAGCGAGGATCCGGGCGGACTTGCGTCGCTCAGGGACCGCAGGAGGTCCACGGGACATCGACATCAGGCGGTACGGATGATCGCGTTCCGGGTTCTACGGCTCGTCGAGTCGAGGGTCAGGGAATGTCGCTGTAGAGGATGAGGTAGGCCACACCTGCTTGGAGTCCGCCTTCGTCGTCTCCCCAGGCACCGATGATCAGGTCGCCGTAGCCGTCTCCGTCCACGTCGCCGGCCGAGCCTGTCGAAAGACCGGTTTCATCGCCGGCGGCAGCACCGGCGAACTTGGCGTCCGCGGCGGAGAGGTAGAGGTGGGACGTCACCGGTCCGTAGAGCAGGTAGACCGCTCCGGAGTCGACGCCTCCTTCGTCGTTGTTCGTGCTGCCGACGAGCAGGTCGGCGTGGCCGTCCCCATCGCAGTCCCCGGCCGACGCCACCGCGTACCCGGCGCGGTCACCTGCCCCCTCGCCTACGAGTTTCGCATCCGCTGCAGAGAGGTCGAGATCGGAGGTCACCGGTCCGTAGACCAGGTAGGCCGCTCCGGCGTTCGACCCTCCTTCGTCGTTGTACGGAGCACCCACGAGCAGATCGTCGTAGCCGTCGCCGTCCACGTCGCCGTCCGAGCCGGCATGGTGGGTCGCGGCCGCGTCGCCGGCATCCTCGCCGACGAGCTTGGCGTCTGCGAATGAGAGCGAAAGGTCGGAGGTCACCGGCCCGTAGATCAGGTAGCCTGCACCGGCCCCGCTGCCTCCGTCGTCGTCTGCGTAGGCGCCGATGACCAGGTCGTCGTAGCCGTCCCCATCCACGTCACCAGCCGAGCCTAGCGTACTCCCGGCATAGTCGCCGCCGCCGTCCCCGATGAGCTTCACATCTGCCGCGGAGAGGTCGAGATCGGAGGTCACCGGTCCGTAGACCAGGTAGGCCGCTCCGGCGTCGATGCCTCCGTCGTTGTCGTAGATGGCACCTACGAGGATGTCAGCGTGGCCGTCGTCGTCCACGTCGCCTGCCGAGGCGACCTTGTGCCCGGCGTAGTCGTAGTACTCCTCGCCGACGAGCTTGGCGTCCGCGGCGGAGAGGTCGAGGTCGTGCGTCACCGGCCCGTAGATCAGGTAGGCCGCGCCGGCATCGTTGCTTCCTTCGTCGTTTCCGAAGGCACCGACGATTAGATCGCCATAGCCGTCGGCGTTCACGTCGCCGGCCGAGGCGGCGGCGCGGTACCCGGCCTGGTCGTAGGCTTCCTCACCTACGAGCTTGGCGTCCGCGGCGGAGAGGTCGAGGTCGTGCGTCACAGGTCCGAAGACCAGGTAAGCCGCGCCGGCATCGACGCCGCCTTCGTCGTTTCCGTAGGCACCGATGATCAGATCACCGTAGCCGTCCCCATTCACGTCGCCAGCCGAGGCCACCGGGTAACCGGCGCCGTCACCGGCGTCCTCACCGACGATCCTGGACGCGAAGCTCCCGAGGTCGAAGACACCTGTGAATCGGCAGCCCATGTCTGCGCCGTTACAGTCCTGGTCCACGCCGTCTCCGCAGATCTCGACGGCGCCCGGGAATACCGAGGCCAGTGTATCGTCACAATCGCTGGAGCATTCCGACTCGCCCACGTCGCCGCAGTCGAGATCCTCGGACTGCACCGTAAAGGCGGAGCCGTAGGAGTCTCCGTCGCCGTCGACGTAGCAGGCGTCCCCACCGGAGCAGTCCTGGTCCACGCCGTCTGCCACGACTTCTTCAGCCCCGGGATGGACGGAAGCGAGCGTGTCGTCGCAATCGGTGGACGTAGTGACGTATTCGTCGGGACGAGTGCAGGCCTGGATGCTGACGTCGGGATCGCCGAATCCATCGGAGTCGGCATCCCGGTAGTACGTGCTGGTCGTGCCCTCGTCGATCTCGTCGTCGCAGTCGTTGTCATACCCGTCGCACACCTCGTCTGCTCCGGGATGGATCGTGGGATCACCGTCGTCGCAGTCGCCGTCGGATGTGGTCCAGCCATCGCCATCCGCATCCGATTCGTCGTTACCGGTCTCCTCCTCGTCGTCGCACGCCAGGATTCCTTGGAAAAGCAAACAAATGATCGGTAGTGTCGCGAGCTTACGCATCGCCATCCTCCTGGGTGCTTCGGTGAAGCAAGAAGAAGCCAGATTCTACAAAGAACTCTGGAAAGGTGTCAAGCGGGGCAACCTGGAGTTGCCCCACTCCGGGGGGGCTTGGTGAAGGGAGCGGGGTGGCGCGGTGGGCGATCCGGGCCTGGGAGTCGCTCTCGATCTCGGTCTCGGACTCGGGGTCGGCGCCCACCGCGGTCCAGGGGTGGGGTAGGCGCTGGGGGGGGGATCGAGGAGTGGAGACGGATCCCGGGCAAGCGGGTGGGGGTCGGGCGGGGGTGGGGTGGATCGGGTCAGGCGCGGGCGGGCGTCGCGGACCCTGGCGCGGGAGTCGCGGCCGAAGAGGATGCACCGGCTGGAGTTGCCGGCCTGAAGGCGGATGACGAAGGGGCGGTGGCGCAGGAGGAGGCGGTCGATGACGCGGCGGTTGTCGCCCTCGCGGTCGATGACGACGGTGGCCTCGGGGTGGGTGTGGTCGCACACGAGGTCGATGGTCTCGAGCCAGAGGGCGTTGGTGCTGTCGAAGTCGTCTGCGGCGCTGGACCAGAGGGAGAAGCGCAAGGGGACGGGCATGGCCTTGCGCTCTGCGGTGGCGTCGAAGGCGGTGGCGGTGACGAGCCCGTAGCCGGGCCCCACGCCCTGCAGCCCCCAGGACGGTAGAAGCTCAATGGATGATCGCTCATCCCTGGAGTCTTCACCTCTCGGTGCATGGGACATCCGCCAGGAAGCAGGAGTGTCCGTCCAGCCACCCGCCGGTCACGGTCCCTCTGACGCGGGCCTAAGGCGGTTCCTCGGGGGATCCCTGGACCAGGGTGGTCTGGATGGCCAGCTCGCGGCGATTGCCGGTGGCCTCCTCCTCCGCCACCACGTGCACGATCCCGTCGGCATCGATCTGGAAGCCGATGCGAACCCGGACCTCGCCCCGGGAGGCGGCCGGCAGGCCGTTCAGCATGAACTGGCCGAGAAGCTCGTTCTCGTCCACGCGGCGGGCTTCGCCCTGGTACACCGCGACCCGGACCTGGGTCTGGAGGTCCGTGGTGGTGTGGAAGTACTTGGCCGCCTCAGTGGGGATCGGGGAGTTGCGGGGGATGAGGGGCTCCACGAGTCCGCCCCGCGTGGCGACCCCCAGCGTGCGCGGGGTGACGTCGAGGAGGATGGCCCCTTGGGACTGTGCGCCGGCGTTCACGAGGTTGTCGGCCTGGATGGCGGCTCCCAGGGCCACCACCTCGTGGGGGTCCACGTCCGCGGTGGGCACCCGACCGAAGTACTGCGCCACGGCCTCCTTCATGAGGAAGAGCCGGGACATGCCGCCCACGAGGAGGATGCGGTCGATCTGGGACACGGAGAGACCCGAGAGCTTCAGGGCCTCGTCGCACACCTGGAACGTCCGCTGGACGAAGGGCATCACCAGCTCGGCGTAGGTGAGGCGATCGATCCGGGTGCTGACCACGGTGTCGAGCCCGTCGCGGGTGCGGGCGATCCCGGGCACGGAGACCTCCACCTCGTTGGCCTCCCCGAGGGCCATCTTGGCCCGCTCGGAGGCCTCCAGGAGCCGGAGCCAGGTGACGCGCCCCTCCTTGAGCGTGGCGTGGGAGCGGCGCTGGAGGACCTCCAGGAGATGTCGGGCCACCGCGGCGTCGAAGTCGTCGCCGCCGAGGAAGGTGTCGCCCGCCGTGCCGATGACCTCGAAGAGATCCCTCTCCAGGCGCAGGATCGAGATGTCGAACGTGCCGGCTCCGAGATCGTAGACCGCGATGTTCTCGTTGAGGCCGAGGCCCGATCCGTAGGCCAGCGCCGCAGCGGTGGGCTCGTTGAGGATCCTCAGGCAGTCGAGGCCCGCGATGCGGGCGGCTTCCCGGGTGGCCTGGCGCTGGTGGTCGTTGAAGTAGGCGGGGACCGTGACGACGGCCTCGGTCACGGGCTCGCCCAGGGACTGCTCGGCCACGCCCTTCATGTGGGCCAGGACCATCCCGCTCACCTGGGGGATGGTGTAGTCGCGGTCGCGGACCCGGACGAGCACCTCGCCCTCGGGGGACTCCACGAGGTTGTACCCGACGTTCGCGGCCAGGCGCCGGACCTCGGGAGACCGGAACCGTCGCCCCATCAGGCGCTTCGGTGAGCGGATCGTGCTCTCTGGGGCGTAGATGAGCTGCCGCTGGGCCTTCCAGCCCACCGTGGGACGGCCGTCGAACCCGAAGGCCACGACCGACGGCTGGTTGGTCTGGCCCTCGGCGTCGGGCAGCACCTTGGGGCGACCGTCCAGCACGCTGGCCACGCAGGAGTAGGAGGTCCCGAGGTCTATTCCTACCGTGAGTCCCATGGGGTCGCTCCCGTTCGGGGTCGGGCCGCCTGGCCCTCTTGGACGTGCCGTATCACCTCCAGGAGCGCTTCGTGGAGTCGCCCGTTGGAGGCAACGATGCGTCCCAGGTCCAGGACGAGGGGAGTTCCGTCCATCCCGGTGGCGAGCCCGCCCGCCTCGGCCACGATCAGCGCGCCCGCGGCCACGTCCCAGGCGTGGAGTCCGAACTCCCAGAACCCGTCCGCTCGGCCCGAAGCCAGCAGGGCCAGGTCCAAAGCCGCGCTGCCCGTCCGGCGCACGCCCTGGGATCGCCTGAGGAACGCCTCGAAGAAGGACAGGTAGAACGGGGCGCGATCCGGGCTGTCGTACGGAAAGCCCGTGATCAGGAGTGCCTCGCCGAGGGCTAGGGTCGAGGAGACCCGGATCGGCTCCCCGTCGGCGAAGGCCCCGAGCGCGCGCCGGGCGGTGTAGGCCACGTCGTGCAAGGGGTCGAAGACGCAGCCGGCCTCCAGGTGCCCGTCCTCCAGGAAGGCCACGCTCACGCTCCAGGCCGGAAACCCGTGGACGAAGTTCGTGGTGCCGTCGAGCGGATCCACGATCCAGCAGGTACTCCGGAGCGTGCCGCCGCCCTCCTCCCCGAAGATGGGGACACCCGGCGTCTCGCGGGCCAGGACCTCCCGCACCGCCGCCTCCGCGGCCAGGTCCATCTCGGTGACGAGGTCGATGGCTCCCTTGTGACGCACCTGGCGGGCCCGCCCCCGGCGCAGCACCTCCCCCGCAGCCCGGGCCGCGCGCTCGGCCACGTCCTTCATGGCGCATCCACGATCAGGGTCACGGGACCCTCGTTCACGAGCTCCACGTCCATCATGGCACCGAACCGCCCGCTCTGCACGGGTACGCCCTCCGCCGCCAGGAGCGCACCGAAGCGATCCACCAGGGGCGCGGCCACCTCGGGCCGCGCGGAGGCCGCGAACGAGGGACGGTTGCCCTTCCTCGGGTCGCCGTACAGGGTGAACTGGCTCACCACCAGCGCCGAGCCGCCGGTGTCCAGGAGCGACCGGTCGATGGGGTGCTCCGGACCTGGGAACAGGCGGAGGCGAGCGACCTTGCGGGCGAGCCACGCGGCCTCGGCCTCGGTGTCTTCCTTCGCAACGGCCAGCAGGACGAGCAGGCCCGCGCCGATGGAGGCCACCTCCTGGCCGTCCACCCGGACCGAGGCGCGGGCCACGCGCTGGACCACGGCCCGCATCAACGCGCCGTGCAGGTCAACGATCCACCCTCGAGGGCGCAGTTCCAGGTGGACGCGCCCCGCACGGGCACGGCCGTCCGCGCGCCCGAGGCCTCGACGCGGCAGGTCACGATGCCCCGGAACTCGAGTCGCGTGCTGCCCACGAAGTCGCGGACCTGCCCGTCGCCGCAGACGATCCGGGCCTGCTTGCCCTGTACGGTGAAGGACGCCGTGTACGGGGCACCGGTGATCGCCTCCGCCGGTTCGGGCTCCGCGGCAGGCAAGACGGGCGTGGCTTCCTCGGCGGCCGCTGGAGGGGCCGCCGGGGCGGGGGTCGACGAGCGGGAGGTGGACACGGTGCGAGGGGTGGACGGGGCCGACGTCCGGGGGGTGGGCTCGGACGGGCGCGAGGGGGCAGCCGGAGCCGATCGGGCGGGCGGCGGGGGCTCGAGGGCCAGGGGTTCCTCCTCCTCCTCCTCGACGGCAGCCGGCAAGGGGTCGGGGGCGGGGGCCACAGCCGGCGCCTCAGGCTCCGAGGGCGCTCGGCCGAGGACGGACCACAGGATTCCCCCCGCGATCGCCAGGACGACGAGCACGCCCAGGGCGACCAGCAGCCCGATCAGGACCCACCGCCGGCTGCCGGCTCGGCTCGTTTCGACGCCGGCCACGGGGCCCTGGATCCCCAGGTCGGCCGGGGCCGGCCGGGGCTGCCAGCCGACCACCGGCGGCGCGGCGGCCGGTACGGCGGGCCTCGACGGCGGCGCCGCAGCGGGGAGAGGCGGTGCGGCCATCGGGGTCGGCCGTGGAGGGGCAGGCTTGGGCGGACCGCCGCTGGCCGTCTGGAAGCCGGCTGAGGCCAGGCTCGGCTTCGGCGCCGGAGCCGACGTGGGAAGGATCTCGGGTGCAGGCACCGTGCTGGGGGGGGGGAGCGTCTCGGCCGGCCGGTAGAGGCGGGGTCGCTGCTCGTCCTCGGCCGGCCGGAATGCCTGGCTGCGAGGGGAGGAAGGCGGTGGGGATGCGGCCTTCTCCTCCTCCGAGGCCAGCATGGCGTCGATGCGCTCCTTGCTCCAGAACGCGGTGGACTCCCCCTTGGCCGAGGGAGCGGTGCGGGCCTCGCGCTTGACGCTTCCGCCCGTAAGGGGGCCCTCGGCAGCCGTGGGCTCCGACAGCGGCTCCTCGGCCGGGGGTAGAGGGGGAGCGACCGCGGTCTCGAGGGTCGCGGGTTCGCCCCCGGACGCCCACTCCTGCAGCCCGGGCCCCGGGCACTGGGCCACGACCCCCGCCAGGACATTGGCCACGTCCAGCGCCTCGGGCCGCTCGCCCGGATCCCAGGCCATGCACTGGGCGAGGAAGGACCGGATGTCCTGCACCCAGCGCCGGTTCTCCATCTCGCCGAAGTCCATGCCCAGGATCTGGTGCACCACGGCCTCGTCGTGTGCGTCCGCGTCTCGGGGCAGATCGTCCATCGGGCTGTGGGCGAGCATGGCGTGCAGGAGGAGCCCCAGGCCGTAGACGTCGGTCGGCGGCCCGATGGGCCGGCCTTCCGGGGCCCGCGTGGCATGCCGCATCGGACCGAACCCCTCCACGGCCACCTGGCCCGAACCGTCCACCTTCACGAGGCCGGGCTTGAGGTCCCCGTGTACGGTCTGATCCTCCACGGCCACGGACAGGATGTCCGCCAGGGCGGCCCCGATCTCCACGGCGGCCTTCAACGGCGGCCGCCCGTGGCCGAGGAGCGTCTCCAGGTCGCTTCCGGGCGCCTCACCCTCTCCCGTGACGATACATCCCTCCGAACCCGGTTCCCGCGCATAGAAGTACAACACCACGACCTCCCGGCGGGACGACCCGCTGCGTGCCCAGCCTATCCCGTGGCATCGGGGGTGGGCGGTCCGGCCTCCAGGTGGGGGAGCAGATCGGCCGCAGGAAGGACCCACTGGGCCCCATCGGCCATGCGGCGCAGGAAGGTCGTGCCGGCCGCCGCCTCGTCGGGGCCGACCACGGCGGCGAAGGGGATGCGCCGTCGATCCGCCTGGCGCAGCGCCTTCTTCATGGGGAGCGGTTCGGGGGCGACCCATGTGGACTGCCCGGCGGCCCGGAAACGGGCGGATGCCTCGAGCGCGGCGGGAAGACAGGCATCGTCGAGGGCTGCCACCAGGACCCGGGCCGGCGCGGTCGGGCCGCCCAGGGTCCCTGCCTCCTCGATCACCGCGAGGATCCGTTCGAGCCCGAGGCTGACGCCCACGGCCGGGATGTCGCGGCCGAGGAACGTGCCCACGAGCCGATCGTAGCGACCCCCGCCACTCAAGGAGCCGATCCGTGGGGCGACCACCACCGTCTCGAACACCGCTCCCGTGTAGTAGTCGAGCCCGCGGGCCAGCGTGGGGTCGAACCGGATCCGGGCCTCCGGGACGCCGAGTGCCCCGACGAGGTGGAGGATCCGCTCGAGATCCCGTACCGCGGCCCGACCCTCCTCGGAGAGCGCGGGTTCGAGGGCGGCGAGCGCGTCCAGGGGTCGGGCTGCGGCCGGGGCGAGATCGAGGAGCGCCCACAGGCGGGCGGTCGCTCGGGGCGGCAGGCCCCGGGCCGCCCACTCGGCGTCCACGCCCTCCCGACCCACCCGTTCGATCTTGTCCAGCGCGACGAGCACGTCCGTCTCCTTGTGGCCCACCCCGGTCACGTCCGCCATGGCTCGCAGCACCCTGCGGTGGTTGACCCGGATCTCGAACTCGCCCAGGTCGAGTGCGGTGAGCGCCGCGTCCACCACCGCGATGCACTCGGCGTCCGCGACCGGGGAGGACGACCCGACCACGTCCACGTCGCACTGCAGGAACTCGCGGTACCGTCCGCGCTGGGGCCGATCCGCCCTCCACACCGGCTGGATCTGCCAGCGCCGGAACGGCAGGGGCAGGTCGGGGTTCATGGCCACCAGGCGCGCGAGCGGCACGGTGAGGTCGTAGCGCAGACCCAGGTCGGACTCGCCCTCCTCACCGCCCTGGCCGCGCTTGAGCACGCGGTAGATCAGGCGGTCGCTCTCCTCGCCGTACTTGCCCTCCAGCGTCTCCAGGCGCTCGAGGGCCGGGGTTTCCACCGGCTCGAAGCCGAAGCGCTCGAACACCGCGCTCAGGATCTCGATCACGCGCCGCCGGCGGCGCATCGCCTCGGGAAGGAAGTCGCGCATGCCGCGGGCGATGAGGGCCTTCTGCACGGATGCCTCCGCTCCCGGGTCCGATCCGGGCCGTCCCCCTATCCCGCCGGGGACCGGAGGCGGATCAATCCTGCTCCCGGGCCTGGTTCCGATTCCAGGAGGGGATCTCGACCTCCAGGTCTCCGGTCCCGTCCGGCCTGCAGCGGCAGGCGAGCCGGGAGGTGGGCCGTGCGCCGGGGACCTTGTCGAGGAGGTCTTCCTCCTCGTCGTCGGCAGGGGAGAGCGGGCCGCGCACGTAGACGTGGCACGTCCCGCATGCGCCCACGCCTCCGCAAGCGTGCTCCACAGGGATGCCCGCTGCGAGAAGCCGCGCCAGGAGGGAGCCCGGCGGCCCCTCGGCCTCCGGGGGCGGGGCGGAGGGATCGAACGGGATCTCCACCCCGTCGGGCTTCACCACGATGCGACAGGGGCGCTCAGGGGGGTCCCCCGGCGGCGGGTCGGGGGTGGGGTCGCCCCGGGTGGACGTCGAAACCAGTCGCCACTGGCGGGCCTTGCCCACCAGTCCGAGCCGGCGCTGGGGCCCGTACCCCAACCGGGGACTGGCGGCGCGTCCGATGGCCACCTCGTCGCGCAGGCCGCCCCACGCGAACCCGAGGTCGAACGTGGCGGGCTTACGAGCCACCAGGCTGGAGAGC
Source organism: Deltaproteobacteria bacterium (assembly GCA_016927815.1). Lineage (GTDB taxonomy): Bacteria > Myxococcota_A > UBA796 > UBA796 > JAFGLY01 > JAFGLY01. Next base: position 8,647 of record JAFGLY010000135.1, on the reverse strand, counting down.
AGATCGGCCGCCGTCTCGTCACAGTCGCCCTCCTGCACGTAGAGGCCCACGTGGAGATCGTGGCGGGCCCGATACTCGGCGAGTTCGGCGATGACGCCCTCCTTGACACGATAGGCCGAAGGGCCGTTCTCCTCCCCCTCCTCGGCGTCGAGCAGGCTGGCGCCGTTGAACATCACGGCCTGGCCCGGAGGAACGGCGCCCTCGTCGCAGGCCTGCTGGAGGTCGCCCGCGTAGTGGAAGAAGAGGATCTCCTTCGGGCCCGGCAGTTGCTCACCGTCGATCCGTTGGGTCATGGCCGACACGCCCTGGACCTCGTCGAGGAGGAACGAGCAGACGGCCGCGACGTGGAGGCCGCGGCGGTTCAACTCCCCCACGAGATCCTGCAGGAACTCGGGTGTGCTGCGCAGCGACTTGATCTCCAGGATGATCGAGAGGTGGGGGCGCCTTGTGACCTCGCGGAAGGCCTCCACGGCCGCCCGGGGGGGGTGCAGCCGGGTGAACGTGCCCGCGATGCACTGCTCGTCGGAGACGACGCGCTCCTCTCGGGCCATGGCCTGGAGGGCCTCGCCGAGGTCCTCCACCCGAGCCAGCTCGATGGCGCGAGCGAAGAGGTCCAACCAGGCTCCGAACTCCACGCCGCCCAGGTGGGTCTTCCGGGTCTTCCTCACGTCGCGGTACTGGCAGATGCCCAGGGCCTCCTGGAAGGTGTCCGCGCTGGATGCGTGGGCGATGACGAGGCGGTCGGTGATCCGGGCGAGGAGGTCCAGGCGGTCCACGGGTCCGGCCCGCTCCCAGGCGGCCACGAGCTCGCCGTCCACGAACACGTCCCACTCCATGCCGGCGAGATCGCCGGGATCCTGGAGCGGATCCGTGCGGCTGGAAAAGCAACGGACGACCCCGAAGGCGCACATGACGGGGTTGTTCTCGAACATCGGGATGAGTCGGGGAGGGCCGTCGCCCGAACGGACGGCCTCCTCGATGTCGGCGTAGACATCGGGCATCAGGAAGGCGAGGATGCGGCGCCAGCGAGGGTCTGCGAGGAGCGCCGGGGCGGCGCCCATGAACGCGCCGTGGCCGTAGAACTGGTTGAGGACCGGCGAGATGCGGAACGCGGCGGGAACGAAGGGCAGGTCGTCCACGCGGTCCCACAGCGCCTCGGCCAGGGCCATCGCCTCCCGGCCGATCTCCCGCGCCTCGCGGCCCAGCTCACGGGCCTCCTCGCCGATCTGCCGGGCGCCCTCCTCCAGAAGCGCGCGTGCCTCGGCCGCGAGGTCGGCGGGCTGCCGGCGGAAACGGCGCACGATCCGCCAGAACAGGGCCTCGACTCGGGCCCAGACGCGGCCCAGGCGACCCAAAGCACGCGCGAGGCAGGACATGACGGCGCCTCCGGGAGAACGCCCTATCCCGGCGATCGGAGCGCCGGCTGCTGTCTCGGGTCCAGCGCCTCCCCGAGGCGCCGGTCGGCCTGGAGCAGGGGGAGCACCGTGTCGGTGACGTCCTGGCCGGGGCAGCCCCCCAGCGCGGCCGGGTTGGGGCAGAGGCCCACGGCCTCTGGGGCTCCCTGGCCCTCCAGGCGGGGCAACGCCTCGGCGAGCGCATCGACCAGGCGGCCGCCCAGCGCACCCATGGCGGCTTCGTACCGGACACGGAGCGCCTCGGCCGCCTCCATCGCCGCCCCTCGCGCCGTCTCGTCCCCCTCCTCGAGATCGGCCTCCAACGGCGTGCGCGCCGCACGGTCCTGGGCTTCGATCGCTGCGATGCGCGGGGCGATCAGCGCCTCGACCACGGCGTCCATGCGGAGAAAGGCCTGGACGCCCGTGAGGGGGACCACGGGCTGGGTCACGCCCGAGAGCGCGAAGCCGGGCCAGGGCGTGGCCAGGAGGCGGTCCACGTCGGCCTGGAGCGCCGGATCGGCATCCATGGCCCGAGCCAGACCGGCATTGAGATCCCGACCCGGACAGTGGGTCCGGCCAGGGATGACGGGGCCACCGGGCAAGGCCATGGTGGCACGGCACTCCACGGTGGGCTGCCCCTCGGCCACCCCTGGCAGCGCTCGCTGGAGAGCCGCCCCGAAATCCGCCTCGAACGCCGTAATTAACGCATCCACGAAGGACTGCACGGAGGCGAGGCCTCTGGCGCCGTCCCTGCGGAGCGCCAGGGAATAGTCTGCGAACCCATCCGGAGCGCGGCTGCCCAGGAGCGCAGCGTTGCGGTCCAGGGCCACGAGCGCCCTGGACGCGCGGTCGAGGTCCGCCTGGGCGGCCTCGAAGGCGCCTCCGGTCGCCGCAGCCGCCCGTCCGAACAGGCTCGAGGCCTCGGCCACGTCGTCGGGGTGGTAGAAGCCGTTGACGGCGGCCACGAGCGGACCGACGAGCAGCAGGACGGGCAGCATGGGACCTCCGGGCGTGGGGGCGGTAACCCGGTGCCGCAAAGGGGGGAAAAGGAACCCCGGTCGGGCCCGGACCCACCGCAAGGGACCGGGCGTTAGGCTGCCCCGGGATCCTGCCCCACGGAGCCTGCCATGCCTTCCTCCCGGATCGCCTCGATCCTGCACGCCATGGAGGCGGCCCGTGCCTCGGATCTCCTGCTCTCGCCGGACCGGCCGCCGGCCATCCGGGTCGACGGCCACCTGAGGTCGATCGACCAGCCTCCCGTGTCCGAGGCCGAGATCCGCGAGGCGCTCGAGGCCGTCCTGCCGGTGGAGGCACTGGCCCGGTTCGACACGTCGGGCAGCCTCGAGGTCGGCTTCTCGCTCGGCAGGCTCAGGTTCCGGGCATCGCTGGCACGCGCCCGCGGTGCCCTTGCCGTCGTGGTCCGTGCCCTGCCCTCGGGCGCCCTCACGTTCGAGGAGCTGGGTCTGCCGCCTGCCCTCGCCACCTTCCTGGAGCCGCCGAGGGGCCTCCTGCTCGTCACGGGTGCCACGGGGTCCGGCAAAAGCACCACGCTCGCGGCCATCGTCCACCACTTGAACCGCACCCGCCCGGTCCACGTCGTGACGGTCGAGGATCCCATCGAGTTCGTCCACGCCGACCTGCAGGGTCGCGTGACCCAGCGGGAGGTGGGAACGGACACCCCCTCCTTCCATGCCGCCCTGAGAGACGTGGTCCGCCAGAGCCCGGACGTCGTGATGGTGGGAGAGATCCGGGACCGGCCCACGGTCGAGGTCGTCCTGTCCGCGGCACTTGCGGGCCACCTCGTATTGGCCTCCCTCCACACCGTGGACGCCAGCCAGACCCTGCAGCGGCTGCTCGGGTGGTTCCCGGAGGACACCCGAGGCCAGGTGGCGCTCGATCTCTCGCTCGCGCTCCGCGGGATCCTCTCCCAGCGTCTCCTGCCCCGTGCCGATGGCAAGGGTAGGGTCGTGGCGGTGGAGCTCCTCACCAACTCGCCGGCCGCCGCGACCTGCATCCGCGATCAGCGCGTAGGGGAGATCCTGGACCTCGTCCGTGCGGATCCGGGGCCCGGGATGTGCTCCTTCAACGAGTCCCTCCTGGGCCTCCTCAAGGACGGTCGGATCACCGAGGCCGCAGGCCTCGCCCACGCCTCCAACCCCGACGAGTTCGCGCTCTGGGCCCGTGGCATGACCACCGGGGTAGACGGCTTCCGAGGCCAGGATTTCCGGCGCCTGGCCGCGGGCTTCGACATGAAGGGCCTCCTCGGCGTGGCCCTGGAGCAGAAGGCCTCGGACCTCCACCTGGCCGCAGGCCGGCCGCCCATGCTGCGCCTGGGCGGAGGTCTCGTTCCCTTGGGCAGCCGAATGCTCTCGGACGCCGACGTCCGGATGCTCCTGTTCTCCATCCTGTCCGCTCGCCAGCGCGAGCAGTACGAGCTCGAACGGGAGGTGGACTTCGCCCTGGCCCTGGAGGGGGGGCGTCGCTTCCGCGTGAACGCCTACTTCCAGAGGGGCCGCATGGCGGCGGCCTTGAGGACCATCCCCTCCCAGGTGCCGTCGGCCCAGGAGCTTCGGATCCCGGAGTTCCTCCTGGATCTCGGAGACCGGCCCCAGGGGCTGATCCTCGTGGTGGGGCCCACCGGCTCGGGCAAGAGCACGACGCTCGCCTGCCTCGTGGACCGCATCAACCGCACGCGGGCGTGCCGGATCCTCACCGTGGAGGACCCCATCGAGTACGTCCACGAGGGCGTCCTGGCTACCGTGGACCAGCGCGAGGTCCACGCCGACACCCGCTCCTTTGCCGCGGCCCTCAAGTACATCCTGCGCCAGGATCCGGACGTGATCCTGGTGGGCGAGATGCGCGACGTGGAGACCATCTCGGCGGCCATCACCGCGGCCGAGACCGGCCACCTCGTGCTCTCCACGCTCCACACCAACGACGCCGTCCAGACCGTGGACCGCATCGTGGACGTGTTTCCCTCCCACCAACAGCCCCAGGTCCGGACCCAGCTCGCCGCCTGTCTCTTGGGCGTGGCCTCCCAGCGCCTGCTCAAGGCAAGGGAGGGAAACCGACGCGTGGCCGTATTCGAGATCCTGGCCGCCAACGCAGCCATCCGGAATCTCATCCGGGAGAACAAGATGCACCAGGCCTACGGAATCATGGAGGCGTCCCGCCGCGACGGCTCCGTCACCATGGATGCGGCCCTGCAGGATCTCGTGAACGAAGGCCTGATCACGATGGAGGAGGGCCAGCGGCACATGCGCAACGCCCGCACGTTGCGCGAGGCCGAGGCGGCAGCGCCAATCCCTCCTCCGCCCCCGCGGGGGTCCTATCCCCGGCGGCCGCCCGGAAAGCCGCCGGAGCCTCGCTAGTCCGCCCCGGCCGCCGATCCGCTCGCCGGAGGGGCGGGTGCCGCGTCCGGGATCCGGAAGACGAGCACGGATCCGAACCTCACCGGCTCTCCGAGCACCCGCCTGAGTGCCTCCTCCATCTGGATCGCGTGCGCCTCCTCCGACGGGTCCTTGTGCAGCACGATCCATTGGAACCCCGAGGCAGCGAGCCTGGAGGGGGTCCAGCCCGAGGGGATGGCGAGGCGACGTCCCTGGCGCGTGCCGGCGTACACCGCCAGGCCCGAGAGCATCGAGTCCTGGATGGGCAGATCCTCGATCTCGAGGGGAAGACGCGTGCCGATGGCCGTGAGCACGGGAAGCCCGTGCCGGGTCTGCTCGAACAGGTACCGACTGCGGGTGGCCTTGATGATGGCCTCGATCCGATCGTTGGCCGGCGTGCGGGGCCCGTTCCCGGGACGCTCGACCAGGAGGGGCAGGTCGATGACCGCCCCCCCGCCCTGGGCGGCCAGGTAGTCGGTGTGGGGCGAGGCCTCCACCTCGAACGAGGCCACGGGCAGGCGGACCGGACCGAGCAGCGCGGACTCGGCCACCCAGGCGCCGATGGCCAGGAACGCGGCCGAGGCCGCCAGGGCCCGGCCGCCGCGCCGCCGGGCCGCGTCCAGGAGCCACGCGAGGCCGTGACCCGCCGCGAGGGCGAGGACGAGGTGGAGGATGCCCAGGCGGCGTTCGAAGTGCAGGGCCAACGTGGACAGGAGCACGCCAATCGTCGTGGGTTCCTCGCCGATCGGGATCCGGACGTGCCGGAGCAGGGTTTCGGGGCAGGCCACCTCCACGAAAAAGGGGATGGATGCGAGCAGCCAGAAGCGTCCCCCACGCCGGAGCCCTCCCAGGAGTGCCAGGAGCCCCAGGGTGACGAGGAGGTGGTGGTTGAGCCAGAGCGTGTTGGAGGCGTACAGGACGCTCTCGGGCAGCGCCCGCTTCCACGTCATCCGGAGCCACTCGGGCGGCGTGCTGACGGGGAAGAGGACCTGGATGTCGAGCGGTTCGCTCCCCGAGGGGAGCAGGATCTTCGCCGAGACCGCCACCATCGCCGTTCCGGCGAGGAGCCCGGCGAGGAGCGCCAGGACACCCCGCAGGTCCCCGCGACGTCGGATCCAGGCGCCGACCAGGAGCACACCCCCGGCCACCAGGCCCAGCATGACCCCACCGAACCAGGTGGTCAGGGTCTGGAGGAGGAGGGTGATCGCCACGCCAGCGGACAGGAGCACCCGTCGCGCGGGGGTGCGCCACTGTGCGGTCGCCCGGTCCGGTGGCCCGGATCCGGGCAGGCCCACCAACACGAGGCAGGCGAGCAGGCACAACGGAATCCACGGCGTCGGGAGGTTCTCGGGTGAGCCTCCCATCAGGAACCCGAGGTAGTGCGGGGCGAAGGTCCAGGCCAGGGCGCCGAACGCACCCGGTACGCGCCCCAGGCCGCACCACCGGGCGAGCAGGGTGGTGGCCCAGAACGCGGTCGCGAGGGTGCCGATCGTGAACACCGAGACGCCGGCCACGGGACCGAAGATCCGGGTGACCGGCAACACCCACACCGCCTCGAGGAACGAGGCCAGGTAGTACCCCACCGCAAGCCCTGCGGGGTAGTTCACGAGGTCGCTGAAGGCCGGGTTCTGGTGGAGGTCGAGGAGTGCATGGGCCGTCCACCAGTACTTCCAGGCGTGGGAGTAGGCCCCCACGTAGGCGCTGCCGGGCAGGCGGTGGCCGAGGTCGAGCACGAGCGGCCAGGTGGCGGCCGAGGCGGCGACCCCCCCCACGAGGAGCATGTCGGCCTGGAGGCTACGGAGCGTCCTGCACATCCGGGAGATCCCTTCGGGGCGAACCGGCGCGTTCTATCCACGGCTCGACACGTCTGCGATGGCGTTCGGGCCGTACGGTTGCCATCGACCTTCCCAGGCGGTAGGTGCGACAGACCCTCGAGGCGTTCTCATGGATCGGTCGAGATGGATCCACACGGTCAGCCGGGCCCTGGGATGGCTGCTGCTGGCCGCGGTGGCCCTGCACTACTTCCTCGACGTGTGGGTGTGCTTCGGGCCGGGGCCCCGCCCCCCCTGGCCCATCGCCACGCGGTTCTTCTGCCTCTGCCCCGTGGCCGGCCTGGTGCTGGGGCTGGCCATGGTTCGTTCCAGCCGCATGCTCGGCACGCTGGGGCTCATTTTGTGGCTGGTCTTCCCGCTCGGATCGACCATCCAGCAGCACTTCGCCGGGTACTTCGGGTTCGAGTGGGCCCTCTCCTACCAGCTCGTGGCGCTGGCCGCGGTGCCGGTGGCGCTCCTCGCCGGGCTGTGGGACCGACGCGAGGCGCCCCGCATGATCGGGATCGTCCTGGTGGCGTTCGGCATCAAGGGCTTCTCCAACGAGTTCGTCACCAACCACGGGTTGTGGGTCCGGTTCTCGGACGGGAAGCCCATGCCCATGTCCGGCCCGGTACTCGCGAGCCGCGAGTTGCAGGTCTGGCTCACCTGGATCCTGGGTCGGCAGTTCGATCGCTGGTACCCCTGGGTCAACATCGCCGGGATCGGGATCGGCCTGCCTCTGGCCATCGCCACCTGGCGGCTGCCCCGACGCCCCGAGCCGCCTACCCCTTGACGAGGGCTAGCACCTGGCGAAACCGCGGGTGGTGGGCGTCCCGCATCCACTCGTAGACCACGGTCTCCCAGGTGGCCACCTCCGCGCCCGCCCGCTCGAGGCGCCCGAGGGCGGTGTCGTGGTCCATGCGCGCGCGGGCGTTCACGCAGTCGGCGACCACCACCACGTCCATGCCCCGTTCCAGCGCACCCAGGGCCGTCTGGCCGATGCAGATGTGGGTCTCGCTTCCGGCCAGGTAGAGCACGCTGCGGCCGGTGGCCCGTACCGCCTCGGCGAAGACCGGCTCCCCGAAGCACCCGAATGAGGTCTTGGGGATGGGCACGAGCCCCGCGAGGGCTTCGGCCACCGGCGGCAGCGTGGGGCCGAAGGCGCGGGGGTGGTGCTCGGTCCAGACCACCGGCACCTCGAGGATCCGCGCCGCGCCGAGGAAGCGTACCATGCGCCCCAGCGTGGCCTGGGGATCGAAGGTGGTGTGGAAGTGGTTCTTCTGGACGTCCACGAGGGCCACCATGGCCTCGGAGGCGTCGAGCAGTCGGGAGCGATCCATGGCGACCTCCGCACCCCCGTATCGCGGATCGCCCTGGCGCGAGCCGGGTGGGAAGCGGGCCTCGCGCGTGCTACCGTCCCCACATGCCCGACCTCAACGCCATGATTGCCGTCCAGAGCCGAGGCGGCATGCAGTTCGGCTACGTCCGCAGCGCAGACCAGCAGCGGATCTCCTTCGAGGTGGAGGCACCCATCGCGCAGGGCGAGGAGGTGGACTGGCGCATGCAGCTCATCGGCTACCCCGAGACCGCGATGGGCCGATGCGTGATCGACCAGATCTCCCGCCCGCCGGGCCGCTGGCCGTTGTTCCAGGCTCGCATCACCTTCATGACCGACGAGGACCGCCTGCTGTACGCGGGCTGGCTCCAGGACTTCGCCGAAGGCGGCACCTCGCGCCGCCTGGAGCGCAAGAGCGGCGAGATCGAGCACGGCCTGCTCTCGGGCGCGCGGACCCAGACCACCGCGCTGCACAAGATCGCCCTCCAGCGCATCGCCCAGCGAGACGCCATCCGTCGGGCCATCCGGAAGAAGGGCGGCGCGGATGTGAGCGACTCGGATGCCTTCGGTCTGGGCCAGGAGGCCACGCCCCAGGGTTCCTGGAGCGCAGAGGCCGGCCGGGCGGCCATCAAGGCCGCGGTGAAGGAGGTCTGCCAGCACGGCGTCCCGCCGCCGGATCCTCCGGATCCGGCCCCTCTCGAGGCCGTTCCAGACGTA
>JAFGLY010000024.1 GCA_016927815.1 Deltaproteobacteria bacterium | reverse complement strand
GGCGACTTCGACGCCGACGGCGCGCTCGACGGCGTGGTCAGCGCCATCGGCGACGCCACGGAGGCCTCGGCCGGCGGCGGGCTCTGGATGTGGTCCGACGTCGTCGCGGTGTTGTCCAAGGCACCCGCGAGCCCGCTCGATGCCGCCACCGCCCACGTGTGGGGCTCCACCTCCAGCGGCCAGTTCGGCTATCGGTTGGACGCCGCGGGGGACGTGGACGGGGATGGCTACGAGGATCTGTTGGTGGCCGAACCCTACGGGGGCACCGACGCGGTGGGCCGGGTCTGGCTGCTCTCCGGCGCACTGCTGGACGGCGACACCGAGGTGGAGGACGCGGCCCTGTGGGGCTGCGAAGGCATGCACACCGACAACTTCATCGGGTCCTTCATCCTGGGCGACGCGGATTTCGACGGCGACGGAACGCCCGACATCGCGCTCACGGCGCTCTACTGGGACACCGCGGACAGCGACACCGTCCGCTCGGGCCGGGTGGCCGTCTGGCTCTCCTCGCGCTGGTAGCCTGCGCAGGACCTCGGGGCCCGAGCCCGCCTATCCGAGGTTCAGGAAGAGGAAGACCAGGATGACGACGATCCCGATCGGGCAGACGACCTTGAGCATCAGGTCCAGGACCCACGCGATCCGGTCGAACCCCGGGCAGCCTTCACGGATCTCCAGCGCGGCGTTGCGGGTCTTCCAGACCCACGCAAAGAAGACGGATATGCCCAACGCCCCGAGGGTCAGCATGAGGTTGCCGAAAATCCAGTCCATGAGGGACAAGAAGTCCCAGCCGATCCACGGCAGTTTCGAGAAAAACGGCACGGACCCGAAGGAGAGCGCCGAGGGGATGCCGACGAGCAGGGCCACCAGGGCCACCACCCAGACCGATCGGTGGCGGGACAGCTTGTGCTCGTCCACGAGGTAGGCCGTGGCCACCTCGAGCAGGGAGATGGTGGAGGTCAACGCCGCGATGGACAGGAGCAGGAAGAAGGCCGCCCCGATGAACCGGCCGGCCGGAAGCGTGCCGAAGATGCGCGGCAGGACCTCGAACACGAGGCTCGGACCCGCGGTGGGGTCCAGGTGGGACGCGAAGAGGGCCGGGAAGATGAGCAGGCCCGCCAGGAACGCGATCAAGGTGTCGGCCAGCGCGACCGACACCCCCGAGACGAGGATGTTGTCGCGCTTCGAGAGGTAGCTGCCGTAGGTGATCATGGCGCCCATGCCGAGGCTCAACGAGAAGAACGCCTGGCCCAGCGCCGCGACGATGGTGTGCCCGGTGACCTTGCCGAAGTCGGGCTTCAGGTAGAAGGCAAGACCCCGCTCCGCTCCCTCGAGGGTCACCGAGCGGGCGATGAGCACGAGCAGCAGCGCGAGGAGCAGGGGCATCAGGATCATGGACCAACGCTCGATCCCGTTGCGGATGCCGCCGTACACGACCAGCACCGTCAACACCAGGAAGACGGCGAACAGCGGCAACCCCACGAGCGGGTTCGCGGCGAAGTCCGCGAAGGGGGTCGCATCCTGGGCCAGCGACTTGAAGATGTAGCCGAGGGTGTACCCTGCCATCACCGCGTAGTAGGAGAGGATCCCGACCCCGGTGAGCACGCCGGCATACCCGATGATCTTCCAGAAAGAACCCGGACGGATGGCCTCGAAGGATCCGACCGGGTTGCGCCGGCCGTGGCGCCCGATCGCCAACTCGGCCACCATGACCGGGGCCCCGAGCAGGACCACGCAGGCCAGGTAGAGGATCAGGAACGCGCCTCCGCCGTTCTGCCCGGTCACGTAGGGAAATCGCCAGATGTTGCCGAGTCCGATGGCGGATCCGGCTGCGGCGAGCACAAATCCGATCCTGGAACTCCACTGTTCCCGGGCGGGGCCGGGTGGGCTGGACTGCATCGCCGCTCTCCTCCTGCCGCTTCGCACGCGGACGCCCTGGCGGCCCGCTTGGGGACTAGTAGCCCGGGCCGGGCCCTACATCAGCTTCCGCGTCCAGCGCAGCCGGTTCTGGGAGTAAGGCGGGTAGCGGACCGCCACGTCGAAGCGGGTGGAGCGGGTCAGCACACTGCGCCGATGGCTCATGGCCTCGAACCCGGCCCGGCCGTGGCAGGCACCCCAGCCGCTCGCCCCGAGGCCGCCGAACGGAAGGCCCGGGACCGCGAGGTGGACCACCGTGTCGTTGAAGACCAGGCTGCCCGACCGGGTGCCCGAGCGGACCTTCTCCTGGGCGCGACCGTCCCGGGAGAACAGGTAGACGACCAGAGGTGGCGGGCGGGCGGCCACCGTCTCGATGGCGGCGTCCAGGTCCTCCACGGGCACGATCGGGAGGATCGGGCCGAAGATCTCCTCCTGGAGGACGGGGTGATCGAGGGGCGGATCCAGCACGAGCGTGGGCCCGAGATACCGCGCGTCCCGGTCCATGTCACCGCCCTCCACGCGCTCGAGGCCCTCGAGGAGACCCGCGAGCCGATCCAGGTGGGACACGCTCACGATCCGGCCGAAGTCGGGGCTGCTGCGGGGATCCGCACCGTAGAAGGACCGGACGGCCTTGCGGACGGCTGCGGTGAGGTCCTCGGCGGCACTCCGGGGGACCAGGACGTGGTTCGGGGCCACGCACGTCTGGCCCGCGTTGATGAACCGGCCCCACGCGATGCGTCGGCCCGCGATCTCCAGGTCCGTGGCGGCATCCACGATGCAGGGGTTCTGGCCTCCGAGTTCGAGCGTGCAGGGCACGAGCCGCCGAGCGCACGCCTCTGCCACGCTCCGGCCGAGCCGGGAGCTCCCGGTGAAGAAGACATGGTCGAACGCGGCCTCGACCAGCGAGGCCGCCACGTCCGGACCGCCTTCCACGACCTGCACCGCCTCGGTGTCGAGGTAGCGGGGCACCTGACGGGCGAGCAAGGCCGCGCTGGCGGGTGCGTGCTCCGAGGGCTTGAGCACGGCGGTGTCTCCGGCGGCCAGCGCCCCGACGAGCGGTCCCAGCAGGAGCAGGAACGGGTAGTCCCAGGGGCCGATGATCAGCACGACCCCGAGCGGCTCGCACACCACCTCGGCTGCGGCGGGGATCATGACGGAGGGCACCGAGACGCGTTCGGGGAGGACCCAGGTCTCGATCTCGGTGAGCGCCGTATCGATCTCCGAAACCACGAGCCCGATCTCGTGGGTCCAGGTCTCGACCCGGTGGCGGCCGAGATCCGCCGAAACAGCCTCGTCGATGGCCTCCTCGCACTCGAGGAGCATGCGTTTCAAGCGCCTCAACTGGGACACGCGCCAGGACAGGGGCCGGGTGCGGCCGGTCCGCACCGTGGTCCGCAGGCGCTCGACGAGGGCCGAGGGTTCGGGGGAGGGGGTCATGGCGAGGGCTCCCTGGCGAGAAGGACCAGGCTTCCGAGATCCCCGAGCGCGACGAGATCCGCGTTTCCGTCGCCGCTCCAGTCCAGGAACCGGACGGGACCCGGCAGGTCCGTTCGGGTGTAGCGGTCCACCCGGGGGGCGAGGCCGCCCGTCACGGGCCGATGGACCTCCATCCGGCCCGGCGACCCCGCCACGATCTCCAGTCGGCCGTCGCCGTCGAGGTCCACGGCCGTCGGGTCCCCGTCCCCGGCCTCGCTCGCGCCCGACGCGAGATCCACAAAGAGGCCGTCCTCCAGCCGGTACACCTCGTCGAGCCCGTCCTGGTCCCGGTCGACGGCGAGCACGGCACAACCCTGGGTGGCGCAGGGGACGAGCTCGTGGGTGCCGTCGCCGTCCGTGTCCGCGGCGGCCAGGTCGCCCAGGGAGCCCAGCTCGGTCGCGTCCACAGGCGCGAGGGACTCGTCGAGGAGGGCGGTAGCGCCGTCCCAGGCGGCCACAGCCAGGGCCGCTCCGCCCTCCAGGCGCCCGCACGCGAGGCGGGCGGCTCCCTTCGAGACGTCCCGGGCGATCTCCACGAGGCCCGTGTCGCCGTCGAAGCGCGCCGCGACCAGGGTACCCGTGGTGGTGAGTCCGTAGACCCTGTCGTGGCAGACGGCGAGGTCCCGAGGGAGGGCTCCGTCCTCGACGAGGACACGCCCGCTCTGCACGAAGTCGGGCCCGCCCTCGGTTGCGGGGATCACCCGCCACAGAGCCAGCCCCGAGGTGCCGTCGTGATCCGCCCAGCCCAGCAGGCCGAGTCCGGCCTGCTCTCCTTCGAGGGACACGGGTTCGGGCACGGCGAGGAGCGCGAGGTCCCAGGTGCTCCACTCCCCCTCCAGCGCCTGCCAGGGGTTCGCCTGCGGATCGCCGGGGTACAGGCGCCACGCGTCGTGGGCCACGAGGACGTCGCTGGTAGCGTCTTCGTCGGCGTCGAGGACGACCAGGGGTCCGCTTCCCTCCACGTCGGACACCACGTGCCGCCTGAAGCCGGCTCCCTCGCCGCCGGTGTCCGCCGCCTCCTCCCACGTGAAGGACACCAGGCGGTCGCCCGCGCCCACCACGAGGTCCACCATCCGGTCGCCGTCGAGATCGCCGATCGTGGGAAAGGGGTCCTCGAAGGAGAAGCGGTAGCGGATCGGGCCATCCTCCATGACGAAGAGGAGCACCTCTTGCTCCACGCCCTCCTCCGGGGCGGCCATGAGCACGAGATCCTGCATGCCTCCGCCCTGGAGATCCCCGGAGCCCACCAGCATCGCGGGTGTGGCCAGGTCCGATTCGAGTCCGCTGGGCCAGGTCTCGGCCCAGCCTCCCGAGACGCGGGCATAGCGTTGGAGAACGGCCATCTCAGTCAGGGCGTTCAACTCGACCCGGCCGTCCCCCGAGCCGTCCGCGGCCCAGGCGTCGGTCGCGGTGAAGGGCAACGGCTGCCCGTCGAGGTGCTGGAACCCCCAGGTCCCGTCCCCGGACCACACGTCCAGCCAGTCGCCCTTGGAGCCGTCCACCACCAGGAGCACGTCCGCCAAACCGTCTCCGTCCACGTCGCCCACCCCGGCCCCGTGGATGGACCGGCCGACGACCCCGAACCCGGCACCCCATCCCATGCCCCCGTCGCGTCGCCCCCGGAGCAGGAAGACCTCGGTGCGCGTCCGGACCAGGGCGTCGAGCACGCCGTCCGTGTCCACGTGGAGCGTGTCGAGGCGAACGATGGGGTCCTCGGGCTCCAGCACGCGCTGGGCGGGTGCGCCGGGGCGGCTGGAGATCCACCACACGGCGGCACCCGAGGCCACGAGCACGCCCCCGGTGGCTGTGCCGAGGTGCTCGGGGGGGAGCCCCACGCCTGGATCCCAGCCCATGCCGAGCTGGAGGAAGGGCAGCGGTCCGGCCGTGGTCCAGCAGTAGACGGCCTCCTGGGAGGTGACCCCGGAGGGTGCATCGACGATCTCGACCTGGAAGGCCTCCTCGGCGTCGGTCGTGACGCCGAGCACGGCATGCCCGAAGGCGTCCGGCTCGACCGTCGTGGCCTCGGCCACCGCGGTCGGACCGGTCACGGCGAGGCCCAGCAGTCCCCCCGGCACCGCGGCGCTCCAGGCGTTGAGCAGCACGACGGGCACGTCGACCCGGCATCCCTCCCCCACGGCGGGCACGACCTCGGCGCGCACGGGGGTGGCTCCGTCCAGCAGGATCGAGAGCGCCAGAGTCGTCTCCTCATCGCACGCGTCGCACCCCGCGACGACGAGGAGCAGGCTCGGGACGAGGCGCTGGCGCATGAGGGTCTCCCGGATGGCCGAGTGTACCACCGGCACCTCCCGGGGGGCGACGGGGTGGGGCCGGCGAGGCGATCCGGATCGGCCTACCGGGCTTGCAGTGCCGGCGCGAAGGATGCGCGGAACGGGTCTTCGCCCTCCTGGGGCGCCAGGATCCGGTCCACGTGGTTCCAGGCGTCTATGCCCAGAAGGCCGGCGGAGGACGAGGCCACGAGGAAGCGGGAGGACGCAGCGTCCCAGCCGCAGTCGGTGACGTCCTCCACGAAGGACCTGCCCACCAGCGCCTCCATGTCGGCGGCGTCCGGTACGACCGAGGGCACGCGGGATCCGCCGCTCAGGTCGGCCACCGCCCAGGTGGCGCCCAGGCTGGAGCAGACCCAGGGCATGTCCTCCTCACCGAGGAAACCGGCGTGGGCACGGCCCTGTCCGTCGTCGAAATTCTGGAACATGAGGGACGCCGAGTGGGCCCCGAGATCCACCCGCCACAGGTCCGGGAGCCCTTCCGGACCCCCGGCGTCGAGGACGTAGGCATGCTCCCCGGGAGCCGGGAAGACGCTGCGCGCGTCCTGGAATCCCCCCGCACCCACCACGGTGACGAACGCCTCGGCCTCGAGGTCGGCCTGGTAGAGGGCGGTCGGTGCCAGCGCGTAGAGGGTACCCTCGATGACGTGGAGGTCCACGATCACGAGGGACGTCGCGCCGGAGTCGGGGGCCTCGCCCTGGATCACGCGGTCGGCCCCCCTGCACAGGACATGGAGGAACCGGGTGGCGTTGTCGTAGTAGAAGGCCCGCTCCTCGACCTCGTCCCACGCCACGGGCCCGGGTTCGCGGGACGGATCGGTGGAGGCCTCCACCACGACGTCCAGATCGGGGTCCACCACGCGGACCTGGATTTCGTTCGCGGTGCCGGAGCCCGACACGAACCAGCTCCCATAGGGGCTGTCCGGCACGAACGATCCGGTGTCCTCGGGGCCGCTGTCCGGATCGCACCCACCCTCGAGATCCTCGCAGGTGGTGGCGATCGTGCCGGACGAGAACAGGTGGCAGCCGGCCACGACCGGCAGGATCATCACGAGCGAGAGGGATCGTTTCATGTCACCATGCGGCGTCTGGAAGCGGCGAACGGGAAGCAGAACAGGACGGGGAGCACGAGCGGGCGGGATCCGCATCCGTGCTCGAGCGTCTCCAGGGGAGGCAACCGTGCGTAACCTGCACCGACCGTCCCGTCCCAGGAGGACCAGGTCGGGTCGTCGGACAGGGCCCAGGCCTGGAGGCGGGCAGCGGCCTCGGCAGGGGTGTCCTCCGGGTAGCGGGACAGGACGAGCGCCACCGATGCGGCGACGGCGGGCGTGGCCGCGGAGGTGCCAAAGAACCCCGCCTCGCCGTAGATCGACGTGGACAAGCCGTCGGGTCCGGCGATGTCGGGCTTGGGATCCCCACCGTGCGTGGGTCCCTGCGAGGAGAAGGACTCGGCCGCGCCTCCCGGGTAACGGGCGGCCCACACGGCCCCCACCGTGAAGGTCAGGGGATTGGAGCCCGGGTCCGCGATGGCGCCCGCCCCGATGGGCTGATGCATCTCGCCGCCGCGGGCATACAGGGCGAACCGCGTCCAGGCGTCGCCGGCCGCTCTGCGCACCTGGACGTAGGTCCAGCCCGGCGCATCGGCCCACACTCTCGCCGACTCCTCGGGCGTACAGGGGGACGTGCCCGGGGTCTGGCGCTCCTCGGTCCGGCCCAACAGGACGCCGTCCGCACTCCAGACGTAGGCGTCGAGGTCGGTGTCTCCACAGCGTCCGAACTGGTCCCAGAGGACCTGGAGCCGGCTCGACCCGGCGTCGAACCAGACCGGCAGGACCTCGCTCCCGCCCTCGAACTCGTGGAACCCGTCTCGGTCGGTGTCGCGGAACGACTCAATCCAGTGCTCCCGGGCCGAGTTCCCCGCGGAGGACACGAAGAGGACGTCGCCGGAGGCCATCTCGTCCACCACCGCGTTCACCGGACCCGTACCGTCGTGGAAGGAGTTCCCGTAGAACGACATGGACATGGAGACCACGTCGACACCCTGCTCCACGGCCCACGCCCCGGCGTTCTCCAGCGTCGTGAGGCCGTTCACCCGGACGAGGTCCAGCCGGACACCCGGCGCCACGTCGCGGATCGTCTCCGCGCAGGCCACGCCGTGGCTGGCCTCCTCGTACTCGAACGTGGGCCGGAGCGTGTCCATCGGGACCTCGCACGAGCGGTGCGCCTGGCAGTCCCAGGTCTCGAACGCGCCGAGTTCGTTCGGACGAAGCTCCGCGTCGTACCACTGGACGTCGAAGACCGCGACCCTCACCCCCCGGCCGTCGTACCCGGCCGCCACCCAGTCGGACGCGCCGAGCGCGGTGACGGCCTCGTGGGCGACGTAGGTATCCACCTCGGGGATCGGTTCGGGTCGGTAGGGGGTGCCGTCCGTGGGCGGCTCGGCGAGCAGGGATCCATGCGCGCTCGACGCCAGCGCCCCGGGCCAGGTCGGCACGTCGACCCTCCACCCGTGCTCGAGCCGGTCCTCGCACTCCCCGGCGGAGGCGAGGGCCGCAAAGCTCAGGAGGAGCGGCGCCGTCATCGGTGCCCCGTATCCCAGGACGCCCTGGGGGAGGCAATGCGCCACGCAGAGAGCACGCGGCGCCCCGTCGGGTCCCAAGCATCCAGCCGCTCGATCTTGGCTGCCGGGACGGCGCGGGCCACCAGGGCTTCGGCGAATCCGCCCTCGAATCCCACCACCCAGGCCCCGGTCGCCAGCGTGGCCTGGACGGCCTCGACCTTCTCCGGCGAGGGATCGCCCCTGAAAGCGCCCAGGTAGGAGACCTGGAAGGGGGGAGGGCGTGACCCGAGGTAGTGAATCGGCCAGAACGTCCACCAGTCCTCCGCCGCCACGCGGGGGGCATCGGGGGTGGCGGCCCGGATGGCGGTCACCAGGGCGGTCTTGGGCTCCACCGCCCCGGTGCGGAACGCCCGGTGGGCCCGGCCTCCCTGGGTGGCCAGGGGCTCGAGGTAGCCCGAGGCGAAGGACACGAGCAGGAGCGCACCCGCCACGACGGCCCCCCCGAGCACGGCCTCCGGGGCGAGCCGACGGCCGAGGCGAAGGGCCGCAATCAGCGCCGGCACGACCAGGAACAGGCCGTACCGCTGCGCGTCGGGCAGGCGTGCGAGTCGGCCCGCAATCATGGCAAAAAGCAGAAAAGAGGCCACCAGTCCCGCTGTGGCAGCCAGCGCGTCGGCATCGCGGGCCCGGATCGCACGCCCCAGGCCCGGTCCGAGAAGGATCCCCGCCAGCACGGCGCCTGCGGCATCGTGGGCCAGGACCGTGCCGGCGGCCGGCGGGGCGCTCACGTGGGTGTAGATGGAGGTGCCGGAGAGCATCCTGAGCGTCCAGATCAGGAGATGGGGCAGGCTCGCGAGCTCGGAGAGGAGTCCCTCGGACCGGGGGCCGACGGGCACCAGCACGGCCAGCCCGGCGACCAGGGCAGCCGCACCGAGCCCGAGGGCAGCCGCGTGCCGCATGCGGGCGCGAGCCGGGAGGCCGGGCGGGATGCGGACCCATAGGAGCGCGAGCAGGAAAGGCGCCACGAAGAGATTGGACGGGTGGACGACGAAGGCCGCCACCAGGGCCAGAGCGGTCCAGAGCGGCCGGCCCCGGAGCGCCCCGCCGCAGGCCAGGAGTCCGGCGAGCAGGCCTTGCGACTGGTCCCAACCGAACCGGCTGTACGCGATCGCCAACGGCAGGCAGGCCAGGAGCACCGTGCCGGCGGCTGCCGAGCCGCGACCCAGGGGCCGGAGCAGGGGCCAGGCGAGGAGGACCGCGGCCACACCCGACACAAGGGCCGGGAGGCGTACGGTGACGGTCGAGGCGGGCAGCACGCCGTGGACCGCGACCTGGAGCCCCAGGAAGAACGGGTTGACGGCGTTGCCGGTCGGCGTGGCCAGGGCGGGGAACGCGCCTCCGAGCACGTCCAGCGCCTGGACGCCGTACCAGGCCTCGTCCCCGTTGAGCCCGGGCCACCGCTCGAGGGCGATGCACCGGCACAGCAGGCCCAGGGCCACCAGGACGGCCGCGACCCCCCAGGCCCCTCTGCGGACACGATCGGACGTCATCCGTCGCCAGGTCGGCGCCAGGCGTTCTCTGGGACGTTGACGGTCCGGTCCACCACCCACGCCGGGCGGGCCCGCACCTGGTCCCAGATCCTCAGGACGTACTCGCCCAGGATGCCGATCCCGAGGGCGTTCAAACCTCCGAAGAAGCAGGCCGTGGTGATGATGCTCGTCCAGCCGGGGATGGCCAGGCCGGTGAAGAGCTTGTGGTAGAGCGTGAACCCGGCGAGGCTCAGGAAGGCCAGGATGGCGATGCCTGCGATGGCGTAGAAGATCGTGAGGGGAACGGCGGAGAAGGAGAACACCGCCTCCTGGGCGAGGCGGGCGAGCCCGAGCCAGGACACCCGCGGCCGTCCGTCGTAGCGTTCGCCCCGCTCGACCGGGATCCCCACCTGGCGGAACCCGGTCCACGCCCGGAGGCCCGGAAGGTAGCGGCGGACCTCCGGCAGGCCGTCGAGGATCGTCACCACGCGGCGGTCGAGCAGCCCGAAGTTGCCGGCGTCGCAGGGGATGGGTGTGGACGAGACGGAGGAGAGGAGGCGGTAGAAGAGGTGGAAGAGCGCGCGCTTCACGAGGCCTTCCTTGCGGCCCACCCGGATGGCGTAGACGACCTGGTACCCCTCCCGCCAGCGTGCGATCATGTCGGCGAGACCCGCGGGATCGTCCTGGAGATCGGCATCCATGACCACCACCGCGTCGCCCGAGGCCACCCGCAGGCCTGCCTGGATCGCTGCCTGGTGGCCGAAGTTGCGGGAGAGGTGCACCACCCTCCGGTGCGGGTTCTCACGGGCGAGGAAGTCCATGACGGAACCGCTGCCGTCGGTGGAGCCGTCGTTGACGAGCACCAGTTCGAGACGGCACCCCGTGGGCGCCGCGGCCTCCTCCACCGCCTCTACGAGGCGAGGCAATACCGTGGCCTCGTCCAGCACCGGTACGACGACCGAGACGAGCGGGGAGGGATGGGCCATGGTCCCGGTCTACCGGGCCGCGAGTACGGCGGCGAGGGAGAGGCCCAGGGGCAGGGCGTGGATTCCCAAGACACCACGCTCGGCTGCGGCCAGGGTGACGAGCCCTCGGTTCACGACCTCGGGCACCTCGGGAAACGCCACGCCGGGCTGTCTTCCGAGAATCCGATCCACCCCGCGCACGAGCGTGGCTGGCAACAGAGAGAACGCGTTCCAGGCAGAGATCCATCGGACGGTGAGCCCGGCTTCGCCGGCCTCGGCAGCGAGCATCCCGCGGGTGTACCGGCGCAGGTGGCCCAGCGCCCGGTCCCAGGGCCCGAACAAGGCCGGGACCGCGGGCACGGATACCACGACCACGCCCTCCGGCTCCAGCGCGGCCGCGGCGTGCCGCAAGACGCTCACCGGATCCTCGAGGTGCTCGAGCACGTCCAGGAGCACCACCGCCCGAGCCCGACCGGCCTCGAACGGCCAGGGATCGTGCAGGTCCTGGACATGGACCTCGGTCAGCCCCAGGGCGGCGGCGTGGCCCCCGGCTTCGGGCATGCGGTCGAGCCCTGCCACCTCGTATCCGAGGTCGCGGCAGGCCCGGAGCGTGAGCCCCGCGCCCACCCCGCCCTCCACGAGCAAGCCGGGCGGCGGAGCGAAGCGGTGCAGCAGGTCTTCGAGGAGCGCCCGCTTGGCCACGTGCCACCAGTAGGTGGCCTCCACGCGAGCCAGTTCGTCCAGGTGGCGAGGGTCCATGAACGGCAAGGGTCGTCCGGCGACGCGGGGAGCGTATCTCGGGAGGGCCCGAACGGACGCATCGCAGGGGGTCTGGCGACTCCCTCGGTTCCCGCCTGCAGGGTCTGCCGGAGCGAGGTCCATCGAGGATCGCCTTGACGTCGCACCTCGATCGGCTAGCCTGGAAGCCCGTGTCCGGCGATTCCGGGAGGCACTCCATGGGCAACGTGCTGGCCGTGTTCCGGCGGGAGCTCGCGAGCGCGTTCGACTCGCCGCTCGCCTACATCGTACTGCCCGTCTACCTCTCGCTCGTGGCCGTGTTCACGCTCTGGTTCCAGGACATCTGGTCGCAGGGCGTGGTGAGCCTGCGGGCCCTCTTCTCCTGGTCCGCCATCTTCTTCCTGCTGCTCGTACCGGCCTTGACCATGCGGCTCTTCGCCGAGGAGCGCCGCACGGGGAGCCTGGAGCTGCTCCTCACCCTCCCCATCTCGGACACGCAGGTCGTGTTGGGCAAGTACCTCTCGGCCTTGGCCCTCATCGCCCTGGCCCTGCTGCTCACCCTGCCCTACCCGCTGACCCTGGGCACGGCGGGAGACCTGGACTGGGGTCCGATCCTGGGAGGCTACCTCGGCCTGGTCCTCCTCGGTGCGGCCTTCTGCGCCATCGGCACCGCAGCCAGCGCCACGACGGCCAACCAGGTCGTGGCGTTCCTGCTCTCGGTGCTGCTCTGCCTCGTGCCCTTCGCCATGGGCTTCTTCCTGGTCCAGGTGCCCCCGGCCATCCTGCCCGTGGTCCAGTACCTCTCCTTCGACTACCACTTCGACGCCCTGGCACGCGGCGTGATCGACACGCGCGCCGTCGTCTTCCATGGTGCGGTCGTCGCGGTGGCCCTGCACGTGGCCACCTTCGCCCTCCGCCTGCGACGGCTCGCCTGAGGACGCCGCCATGCAGCCACGCCGTGCACTCCTCCTCGACGCGTGGGTCCGCCTCGGGGCCGTCCTGCTCGTGGCGATCCTCGCCAACCTCCTGGCGGCCCGCCACTTCGCACGCCTGGATCTCACCCGCGATCACCTCTACACGCTCTCGGAGACGAGCCGCGCCATCGCGGGCCGCCTCGAAAAACCCCTCCTGGTCAAGGTCTACTTCACACGGGGTCTCGAAGCGCCCTACAACAACCACGAGCAGGTCTTCGTGGATCGCCTCGAGGAGTTCCGGGCCTACTCCCGGGGCCGCATGGAGGTCTCCGTCGTCGACCCCACCGGAAGCGGGGAACTGGAGGAGGAGGCCCGGAGATTCGGGATCCAGCCCATCCAGTACCGATACCAGGGGACGGACCGCGCCGAGCTCAAGCGCGTGTTCATGGGCGCCTCCTTCGTCTACGGCGAGCGGCAGGAAGCCTTGGAGGCGGTGACCCTGCTCGGCACCATGGAGTACGAGATCGCGCGCGTGCTCAAGCGTCTGCTCGTGGACGAGCGTCCCACGATCGGCTTCACCTCGGGCAGCGCCGAGGTGGACGTGCTCCGGGCAGGCGGTCCTCTGGAGACCCTGAGGGCGGAGCTGGCCGAGTCCTACGAGGTGGTGCAAATACCCCTCGGCGCGGAGGCCGGCGTTCCCGAGGCGGTGGACGCCCTGCTGATGGTGGGCCCCCAGCAGCCCGTCTCCGAGCGGACCCGGTACCAGTTGGACCAGTACCTCCTGCGGGGCGGATCCCTGGGCGTGTTCCTCACCCACGTCCGGCCGGACCTCCGCACCTTGAGGCCGGAGGCCATCTACACCGCCCTGGAGAGCCTCCTGGGTCCGTGGGGGGTCTCGGTCCGACGCGACCTGGTGCTGGATCGCACCCAGAACGGCCTCTTGCGGGTTCCGGTGAGACGCGGTCGGTACATCGTGCAGATGCCGGTCAACCACCCTCTCGTCCCGCGGATCACCGACCTCGCGCCGGACAGCCTGGTGGTGAAGGGCTTGGGCCAGCTCATCTTCCCCTTTGCGTCCTCCCTGGAGCTGGCCGACCCTCTGCCTCCGGGAGTGGAGGCGCAGGTCCTGGCGCGGGCCTCCCGGCAGGCGAGCCGGATCCGAAGCATCCGGACGGTGGATCCGACGGCGTTCAAGACGCCGGCCCCGGGGGAGGAGGTGGGGGCCTGGCCCGTGCTCGTAGCCCTCACCGGGGCGTTTCCGAGCGCCTTCTCCGACCTTCCCATCCCGCCCGCCGTCTCCCCGATCTCCCCCGGGGCCGGGAGCCTTCCCGAGGACGAGGCCGGTGCCCGGATCACCGAGGGTGCCCCGGCCCGCCTCGTGGTGTGCGGCTCGGCGGACGCCGTGGCCAACAACGTGGGCCTGGTGCTCAACGTGGTGGACTGGATGGTCCAGGACGAGGATCTGATCCGCATCCGCACCAAGTCCCTCACCCTCCCCCCCCTCGAAAAACCCGATCCGGCTGCGCTGGCCTGGATGCGCGTGACCGATGCCATCGGAGGCATCCTGGTCCTGTTCCTCTTCGGGCTCGGGCGCTGGCTCTGGAGGCGTCGCGTCCCACGGTACCGGGAGGTGCGGCCATGATGTTGTCGCGGACCACCTGGACGCTCCTGGTCGTCGCCGGTCTCCTGGCCTTGCTCCTGGTGCTCCCGTCGGGCCAGGATGGGTCGGGACTCCGACTGCCCACGCTCCCCGCCCTGGATGGGGACGCCATCACGCGAGTCACGTTCGAGCGGGCCGGTCAGCCCATCGTGATCGAGAGGCAGGGCGACCGGTGGCGCCTCAAGCAGCCTCTCCAGGCGGAGGCGGACGCGAGCGCCCTGGAGGCCCTCCTCCGTCCCTTCGGCCAGCCCGTCCCCATGGATGCCCGTGTGGACGCCGGCCACCTCGAGGACTACGCCTTGGACGACAACGAGGGGGTCCGCTTCGAGGTCTTCACAAGCGAGGCCGTGCCCGTGATCTCGATGGTGGTGGGCCGGGACGTGGAAGGCGGATCCACGCTCCTCAGGATGGCCGGATCGGACGACGTCTACCGCGCCCGTGTGGGGGGTGCGTCGCGGTTCCGCAAAGAGGCTTCGGCCTGGCGGAACCGATCGGTGCTCTCGCTCGACGACACCCTGGTCAGCGGCCTGACCGTGGAGGGATCCGGCGGCGTGCTCACCTTCCAGAGGATCCCCGCGGGGATCGCCAAGGACACGGAGGCCTCGACCGAGTCGGTGTGGCACCTGGATGGCGACCCGACGTTTCCGGTGGACCAGAGGACCCTGGACACGCTGGTCCGATCCCTGGCCCGGCTGCGCGCCGGCGAGGTGCACGCCCCGGATTTCGGGTCGGGCTGGGACCGGCCCAGGGGGGCCTACGAGATCGCCCTCGCGGACGGCACCACCCACCGCATCCTGGTGGTGCCCGCTCCCGACGGCGCCTCGGGACTCGCACGCGCCGACGACAACCCCGACGTCTACCGGATCGGTGCCTCCTGGGTGACCCGCCTGGAGGAGGGGGTGGAGGCCTACCGTGACCGGACCCTGTTCGACTTCCCGCCCGAGCAGGTACAGAGCCTGGTCCTCGAGGAGGGCGGCCTTCGGGTGCGCATCCAGCAGGATCCGACCACCCGGCTGTGGCGGGTGGCGGAGCCGGTCTCGATGGAGGTCGACCTGAGGCGCGCCCTCGTGGCGACCCGCACGATGGGCGAGCTCAGAGCGCTCGCAGTGGACGAGGACGTGGACGCGGCGACCGCAGGGCTCGCTCCGCCCGGGGCGCGCTTCGAGGCCCGTCTCGTGGACGGGACGAGCAGGGTCCTGGAGGTGGGCGCCGGCTTCCAGGAGGGAGGCCAGGATCTCGCCTGGGTGAGACGAGCCGGCCAGGACACCATCTGGGTGGTCCCGGCCGAGGCGCTGAAACGGATGAGGGCGGCCTTCGTCCAGAGTTAGAATGGACGCGGGCCGCTGGTCGCGGCTCCCTGTGCCCGCCAGGCGGGCCGTGCGTGAATGGAACGGACGGTCCGCCCGTCCAAGGGACGTCCGGGCACCTGCTCTCGACGGAGGATCCCATGCGCCATGCCTTGATTGCCCTTCCCCTCCTGGCGCTCTTCGCGACTTCCCCGCCCGTCGACGCCGCCCCGAGATCCGACCAGCCCTCGGTGTCCGAGGATTCGGCGGTGAAGCTGGCCGCCAACCGGAGCACCCGGTCCCGGTCGAGCCAAACCTCCCGCAGCCAGGCAAAGCCCTCGAGCCGCCAGAGCCAGAAGCAGGCGCCCGTGAAGCACGCGCCGCCGCCCTCCTCCGCTCGAAGTCCGGCCCCGCAACAGGTCCGACCCGACGCCGCCCGGCCCAGCGCTCCCCGGGCGGCTCCCGCCCGACCCAGCGGTCCCCAGGCGAGTCCTG
>JAFGLY010000134.1 GCA_016927815.1 Deltaproteobacteria bacterium | reverse complement strand
CCCCCGCTCGCGGGCTCACGAGTCCCATCGCGACCGCGATCTCGAGCGCGGCGGCACATTCGCCGACCTCACCCCGGGCCCGCCCTACGGCCGACGGCCCCGCACCCGTCCACGACCCACGACCCACGATCCCGGCCGACGATCACGATCACGACCGATGCCCAAGATCCCGTGGCCACCGATCGCCATGTCGACACCCCAGAGATGTCCCTGCCCCTCTCGCGCCGCTTCCCACGCCGCAATAGGACAGGCCTTCCCACCGCTGCCGGCCCCTGGAGACCTCTCATGGAATCCGCTCCACGGAAGAGCTCGAAGCTGCTGCCGTCCAACGCGTACACCCGGCTCGCGCCCGGCGAAACGTATCAACCCATCGTGGCAGCGGGAGACACCCGCGCCGAAGTGACCTACTGGTCGGTCCTGATGGGCCTCCTGATGGTGGGCATCTTCTCGGCGGCCTGCATCTACATGGCCCTGCGGGCCGGCAACGCCATCGAGGCAGCGATCCCCATCGCCATCCTCGCCATCTTCTTCGGACGCATGCGCCGGGTCCGGAGCACCATCCTCGAGAACGTGATCGTCCAGTCCATCGGTCAGGCCTCGGGCGTGGTGGCCGCCGGGGCCGCGTTCCTCATCCCGGCGCTCTACATCAACCAGCTCCACCCGAAGTGGTGGCAGATCTTCCTGGCCTGCTTCATCGGGGGCTCGCTGGGCACGGTCCTCATCATCCCGCTGCGCCGGTTCTTCGTGAAGGACCAGCACGGCGACCTGCCGTTCCCCGAGGCCACGGCCATCAACGAGATCCTCGTGTCCGGCGAGTCCACGAAGGGCAGCGCGGGCCGCATCCTGCTGGCCGGATTCGGCCTGGGAGCGGTCTACGACTTCCTCGTCGAGGGCGTGCGGGCCTGGAACCCCATCATGACCTCCCGGGCGCTCCTCGGGGGCCTCGGCGAGAAGATGGCGGCCATCCGCCTCGAGATCTCCATGCAGGGCCTCGCGGCGCTGTTCGGCCTCGGGTACATCATCGGCCTCCGCTACGCCTCGGTCATCGCCGCCGGGTCGGTGCTGGCCTACCTCGTGCTCGTCCCCATGGTCTACCTCGTGGGGTCCCACGCGGGCCCCTTCGCGTTCGCCGGCGCCACCCACGACGTCGCCCAGATGTCCTCGGAGCAGATCTTCAAGGCGTTCGTCAAGCCCATCGGGATCGGCGCCATCGCCGCCTCGGGCATCATCTCCATCATCCGGATGGGCAAGATCATCCTGGGCTCGATCACGCTCGGCTTCAAGGGTCTCGGGCGTGCCGGGTCGACGGCCGCCGATCCCCGGACCCAGACCGACATGCACCCGCGCAACGTGCTGCTCATCCAGATCGGCTCAGCCGCACTCATGGCGGTTCTCTTCTTCGTGGTGGGCATCTCCACGCCCGACTCCGCCACGGGGACCACCTACGCGGCGACCCAGGCTGCCCTCTACGCGGTGGTGGGCGCGGGCGTGGGGTTCGCGCTGTCGTTCCTGTTCACGCCCGTGGCGGCTCAGGCCATCGCCACCGTGGGCACCAACCCCGTGTCCGGGATGACCCTCATCACCGTGGTGCTCACCATTCTCGCCCTCGTGGGCGTGGGGCTCAAGGGCTCGGGCGGCATGTTCATCGCCCTCATCGTGGGCTGCGCCGTGTGCACGGCGCTCTCCACGTCCGGGGCGCTCATCTCCGACTTCAAGATCGGCTACTGGATCGGTGCCACACCCCGCAACCAGCAGATCTGGAAATTCGCCGGCCTGGCGCTGGCCTCCCTGGTGGTGGCCTTCGTCGTCCCCATCATGGACTCGGGCTACCACTTCCTGATCCCCGACGCGACCGGAGCGCTGGTCTCCAACGAGAAGGTGCTCCCCGCGCCGCAGGCCAACATGCTCGCCGCCGTGGCGCGCGGCCTGCTCGAGGATCCCGCCAGCCAGCCATGGCTCCTCTACGGCCTGGGCTGCCTCGTCGCGGTCGTGCTCTACATGATGCAGGTACCCATGCTGGCGTTCGCCCTCGGCATGTACCTCCCTCTCGCCATCAACCTCGCGGTGCTGGCCGGCGCCTTCTTCGCCTGGATCGTGGGGCGGACCGGAGGCAGCGACCGGGTGCGCAACGCCCGCAAGGACCAGGGTACGCTCGTGGCCTCGGGCCTCATGGCCGGTGCGGCCATCTTCGGCATCCTCACCGCCGTGCTGCGGCAGCCGGCTCTGGGCGCACCCATCCAGTTCATCTCCGTCGGTGAGCGCTTCTGGCTCGACCGGGCTCACGGGCAGACGTTCCTGGCGAGCGAGGAGGCCGCCTGGTACGCCGGGGCCTTGGGCCAGGGGATCTCCCTCGCGCTCTTCGTCGGCCTGGCCGCGGCCTGCTTCTTCGTGGCCCGAGCCGGCGCGGCTCGTGCGATCCGCGAGGAGGACGAGTCCGAGAGGTCCTGACCCGATCCCGAGGGGGGCCTATCGGCCCGTGGACCACTCGAGGAGCACCTCCTCGGTGGTCCAGACCGTGCCCACCCCCGGCGCGGCGCGGAAGGTCCCCATCTCGGCGGATCCGGTCCACTCCACCTCGAGCGTGTCGAACGTGCCGGCAGGGACGGTGATGGGGCCCGTGTCGGTCACGGCGTACTCGGTGGTGTAGGAGAAGTCCACGATGGACGCCTCCGACCGGATGGTCCCACCGGCCCGCTGGGTCCAGGTCGACCCCATCTCGATCCATCGCGGCATCACCCGTCCCGGATCGGTGTAGGTGGTGTCGGACCAACCGTCGCCCGCCACCGTGCCGCTCTCGTAGGTGTACTCGGTCTCCGAGTGCACGATCCAGACCCCGCCGCCGTCGCACACGTACGTGAAGACCGCGGTCCAGCAGACCTCCATTCCGGTCCGATGGTCGTAGGTGACCCCCTTCTCGGTCACCTGCCGGCGCTCGCCGTCTCGTTCGAGGGTTCGCGTCCAACTCCCGCTCTCGCCGGTGGCCTGCTCGTGGTCCTCCGTGAAGGCCCACCTCCAGGTTCCCCCCACGTTGCGCAGGCCCGAGTGGACGCAGCAGGACTCCGGGTCGGTGTCGGCGTCGGCGTCGGCATCGCCTCCCGGCCCGGTGTCGGAGGATGGGGTGCCGCAGGCAGGCAGCCACACCAGGAAGACAGCGAGGTGCGACCGTTCCACCGGAGGCCTCCTGCCCCCCCCGTATCTCGCGTGCCTTGGGGTCGGGCAGATCCCGCGCGGGATCTTGACCGCGTGGGTGGCGGGTGCTACGTACGGGCCTTCGCTGGGCGGTACCCGGACAGCGGTTCCTTGGGGAGTCGCCAAGTGGTAAGGCAGCGGGTTCTGGTCCCGCCATCCGAGGGTTCGAATCCTTCCTCCCCAGCCATCCTCCACACGGCGCCCGTCCGCCCTGCCTCATGGGCTCGACGGGCGCCGTGTGCCCGACGAGCCTTCGAGGGGTTCATGAGCGAACCGGCCCGCAACTTCATCCGCGCCCGGATCGATGCCGACCTGGCCGAAGGGCGCGTATCCGGCGTCGTCACCCGATTCCCCCCGGAGCCCAACGGCTACCTCCACATCGGGCACGCCAAGTCCATCTGCCTCAACTTCGGGATCGCACGCGACTACGCCGGTCGCTGCCATCTCCGGTTCGACGACACGAATCCCATCAAGGAGGACACCGAGTACGTCGAGTCCATCCTGGAGGACGTGCGCTGGCTCGGCTTCGACTGGGGACCCCACCTGTACTACGCCTCCGACTACTTCGAGCAGCTCTGGACGTGGGCGGAGGCGCTCGTCCTCGCGGGCAAGGCCTTCGTCTGCGATCTCTCCGCCGAGGAGGTCCGACGGACGCGGGGCACGCTCACCCAGCCGGGCACGCCGAGCCCCTACCGGGACCGTTCGCCGTCCGAGAACCTCGACCTCTTCCGCCGGATGCGCGCGGGTGAGTTTCCGGACGGCTCTCGCACGCTGCGGGCGAAGATCGACATGGCGGCGTCCAACCTCAACCTGCGCGATCCCGTGCTCTACCGGGTCCTCAGGGCCACCCACCACCGCACGGGCGATGCCTGGTGCGTCTACCCCACCTACGACTGGGCGCACGGCCAGTCCGATGCCATCGAGGGCATCACGCACTCGATCTGCACCCTGGAGTTCGAGGACCACCGCCCCCTGTACGACTGGTTCCTGGAGCAGATCGGTCCTGCCGCGAGGCCTCGCCAGATCGAGTTCGCACGCCTGAACCTCACCTACACGGTGATGAGCAAGCGCATGCTCCTGCAACTCGTCCGCGAGGGCCACGTCTCGGGCTGGGACGACCCCCGCCTGCCCACCGTGGCGGGCCTGAGGCGCCGGGGCTACACGCCTGCCTCGCTGCGCGCGTTCGCGGATCGCATCGGGGTTGCCAAGGCCGATTCCACCGTGGACATCGGTCTGCTGGAATCCTGCATCCGCGACGACCTCAACCCCTCGGTGGCCCGCGCGATGTGCGTGCACCGCCCCGTACGCCTCGTGCTCGTGGACTGGCCCGAGGACCGCGTGGAGTGGATCGAGGCCCCCTGGTTTCCGGACGAACCAGGGCGCATGGGCAGCCGCAGGGTGCCGTTCGGGAAGGTCGCCTGGATCGAGCAGGACGACTTCATGGAGGATCCTCCCCGCAAGTACTACCGCCTCGCCCCTGGGCGCGAGGTGCGCCTGCGCTGGGGGTGCATCGTGAAGTGCGTGGACGTGGTCCGGGACGCGGTGTCCGGTGCTGTCACGGAGGTGCACTGCACCCACGATCCAACCACGTTCGGCGCCCTTCCGGCCGACGGTCGCAGGGTCCGGGGCATCCTCCACTGGGTTTCGGCCGCCCATGCGGTGCCCGCGACCCTCCGCCTCTACGACCGCTTGTTCTCGGTGCCCAACCCCGCGTCTCCTCCCGAGGGGCGCACCTTCCTCGATCTGCTGGATCCAGGCTCCCTCGAGGTTCTGCAGGTTTGGGTGGAGCCTTCGCTGGCCGGGTGCGATCCCGGCACGCGCTGGCAGTTCGAACGGCGTGGCTACTACGTGGCCGACAGCCGGGACTGCCGGCCCGGGCACCTGGTGTTCAACCGGATCGTCCCTTTGCGGGACTCGTGGGCCAAGGAACTGGCCCGCACGGCGTAGCAGGCTGCAGGCTGTAGGCTGTAGGCTGTAGGGCCTCCACCGGCGGCGGCGAGCTTCCCCCAGCCGGTTCCGGCGGTTCCTCCGAGGCGGGGCGGCCGCGACCCCAGGGGATCCAGGCCTGCCCGTTCCAGGTGTACAGGGTGTCCGTGATCGGGTCCGGCAGGGTCTCGAAGGCCCGCCGCACTCCCACGGCCACGATCCGGGCCAGATCGGGATCGGCCAGGACGAAGGCGATGAACACGCCACGCGCCGGGATGCCGATGGCGACCGGGCCTCCAGCCCGCAGGACGAGCCGGTCCGGCGAGAACAATCCCGCCTGGTCCAGGCCGTCTCCCTCGGCGGAGAGGAGGTAGGTGCGAGGATCGCCCTCCACCTGGATCTCCGCGGGGCGGTCGGGCGTCATGCCTCGAGCGATGCTGCGAATCGCCCGAGCCTGGGCCGCCGTGGGGTCGAGCCCCCACCGATCCAGGTCGGCCTGCGTGACGGGCCGCGTACCGGGCCCCTCGCGCACCCTCAGGCAGACCCGGAGCCCCTCTGCGAAATCGGCGCACACCACGTCCGCGGCATCGCCCGCGAGTCCCACCGCCCGGTGGTGCGCCTCCCAGGTGGTCTCCACGCTGGGGGTCACCACCTCCGGAAGCAGGTCGGGTGTCTGGGCCAGGGCCACCGGCAGGGCCAGGACCAGCAGCCAGGACATTGCGGGCTACTCTCCAGGCGGAAGGCCGGGCACCAGCGGTTCCAGCCGATCGCGCACGGCGCTCGCCATGGCATCGCGCTCCACGGCGGCGTCGGCCAGCTCGGCCATGGTCTGCCGGTGCCAACGACAGACCACCCTGGCCATCGCCAGCGCCAGCTTGTAGGCAGCCAGGCTGTCTTCTTCGAGGAGCCTCTCGAACTCCCGGCGAGGGATGCGAAGTAGCGTGGTCTCCCCGACGGATCGCGCGGTGACGCCCCGGGGCTGCCCGTCGATGACGGAGGTTTCCCCGAAGGAGGCGTGTGGCCCCAGGATTTCGATGCTGCGGGTGGGCCCCAGCTCGGACGATCGCGTCACCTCGATCCGCCCCTCCCAGACGAGGTACCAGCCATCCCCCGGCTCCCCCTCCCGAAAGATGACGCCGCCGTCCCGCATGCACTGGACCTGGAGCACGCCCACCACCTCGGACAGCTCGGACGTCGACAGATCCTCGAACATCGGTGTGTCGAGGAGGAAGGAAACCACCTGTTCCAGGGTGAACGAGGTGCGTGGCATGGCAACCGCCGGGATGGTTGTTTCATACCACGTCCCGGCCTCCGATTGGAACCCCCCCCCCGGTTGCCCGGTCTGCGCCCAGGACATAGGACCCTGGCGGTCGTTCTTCGTCCGAGGGTCTGGAGATGGCTCTACGCCGCCGCATCCGTTCCCGCCTCCGCAACCTCGTCGAGCGCTTCTCAGGGGAGTACAGCGCCGCCTCGGAGCACCTCGAGGAGGAACACACCCCCTCGACACCCGCTTCGTCCGGGTATCACCCGGTGCGCGCCCGCCTCATCCGGCCTCGAGCGAACCCCGACGAGGATCCGAGGGAGGGCCGCTAGCGCAGCCCCCCCGAGGAGTCCGGCCACGCCCGCATGCGCTGGCCGAGGTCCTCTGCCTCCCTCAGCCAGGTGGCGTGTGCCTTGGACGGTGGCTCGACGCGCCCGTAGCGGATCTCCACGCGGGCGAAGGGCAGCGGGATCCGGAAGCGATCCCAGGAGGTGCAGCGTACCCTCGGGGCGGCGCGGGCCACCGCGTACACGATGGGGCGTCCACTTCGGGCCGCCATCGCGACGACACCCTGTTGGACCCGGTGCCGCGGTCCCCGGGGGCCATCCACGGCCACGGCGGGCGAGCCCTCCTGGCGATCGAGCGCCCGGAGTGCGGCGCGGGCTGCCCGGACCGCGCCACGACTCGAGGAACCCCGCACGGTGGCATACCCGATCCGCTTGAGCACGCGGGCGAGCAACTCGCCGTCCGACGAGAGGGAGACGACAGGGAGGATGCCGAGCCCTCGGTGGAGGGCGCCCAGGACGAGCAGGTCCTCGTGGAAGAGCGCGAACACCACGGGACCCCGGGCGAGGCTGTCCTCGAGCAGGCGGCCACCCGTCCGGCGCACGCGCCAGGTGGCGGCGATCATGCGGACGGCGCACGCCATCACCAGGGGCAGGAGGGTGTCTCTTGCGAACCGAGCCACGCCCGGGAGGATAGCCTGTGGCGATCCCGCGTGGGGGTGGCCCGCGATAGGGGCGGTCACGGAGGTGTCCATGAGCCGTCGACCGGGCGATCGCATCGCGGGCCGATGGCGGATCCTGAGCGAGTCGCGCGGCACCGACGATCTTCGGCGATGGAGCGTCGAGGACACCTCCACCGGGGATCGGGCAGAGGCGGTGGAACCCTCGGCCGTGGCCCGCGTACGACCCGGGTCGCTCGACGGTTTCCGCGCGGCCACGTACCAGGGGACGGACCCGGTCCGCCTGCCGGCCACGCTCGTCGAGAGCGACGAGGGACCCGTGGCCGTGCGCGTGCCCACAAAGGGCACACTCGCGGACGTACCTGCCCTCGACGCCGAGCAGGCGCTCGCTCTGGCCCGTTGGCTCGCACCCTCGCTCGTGCCCGCCGCCGTGGCCCCCCGAGGTCGCCTGGAACCCGAGGACCTCGTGGTGGATGGGGACGGGCGCGTTCGCCTCGCGCCAAGCGGCATCCCCTCCGCGGAAGGCCCCGTCCCTCGTCACACGGCCCCCGAGGTCCTGGCCGGCGCTCCTCCCACGGAGGGCAGCGCCCTGTTCGGCCTGGGAGTGCTCCTGTACCGGCGGCTCGTGGGCGCATGGCCCTGGCCGGCGTCGGTCGCGGCCTCGTGGAGGATCGCGATGGCCTCCGCCCCCACACCGGCCTCCACGGTGAGGCCCGACCTCCCGCCCGACGTGGACGCCCTCCTCACGGGACTTCTCTCGACGGACCCTGCCCGGCGCGTCGCCGCAGTGGGCGCACTGGGTCCCGGGGACCCCCCGCGGCTCGTCCTGCCCGAGATTCCCGTCCAAGGCCCCGACGCTGCCCCCGCTTTGCTGCCCGCTCCCCGTGCATCCTCCTCGGGGGATCACCTCGTGGTCGCGAACCTCGCGAAAGCGCCCGACGCGGTCCTGGCGCTGGCCTCCGCCCTCACGGGCTTCGACACCCGAGCGATCGAGCGCGCCGGTCCGCGGGGCGTGGTGGTGGCTCGGGCGTCCGGCGCCGCAGCCGCTGCCGAGACGGCCGCGCGCCTCGAGGCCTGCGGCCTCTCGTGCCGGGTCCAGGTCGCCCGCTTTCCGGTCGCGGTGCTGGCCGGGGGGGCTGCGGGCCTGGCGTTCATGGCCGCCGGCGTACTGTTCGTGGTTTCCCGCCTCGCGGCCGTCGCGGCGGCTGGACTGGGCGCCTTCCTGGCGGTGATCGCCTCCACCCGCCCCCGGCGCCCCCTGTCCTCCGCCTCCCCTGCCCTCCCCCACCGCATCCCGGCCGTGGCGGCCCTGGAGCGCCGCGTCGTGCACCTCCTGGCACGCCTGCCCGATCTCCCGCTGCCCACGCCGGCCCTGTGCGATCTCCGCGACGACCTGCACGCCCTGCTCGAACGCACCCGGGCCTCCGGCGATGGAACCGACCTCGACGACCTCGTTGGCCTGGTGACCGAAGCCGAGGCCACGCTCCGGGCCGACCGTGCGGTCCCGCAATCCGTGGACGCCGCAGCGTTCCAGCGTCGCCTGGCCGCCGTGAGGGCCACCCGCCGCGAGGTGGATCTCCCGCCCACGCCCGAGGGCTGAAGACCCGTCGGCCAGGCGGCGACCTACCCCTTCCCTCCCGTATCGGTATCGGCATCCGTGTCGACGTCCGTATCGGCATCCGTGTCGGAGTCCGTGTCGGCGTCTCCCTCGGGGCGCTCCACGGTGGGCTCGGTGGGTGCGGACCAGGCCGTGTCCTGGCCCTCGTCCCCACAGGCGGCTCCGGCCAGGAGAAGAGGCAGCAGGGTGGAGGCCGTGAAGATACGCATGGCTGCTCCGATGGGCTTCGCCCGTTCCCGGGAGACGTGGAAGTGTACGGTGTCCGGCCAGAGGCGTCCAGGTCTCGGCGCGGTCCGCCCGACGGACGACCCCGGCGGGAGGCGATCGTCTCGCTCGTCCCGAACCTGTGGCCCGTCGTGGAGGTGGGGTGCGACCAGGGCTGGATCGCCTCGGCGCTCGGCGCCATCGGCACCGAGCGTCACCGGCACCGCCTCCCTGAACGCCGGCGCATCCGCCTGGTCGTGGCCGACGGGCTGTCCTGCTTCTCCCGCGTGGGCGTGGCCGTCATCTCGGGCATGGGAGCGGCCACGATCTCCCGCATTCTCCAGGTCGGGCCCGCCTGCGAGGCCGCCGTGCTCCATGCCACGGATCGTCCCGACAGGCTCCGGCTCTGGTGCGCGTCGCACGGCTGGCGCATCGATGCCGAGCGCCTGGCCCCGGAGGCAGGCCGCTTCGCCGAGGTGATGCGGGTCGTTCCCGGAACCGAGCCCCACCAGGGCCTGGATCTGGCGTTCGGCCCGCTCCTGGGGAAGGACCCCCTCGTCCGGGCGCACGCCGAACGCCTGCTGGCCCGGTGGCGGACGCTACGGGACGGTCCCGGTCGTCGAGCCGTCGAGGCCCGCGCCTCCCGATGGATCGCGTTCCTCGAGACGCTCCTCGTCACCCTCCCGGCGCGCCCCCCGACCGATCAGGCGAGCACCCGGTAGTGGAGGAAGAGCTCACTGCCGAGCCGGCGGGCCGACATCAGCCTCAGGCGACGCGCCGTTTCGGGCGGAAATCCCTTGCCGTCCGCCAGCGTGGATGCGCCCGCGCCTCCGACGATCCTGGGGCAGACGGTGACGTAGAGATCCTGTAGGAGACCCGCGTCCAGGAACTGGAACACGAGATCCCCTCCCCCCTCGACGAGCAGGGTCCGCACCCGGTGGGCTCGCTCGAGCACGTCGCACGCCCAGGCCACCGTGGGGGCGACCGGACACCGGTGGATGGCCACACCGGCGGGAAACCCGTCGAGATCCGCCTCGGGCCCGCCCAGGATCACCGGGAGGATTCGCGGGTGCTCGAAGAAGCGGCCCGCCCGGGGACCAACGCCGGTGCGCGTCAGCACCGCGTTCACCATGCGTCGAGGGCGGCGGGAGGGTCCGGCCTCCACGAGCGGCAGCGGCCAGGCCCTGAACGTCCGACCCCCCACCAGGACCGCGTCCGCGTGTGCGCGCAGGAGGCCCATCACCCGTCGGTCCTCGGGGGATCCGAACGCGGCGTGCCCGCCCTCGCGCGTGGCGATTTTTCCGTCCACGCTCACCGCGGTGTTGGAGAAGACCCTCACCTGCCCCCCTACGGCGCACCCGCGTCCGGGAAGTCCGAAGGCGACCGGACGCACTCCACCGCCACGGCGGTGACGTTGGGCATGTCGAACGGGGTCTTCGTGACCTTGACGCGGACCCTGCGGACCGGAAACCCCGTGCAGATGACCCGGGCCACGTCCTCGGCCACCGCCTCGATCAGGTTGTACTCCCGGGAGGCCAGGGCTCGGCCGACGCGACGGTTCACCTCGTAGTAATCCACGATCCCAGAGGGATCGTCGCTGCTTCCGTTCGGCCTCCAGTCGGTCTCGGCCTCGAAGTCGATGAGCACGCGCTGCTTGATGTGCCGCTCGTACTCGCGCAGCCCGATGCGGCAGTCGTAGGACAGTCCGAGGCCGATGACGCGGTCGTGCAAGGGAGCACCCCCAAGGGGGAAGGGTGCTGAGAGCCTAACCTCGGAGGGCTGCCGGTTGACGTTTCCCGCCGGTCCGTGTCACCCTCCACGCCGTCTCGTGAGGGGTCCCGGCCGTCCATGCGCATCCTCGTGACCTACCCTCCCCTGGTCGGCAAGGGCAGCCCCATGCTGACCCAGAACCGCCAGTTCCAGTGGATGCACCGGCCGTCCTACCTGTTCCCCTGCGTACCCGCCTCCGCGGCCACCTACCTGAGATCCCTGGGCCATGACACAGGATGGCTCGACGGCATCACCGAGCGACTCGATCCGGCCGGGTACCTCGCTCGGCTCGAGGCCTTCCGGCCGGACCTCGTGGCCATGGAGACCAAGACCCCGGTCGTGGGCCAGCACGAGGCATGGATCGACCGGATCCGTGCTCGTATCCCGGGTGTACGCACGGTCCTCTTCGGGGACCACGCCGCGGCCCTCCCGGACGCCTGCATGGAGCGCTCCCGCGCGGACGCCGTGCTCACGGGCGGCGACTACGACTTCAGCCTCGCCTCGCTCGTGTCCCACCTGGAAACCGGTTCGGCGCTGGGCTCGGGCATCGTTCTCAAAGCACCGGACGGCACCTGGACATCGACGGGACCCTACAGGCCGGAGGGGGACCTGGAGGCGCTCCCGTTCATCGATCGCCGGCTCACCCGAGCCCACCTGTACTTCGAGAAGTGGCTGAAGCGCGTCCCCTTCCTCTGGACCATGGCCGGCCGGGACTGCCCATGGGGACGCTGCACCTTCTGCTCGTGGACCACGCTCTATCCGAAGTTCCGGGTCGTGGGCCCCGAGCGCCTCCTGTCCGAGATGGAGTCCCTCGTCCAGGAGCACGGCGCTCGCGAGATCTTCGACGACACCGGCTGCCTGCCCGGCGGCGCCTGGCTCGAGCACCTGTGCGAGGGCATGATCGCGCACCACATGGCCGAGCGCATCCTGTTCGACTGCAACTTCCGGTTCGACGGGTTCACCGAGCGAAACGTCGGGCTCATGAAGCGGGCGGGCTTTCGCAAGATCATCGTCGGCATCGAGTCCGCCAGCCAGCGCACGCTCGACGTGCTGCACAAGCGCCTCACGCCCGAGCAGGTCCTGGAGGGCGCACGCCTCGCGGCCTCGGCCGGCCTGGAACTCCAGCTCACGCTCATGGTGGGCTTCCCCTGGGAGACCCGCGAGGACGTCCTCCAGACGCTCGGCCTGGCCCGCCGCCTCCTCAACCGGGGATGGGCCCACCACCTCCAGGCCACCGTGGTCGTGCCCTACCCGGGCACGCCGTTGTACGACCTGTGCCGCCGCAACGGTTGGCTCCGCGTGGGCGCCGAGGCCTACGAACGGTACGACATGGCGGAGCCCGTGTGCGACCCGATCGACATGGACGCCGAGGAGGTCGTCCGGATGGCCGCTCGCTGCTACCGGTTGCTGCTCCACCCCCGGTTCGTGGGCCACACCTTGTTGCGGATCCGTCGCCTGGAGGACCTCGACTACATCTCGCGTGGCGTTCGTGCGATCTGGAGCCACATCCGGGACTTCTCACAGATTCGATCCTGACCCCTCCCCCTCGGACGAGATCCACACCGCGTTCGAACCGACCCACGGGATACGTTCCCCGAATCAAGGGAGGTGTGCCCCATGCCGCTTCGCATCGGCATCTCCACCGGCGGCGGCGACGCTCCGGGTCTCAACGCGGTGATCCGCGCCATCGTGAAGTACGGAGTGGGCCAGTACCACTGGCAGGTGGTCGGCATCGAGGACGCCTTCGACGGGCTCCTCGAGAGCCCCCGTCGCCTGCAGACTCTGGATCTCCGATCCTGCAAGGGCATCCTCACCCTCGGCGGTACGATCCTGGGTACGAGCAACCGGGGCGATCCCTTCGCGTACCCCGATCCGGACGGCAAGGTCACGGACCGCAGCGCCGAGCTCGTCTCGGCCATCCGTGACGAGGGCTTGGAAGGCCTCATCTCCATCGGCGGCGACGGCACCCAGAAGATCGCGCTGCGCCTCATGCGCGATCACGACATCCCGGTGGTGGGCGTGCCAAAGACCATCGACAACGACCTGTCCGCCACGGACGTCACGTTCGGGTTCATGTCGGCCGTGCAGGCGGCCTCCGATGCGTTGGACCGCCTGCACACCACCGCGGAGGCCCACGATCGGGTGATGATCCTCGAGGTCATGGGTCGCGACGCCGGGTGGATTGCGCTCCAGTCGGGCATCGCGGGGGGGGCCGACTGCATCCTCATCCCCGAGATCCCCTACGATGTGAACCGGCTCGTGGACAAGATCGAGCGCAGGCGCTCGCTTCGGCGGTACTTCACGATCATCGTGGTGGCCGAGGGCGCGGTCCCCGCCGGAGGCGAGGCCGGCGCCTCGCCCGGCCCCTCCCCGTCCCGGCGCCTCGGGGGGGGGCGGGCCGGCGTGGCCGTGGCCGAAGCCCTGACCGAACGCCTCCACACCGATGACATCCGCGTCACGGTGCTCGGCCACCTCCAACGCGGCGGTACACCCATCGCGTTCGACCGGGTCCTGGCCACCCGCCTCGGGGTGGGGGCGGTGGACCTGGCCCAGGAGGGTCGCTGGGGCGAGATCATCTGCCTGCACCACGACCGCATCGTCGGCTTGCCCATCGAGGAGGCCGTAGCCGTGTATCGGACCGTGGATCCCGACGGAGAACTCGTCCGCGCCGCCCGGGCGGTGGGCATCGAGTTCGGAGGCTGAACGAGGCGCCCGGCAGGGCCGATCAGGCGACGAACCGGATGGAGTCCAGGCCCGCCAGCTCCCAGCGGACCATGAAGTCCAGCACGGGCAGGTGGAGCTCGTCGTCCACCCGGTCCCACGGGTAGGGGTCCATGATGTGGACCGCCTCGCCCACGTCCTCGACGAGCACCCAGTGACTCCCCACGCTTCCGTCCGGGAAGCGGTCGATGATGCGGGCGATCCATGGAAACCGGCCCGCAAACCGGGTGCGCCGGATCACGCGCTGCCGATCCTCCCGCTCCTCCTCGTCTCCCAGGTCCGTGGCCACCTTCAGGTCGCCGTACCAGCGCCGGACGGCCTCGACCACGTCGGCGAACGCGGTGGCGCCCTCAAGCGCTTCCCGAACCGCGGCGACCAGACCCTGCCCCACGGCGTCGTGGTCCTCGTCCGCGGGGAGGTCGTCGATGGCCTTGCAGGCCTCCAGGATGGAGGGTTCGCGAGGATCGTAGCCGCCGCTGTGGAGGAGGTAGGTCCAGGTGGCGAGCACGGTGGAGAGGTGACCGTCGGACACGGAGTTTGTCATGGTGGACTCCTGGGTGTCAGAAGCGCATCCTACCACGGCAGCGGGATAGGAGGGGGGCCGGAGGAGCATCCGATGGCGGTCCGGACGGTGGTGCTGGCGGGCGGCGGGACCGGGGGTCACGTGTACCCGGCCCTCTCGGTGGGCGACGCGGTCCGCGACCGCGGCCACCGGGTGCTGTACTACGGGGATCCCGATCGCCTCGAGGGCCGGGTCGTCGAGCCGCGGGGGTACACGCTCCGGCCGGTGCGCGCCGTGGGCTATCCCCGCAGCGGGGTCCTCGGTCGGATCCGGTTCGCCCTCGCGCTCGTCGGAGCCACGCTCAGGTCCGCCCGCTGGCTTCGCAAGGACGGAGCCGACGTGGTGCTCGGGGTGGGCGGATACGTGAGCGCGCCCACCGTGCTCGCCGCCTGGCTCCTCGGGATCCCTCGCATCATCCACGAGGCCAACGTCGCACCGGGGCTGGCCAACCGGCTGTGCGCCCGGGTCGCGAGCCGGATCCTGCTCACCTACGAGGCCACGGCCCACCGGCTGCCGGGTCGAGCTCCCCGCGAGACCGTCGGCTGCCCGGTGAATCCCAAGGTCCTCGAGGGCGACCGGGCCTCTGCCCGCACACGGTACGGGCTCTCGCCCGACCGTCCCGTGCTGCTCGTGGTGGGCGGCTCGCTCGGCGCCGCGCGGTTGAACGACCTGGCCCTGGCCGCCGCCCGATTGCCCGGCCGCACCTTCCAGGTCCTGCACATCGCGGGCCCCCGCTATTTCGCGGACGTCCGGGCCGCGCTCGATCCTGTGCCCGAGGGCGTCGTGCTGGTCGACTACGAGCACCGCATGGCCGACGCGTACGCCGCCGCCGATCTCGTCGTGTGTCGGGCCGGCTCGTCGACGCTGGCCGAGGTCACCCTGCTCGGCCGACCCACGGTGCTGGTCCCCTCCCCCAACGTGACCGACAACCACCAGGAGGCCAATGCCCGGGGCCTGGAGGCAGCCGGCGCGGCCCTCGTGATGGTGGAACGCGACCTCGAGCCCGCCCAGGCGCTCGACCGGATCTCCAGCCTCCTCAACGACGCTTCGACCCTCGAGGCCATGGGGCGCGCCGCGCGCGCCCTCGGTCGGGGAGATACGGCCGACCACATCGCAGACATCGTGCTCGCCGAGGCCGGCGAGCCTGCCCCACGGAGTCCGACGTGACCCTTTCCACGCGCCTCGACGGCCACCACGCCCTGGTCTGCGGAGCTTCCGCCGGGATCGGCCGCGCCGCGGCCCTCGCGCTCGCCTCGGCCGGCTGCCGGGTCACCGCCCTGGCTCGGTCCCGCGACCGCCTCGAAGCCCTCATGCCCCAGCTCGTGGCCGTGGGTGCACCCGACGCTCGGTTCCTGGTCGCGGATCTCGACGACCGCCCGAGCCTCCAGGAGGCCCTGGACGATTTCCTCGAACGCGAGGGTCCCGTGGACGTGCTCGTGAACAACTCCGGCGGACCCCCGGGGGGGATGCTGCTCGAGGCCTCGGAGGACGACCTTACGAAGGCCTTCGGCCGACTCCTGCTCGCCGGCCACCTGCTCGTCCGCGCGGTGGTGCCCGGCATGACGAGCCTGGGGTGGGGCCGCATCGTGAACGTGGTGTCGCTGTCCGTGCGGGAGCCCATCTGGGGCCTGGGCGTGAGCAACACGGTGCGGGGCGCCGTGGCCGCGTGGGCCAAGACCCTGTCGCTGGAGCTCCCTCCCGGCATCACCGTGAACAACGTCCTGCCGGGCTATACCGCCACCGAGCGCCTCCACGCCCTGGCCGCGTCCACCGGCCAGTCGGCGGGCCTGCCCCTCGAGACGGTGGAGGCGGCCTGGGCGGCATCGGTGCCGGAGCGTCGGCTGGGGGATCCGGACGAAATCGGCGCGGTCATCGCTTTCCTGGCCTCTCCGGCGGCCTCCTACGTCCGCGGCCAGAGCCTCGCCGTGGACGGCGGCCGCCTGCACGGCACCTGATCGTCAGCGCCGTCGCCACACCGCCAGGAGCGCCAGGAGCGCGGCGAGCAGGCTGCCACGGCCCGGTCGGGCCCCGCAGCCCGGGCAGCCCTCGCTCACCCCGGAGACCCTCGGGGCCACCGTGACGTCGAGCCCTCCAAGGATGCGCGTCCCGTCGTCCACCTCCACGGGGTGCGGCCCCAGCGCGGCCGTGAAGGGCACGGCGACCTCCACCCGCAGATCTCCGGCGTCGGTCCGCTCGACCGCATCCACCACCACCTCGTCCCCGATGGTCACCTCGGGGACGGACTCGAACGGCTCGCTGGCCCGGATCGTCAGGGTGGCCCCCTCGCCCTGCTGGAGGTCGTCGGGCTGGACGTCCAGCAGGCGGGGACGATCCGCGCCGCCGAGAACCTCAAACGCCTCCGACCGTCGGACGGTGAGCCCGCCGGTCTCGAGTTGGAGGTCCCTTGGCCCGGGCCTGGCGTCGTACAGGATGGCCACGGTGAGATAGGCCACGTCCACGTCCCGGACGTCCACCGATGCGATCTTCACACCGTCCCCGAGCTGCACGCGGGCTTCGTCCTGGACGAGGAGCAGGAACCGGCCCTCCATCCGCACACGCAACAGGTCGCCCTGGAAGCCTGCCATGGGGTCGAGGGCGTCGAGGGTGGGAACCGCAGCCAGCACCTCGAACGGATCCGAGGGGTCTCCCTCCCCCACCTCGTAGAGGGCCGTGACCGTGAACCCCTGCACACCCGTCTCCAGGGGCGCATCGGCTTCGGGTTCGACGGTGTCCATGATCGGCACGCCGTCGCGATAGACGCGGTATCCCTCCACGTCGTGGCGACTCTCCGGAGGATTCCACGAAAGAGGAGCTGTCAGGCCCCAGATTCGCTCTGATGGGCCCGTGAGGCCCGTCGGAGGGGGCAGGCGGACCCGGAACGCGCAGGCCTGGTCGCGGGCCTCGATGACGTTCAGCCCGTCGCTGGCTTCCACCCAAACCTCGACGGTCGATCCGGGGTCCTGCCCGGCCACCGGCCCGGAGTAGAGGTCGCCTTCCTGCACGCTCATGGCGCTGGTCACAACGGTACCGCCGTTCACGGTCCAGAGGATCCACGCGCCATCCACTCCCACGTCGTCCGTGACGATCGCCTCGACGATGTAGGGTCCCTCGATGTCGTCGGTGTCCTCGGGACAGACCGTGGCGACCACGCTGGGCGGGATCACGTCTCCGTGGGAGATCTCGAGGTCGTCGATGAACCAGCCGGCGTTCGCCACGGCGGGGTTGGAGCGGAACACGAATCGCACCTGCGACGCGTCGGCGACCCCCTCCAGGTCCACCCAGAAAGGCTCCCATCCATCGCTCGCGCCCGCGTACCCCTCGCCCGAGGGGTAGCCGTAGACCGGATCCTGCGTCTCCCAGCCGAATCCGCGATCCACCTCCACCCACCCCGCGTCCCCGCTCTCGATGTCGTACCAGTGCCAGCCCGAGAGAACCGGTCGCCCGATGGAGGCGAGGTCCACGCCGGGCAGCTGGATCCAGTCCTCGGCGTCGTTGAGGTAGAAGCCGCCCAGCACGGTTCCCCAGCAGCGCAGTCCTCCGTGGCAGGCCAGCGGCCGTGCGACGGGCGTGCCCCACTCCCACTGGAGCGTCTCTCCACCCCGGAGCATCCCCCCGTCGTCGTCCTCCATGTCCGCGGTCCAGACCTGAGCGCGCGCCGGGAGGAGGAGCAACAGGGCGAGATGGATCACGTCGAGCCCCCGGCCAGGCGGTAGCGCACCGAGATGCGGGCATCGGGATCGGGCGGTTCGTCGAACACGACCGACGGTGGATCCAGGTCGTAGAGCCAGCCCGTGTCGAGCCGGAGATCGTCCACCGCCACCCTCAGGGTGTCCGGGTCGGGTTCGGCCTGGAGCCGGAACGTGGTCGGGTAGACCAGGCTGGAGGCAGCGATGGCCTGGAGGACGGCTCCCATGTCGCCCTCACAGATGGAGGCGAACACGCCCTCGGCCTCCTCCACGACCTCGGTGTAGCGGTAGGCGGGCTGCGCACGGCCATGAGGCCCGCTGCACCCCATGGGCACCGGCCCGGCCACCGCGGACAGGAAGGCCTCCGCGCCCGTTTCGGCGCGCTCCTGCGAGAGGAAGCTCAGGAAGGCCGCGGCAGGGTCCGGCCCCAGGATGTCTTCGCTGCGGTCGTCGGTGTCCGAGACCACCACGACCTGCAGGACGGCTCCGTCCCTGCGGAATCCACGGTTTCCCCCACTCCTCAACGGTTCCGTCAGTGCCAGCCACGCTGCGCCCAGGCCGGCCTCGGGGGAGGCTCCCAGGGTGCCC
This sequence comes from Deltaproteobacteria bacterium, assembly GCA_016927815.1. Lineage (GTDB taxonomy): Bacteria > Myxococcota_A > UBA796 > UBA796 > JAFGLY01 > JAFGLY01. The sequence goes on along the minus strand of JAFGLY010000134.1, from coordinate 908 downwards.
ACCTGGGATGCCTGCTCGAAGTCGACCACCGGATCCTCGCTCCTGGACGTGACGATCCAGGGCACGCCGCGGAGCAGCCCGGCATCCGGACCGCTCACGTCGGTCGTCACCACGCCGGCCTGGTAGTCCACCCCGGCTTCCTCGAGGTTCTCGATGAAGGAGCCGAACCCTTGGGCCAGCGCCTCCTGCTCCGCCTCCATACTCGCGGTGTTGTCGATGACGAAGAGGACGTCCACCCAGGGCGCGGCCTGCTGGACGAAGGACTCCTCCACGAGCACGCCACGGACGACCTCCTCTCCGTCACCGAAGAAGCCGTAGTCGAAGAGGCAGCCGGCACAGGTCAAGGAAACGATCGCCGCGATCCGGCCGTCTCGCCAAGCTCGTGCCATGCAGATCTCCGGGATCCGGCAAGTGGCCGTCCGTCCGCGCACCGGATCCTCGGGCCCATCATGGGGGATCCTGGACGGGAGGTCAAGGGGGCGGGCCCGTGAAGTCGCTCCACTCCGGGGGGGCTTGGTGAAGGGAGCGGTAGGGCCCGGGGTCCGGTGTGGGCGTCGAGGGTGGGGGGAAGGGCGCGGCGATGGCCCTGTTCCCCCTCCCTCCGGGCTGCGCCGCCTGCGACGGCTCAACCTCCGTGCCCGCATCTGCGTGGCCTCCCACGACCAAGCCGACCTCGCGGACGTCTCCTCGCCCTGACCCCACCCTCCCGCAAGAACGAAGTCCTCACCGCGGCGTCTTCGCAGCTCACGCCGCCTGGCGGCCTCACGTCGTCCCCCAGCCGGCGGCCGACACCCCGCCGGCACACCTCCACCATCGCCTCGCCCGTGCTTCCAGCCACACGCCCTCTCCCGACTGGCCATCCTGCCCGGCCCTCCTCTGGCGTTCCCTCGACCCCTTCGCCTGTCCCT
>JAFGLY010000133.1 GCA_016927815.1 Deltaproteobacteria bacterium | reverse complement strand
TCGCCCGTGTGGCCGCCGGTGTCGCCCGTGTGGCCGCCGGTGTCGCCCGTGTGGCCGCCGGTGTCGCCCGTGTGGCCGCCGGTGTCGTCGTTGGGGTGGCTGTCCGACGTGTCCGTCTGGGTGTCGTCCGGCACGTTCGGATCGCTGCATGCCGGAAGGAGGAGGAGGGGCAGGAACGGCAGGGGTCGCATGGAGGCCTCGCGTGCCGCACAGGATACCGTCTTTGGGCCCGTCCGGCAGCAGGGTTCGCGCGGATCGATCGGGGGGCGTTAGAAAGACGAGATGCCGGCCCTGCTGTCCACGCTCGGCGTGTTCGCCCTCGTCCTCGCCCTCGGCCGGTTTCGTGTCCCGCTCGGCCTGGCTCTTCTGGTCGGAGCCGTGCTCCTCGGGTTTCTCGGAGGTCTGGGCCCCATCGAGGTGGGTGCGGCCTGCCTCCGAGGCGCGGTGAGCCCCAGCGCCCTCGGGCTCGCGCTGGTGACCGCCCTGCAGGTGCTCCTGGCCACCTCCATGGAGTCGGCCGGTCAGATTCGGGCCCTCGTGGACGCCGCCCGTCAAGCGCTCGGACGCCCGGCGGCGGCCATGGCCACACTCCCGGCGCTCATCGGGCTTCTGCCCATGCCCGGCGGCGCCCTCTTCTCAGCGCCCATGGTGCAGGCCGCCACGGAAGGGCACGCGGTCCGACCCGCACGCCTGTCCGCGGTGAACTACTGGTTCCGCCACGTCTGGGAGCACTGGTGGCCGCTCTACCCGGGCGTCATCCTGGCCATGGGCCTCACCGGGACCGGGTACCTGCGGTTCGCGGCGTACCAGGCCCCGCTGGGCCTGGCCATGATCACGGCCGGGCTCGTGCTGCTCGTACCCCTCCCCGTAGCGCTCCGCCGTGCCTCGTCCGACCGGGTTCGGGGATCCTGGAAACGGCTTCTGGCCGCCACCCTCCCCATCTGGCTCATCGTGATCGTGGCCGCCCTCACCGCTGTGTGCCTCCCGCTGCTCCCGTCGGGGCTCTCCGAGGCTGCGGCCACGGCCATCGGCCGCTACGGCCCGATCGGGCTGGGTCTCGTGGCCGGCGTGTCCTGGACCTTCCGCACCGGCGGCCTCGGACTTCGCGACCTGTCTGCCTTCCTCCGACGTCGCCCGATCTGGGACCTCCCCCTGCTCGTGGTCTCGGTGATGGTGTTCCAGGCTTTGCTGGCCACGGTGGGCGCCCCGGAGCGGATCGCGGCCGAGTTGGGCCGCGCTCACGTCCCCCTGCTCGCGGTCATCGTGGTCCTGCCCTTCGTGGCCGGGGCGGTCACCGGCCTCGCGGTCGGGTTCGTGGGGACCTCGTTCCCCATCGTGCTCCCGCTCGCCTGTGGTCTCTGGGGAGACCGCTGCTTCCCCCTGCTCGCGATGGCCTACGCAGCGGGCCACCTCGGGCAGATGGCCAGCCCCATCCACCTGTGCCAGGTCCTCTCCAACCGGTACTTCGAGACCTCGTGGGGAGCCGTGTTCCGCCTCCTGGCTCCCGTCCTCCTCCTCACGGCGCTCCTCCAGGGCGCGTGGGTGGCCCTGCTCTCGTTCCTGACACGGTAGCCCGGAGGGGTTCAGAACACGTAGCAGGGACCGGAGTTCACGATGCCGATGGGGTCGGGCGTGAGCAGGGAGAGGTACTCGGCCTGGGGCAGGCCCTTGGGTGCGAGCGGGTCGTGCGGTGCGCTGCCCGGAGCGCCGTCGCCGTCCATGTCGACGGAGGCGTCCCAGATCGTGGCGCCGCCGTCGGGCGAAGCCACGGAGTGGGAGGTGAAGCCCCATCGCTGCCAGTCCTCGCTGCCCGCAGCCCGCACGTAGTTCGTGGTGAACCCCACGCCCAGCACCTCCTGCTCAGTGTCGGCCCCCCAGGTGTTGGCCAGCACGGACAGCAAACACGAGACCGAATGGCAGTACATCTCGATGCCGTCCCGCCGGTCGAGCCACGCGGTGAGGTCGGCCCAGATCCAGTCCCAGTAGACATAGGCCCCCACGTAGCCGCTGTAGGCCCGGTCCCCGGGGTTGTAGACGAGGTACGGGTCCAGGTGCAGGAAATCCCGCAGCGCGTCGAGAAGCGCGCCGGTGTCGGCTTCGAGCCCCTGGACGTCCTCCACGGTGTCCTCGAGCGCACCCACCCAGGGGTCAGGCGGCGCGGCGTCCCGGTCTCGCCCGTCGAGCAGGACGGGCTCGTCGAGGAGGAGGTAGACGCGGTGGGTCGTGGAACGCGACCCGCCGGGCACGTCGTGCCAGGCGCCGGCCCACCAGGACTGGAAGGCCCAGGAGAGGGTGAGTTCGGTCCGGCCCAGGGTCGAGGGCAGGCCGACCGACTCGAATGTCGTGACGGAGCCCGGCGCGGTGCGTCCCTCTCCGTCGATGGGTGCGAGGATGTCGGCCGTCAGCCTCAAGTCGGGTGCGCGCGCGGACTCTGTGTCCGGCCCGAGCGCGGGTACCGGGACGCCGGTGCGGACGGAGAGGGCGGTGGCTCCCGCGGTGACGGCCACCCGGACCCGCACGCCCGCCACGAAGGCTGCGGGGAGGTTGAAGGCCCCGTCCCCCGGGTCCCCGTCGCCCCAGGGCGGCATGTCGGGGTGCGTCCAGGGTTCCACCTGGGGTCGGGCCGTACCCGAGTCGTCGTCCAGGTCCGCCAGCGCGCCCTCCGGATGCGACCGGTACTCGGGCAGATCCTCCAGCACGGTGATCCCCTCCTCCCAGAGGCTCAGCTTGTGGAAGGCCAGCGTGACGGCGCCTCCATCCTGCGGGTGGGCCTGCAAGTCCACCTCGGACAGGCCCAGGCGGACCACCCAGCCCTCCTCGCCAGCCTCGAGCGTGGATCCGTCCGGGCACGTGGCCGTGGCCGTGATCCAGACCGGGCCGGGGTCTGCGGGAAGTCCGTCGTCGAAGCGACCGTCCCAGAGAGCGGCATCGGTGCCTCCATCCTCCAGTCGGGCCTCCTCCTCCCACGCGACCCGGTGCCCGGCCGGGTCCTCGACGGACCAGACCAGGCTGCACGCGTTCGGGGCCTCCTCGAGGGTGACCGCGAGTCGCAGGGACGCGGACGGGCCCTTGGGGTCGATGACGTTGCCGGCCGGAAACCGAAGGTCCAGGGAGGCCCGTTCGGAGTCCTCGGGGTCCATGCACCCGGCGACCAGGAGCAGGCACCACGAAAGGGGTCTCACCGGCGCCTCCGTCGCAGCGCGAGGCAGAGGGCGAACAGCCCGAACAGGGAAACGTTGCCCGATCCGCCCGCCCTGCCGCACCCGCATCCTTTCTCGGTGTCGGGCGCCTCCCCGGTGTCGAGAGCCGGAGGCCAGTCGCCGGTATCGGCGAGCCCGTCGCAGTCGGCATCGACAACGCCCTCCACGGGCTCGGCCCCCGGGTGGACGCCGGGGTCGCCATCGTCGCAGTCGCCGTCGGCCTCGGCGTACCCGTCCTCGTCGTCGTCCGTCCAGGCGCTGTCCCGATCCACCGTGCCGTCGCAGTCGTTGTCGACCCCGTCCGAGACCTCGATCGCGCCCGCGTACACGCCCGCGTCGCGGTCGTCGCAGTCCCCGTCCGCCGCGGACTGGCCGTCGGCGTCGTGGTCGTCGTCGTCCACGGCCGCCCGGGCCAGTTCCGATGCAGCTTCGGATCCGATGGCCAGCCCGAGGGCGAAGGTGACCTCCACGGCCTCGCCCGCCGCGAGGTCCCCGAGGTCCAGCCACACGCCGATCTGCCAGTCACCCTCGAGGGTTCCGGTCGATCCCGAGGCGACATCCTCGGGAGAGGTGCACCCGGAGCAGATCCCTCCCTGTCCTCCTCTGGCTGCGAGGGCCAGCGCGCGGGCGTCAAAGGCGCCCTCGGCCACCGCAACCCCGTCGCCCGCCGTGTTGAGGGTGCGGTAGGACCCGTCGAGCCATGCATCGGGATCGGGGTCGGCGACGCGGGCCACCGCGAGGTCGTCGAGATCGGCCAGCGCCTCGAAGCGCATCTCCAACCACGCCACGTCGCGCCCCCACGGTGCCTCCAGCCAGGTGTCCACCCGGAGGTCGGCCGTGTCCCCCGCACCGTGGAGCCAGGTGACGGCCCCGGAGTCGTACGGGCCATCCCAGGCGAGGTCGAGGTCCGAGACGCCAACAGGCCCGGCCTGCACGAGCAGGCAGGAGGTCCCATCCTTCTCGTAGGACACGGACCAGGCCTCGATGGGCTGCCCGGCGTACAACCAGTCGCCCCCGACGGGCAGCGGTCCCTCGGGCCCGTCGGGATCCCACAGGAGGCCCAGGCGAACGATCTCGTTGACGAGTGAGCCGTCTTCGTGAACGCCCAGCGCGATCCGGTCGGTGGACACCCACCGATCGGCCTGGGCGACCCCGGACGCCGATCGAGCGAGGGCCAGGACGACGAGCAGCGGCGCGGACATGCCATCGAGGTATCACGCCGAGGGTCGGGAGCCGGCTCCGCAGGCCCGCCCTGGTTCCCACCCACGTTAGGCTGCCTCGTTGGGCGAGCACACCCGGAGGCCCGGATGCCCGAAGGCGAACTCGAAGGCAGGGTCGCACTGGTGACCGGAGCGAGCCGCGGCATCGGTCGCGCCGTGGCCTTGGAGCTGGGTCGTGCCGGAGCCCGGGTGGTGGTGGGCTACCACGTGCGCCGGGAGGAAGCCGAGGCGGTGGCCGCTGCCATCGGCGACGCACGCGTGGTCGAACTGGACGTGACCTCGTCCGCTTCCTGCGAAGCGGCCGTGGCTGCGGCCGAGGCCTGGGGCCCCCTCGAGGTGCTGGTCAACAACGCCGGGATCGTCGCGGATCACCTCTCGCTGGTCATGAGCGACGAGGAGTGGACCCGGGTGCTGGAGACCAACGCCTCGGGCTGCTTCCGCATGTGCCGTGCCGCGCTGCGCGAGATGGTCCGGCGTCGCTCGGGCTCGGTGGTCAACATCGCCAGCCTCTCCGGGATCCGGGGGCGTGCGGGCCAGGTCAACTACTCCGCGAGCAAGGCCGCGGTCATGGGCCTGACCCGCACCGTGGCGCTGGAGGTGGCCCGGCGCCAGGTCCGTGTGAACGCCGTGGCACCCGGGTTCATCGTCACGGACATGACCCGTTCCCTGCCCCAGCCCGTCCTCGACGGCGCCCTGTCCGCAATCCCCATGCGCCGCCTGGGCACGCCGGAGGACGTGGCCCCCCTGGTCCGCTTCCTGGCCGGCCCGGGCGCCCGGTTCATCACCGGGCAGGTATTCGTCATCGACGGGGGGATGGGCGTGTAGGCGGTCGTCGGCGGGGACGCGGCTGGCCCCGGACCGCCGTTTCCGGATAGGACGAAGCGCCTGGAGGACTCCGCCATCTCTTCCGCCATGACCTCCTTCGTCATCGTGGCCGTCGCTGCCCTGGCCGTGGGGTACATGGTGGCGTCCCGCCTGGCGTCCTCGAGGAGCACGCCCTTCCTGGCCTGGATCCTGCTCGTGGCCGCGGTGGCGGCCCCGGTGTGGATCGCCAGGGTGGCCCTGTTCCCGCCCCCAGCCGTCCAGACCCTCGACCTTCCGGGCAAGGGCGCCCGGGGCACCTTCGACGTGCCTCCCGGCACGGACCTCCTCGTCACCGCCACCCTGTCCGTGGTCGAGGACATCGACAAGATCACCATCGACGACAAGTACACGCGCTATGAGCTCCTCCTGAGGAACGACGACAAGCGCGAGATCCTGAAAGGCATGGTGCTGAGGGAGTCCGAGGACGACGCGGTCCCCATCAGCGACGCCGAGGACGGCATCCGGAGCCGCGATCGGCGCTTCGCAGCCCGTTGGTCCGAGGAGACCCAGACCCGGTTCCCCTTGCAGCGGATCGGCTCCACGGAGGTCGTGGCTACCGAGTGGAAGGGCCGTGCGGCCGAGACGTTGAGGTTGGACCTCGTCCATGCGCCGCCCCGTCCGCCCCTGCTCTGGGCCGGCGCCCTGGCCCTGGGGATCCTCGCCATCCTCTGCGACGTCCGATGGCGCACCGACAAGATCGCCTCGGAATTCGGCTTCCTTCTCGGCGCCTGCCACACGATCGCGCGGGACCTCACGCCCGCGGGCAACCTGAAGGAAACTCTGTTCTCGGTGAGTATGGGGGCGCTCGTCGGCGGCCTGGTGCTGGGCATCGCCGGCTGGATCGCGCGCAAGGCGTTCGGGGTCAAGGATCCCCCCAAGCCGGGCAAGGTCAAGAAGACCGTCGAGCCGTAGCAGGCTGTAGACTGTAGACTGCAGGGGCGAGGCTCTCCCGGTACGGAACCGTGCGCAACCCTACGAGAATGCCTGCACTTCCTCGACGTCGCCTTCGCCTCGGCCTGGTGCATCGAGGCGGGGAAGGTCCTCGCCGGCCTCCTGCGCACCCCGACTCCAACCTACAGCCTATAGCCGAACAGGCTAGCGGCTGCCCCCGGTCCGCGTGGAGAGCGCGACGTCCTTGAGGCCCACCGACCGTGCGGCGTTGATGGCGTCCATGATGAGCCGGTAGGACGCGGCCTCGTCGCCCCGCACCACCACCCGGGCCGACAGGCTCGACTCCTTCTCGGCGCGAAGCCGATCCCGGAGCGCGTCGTAGGGGACCTGCTCCGCATTCACGAAGAGCGTACCGTCCGGTAGAATGGAGACGACGATGTCCTTGGGGATCAGGGCCTGGTCTCCCGCGCCCTCGGGGGTCGTGACCTGCAGCGCCCGTTCGTGCAGCCGGCCCTTGGTGAGCGCCGCGTTGCGACGCTCCAGGTCCACGGCCGTGGACGCCCCCACCATGAAGATGATGAGGAGCACGAGGAACACGTCGGTGAGCGGGGTGACGTTGATCTCGGAGAGGATGGCGGGGTCGTCCTCCACGAGATCCGGTTCCGGAAGGCCCTGCATGGCGTCACGACCCCTCGGGAGTGGCGGCAAGCGCGTAGAGCAACTCCAAAGTCTCGTCCACCAGGAGCGACAGGTCGCGGTGCTGCACCGCGATGGCGTTCTGGAGAAAGTTGTAGAGCACCACCGCCTCCAGGGCCACGCCGAGTCCGGCCGCCGTGGAGATGAGGGCCTCCGAGATGCCCGACGAGACGACGGCGAACCCCGAGGCCTGGGACAGCCCGATGGCGCGGAAGGACTCCATGACGCCGATGACGGTCCCCAAGAGCCCGACGAACGGCATGAGCGCCCCTGCGGTGCCCAGGGTCCAGACCAGGGACTTCAGGCGCCCGACGCTGCGCTTCTCCTCCCGGCGCATGGCGAGCGAGGCCTCGCCCTTGGCCCTGCCCAGGAACCGGTCGAGGCCGGTCGCGAACACGGACCGCACAGGCTGCGGAAGGCGCTCCGCGAGCCGCCGGGCCTCGTCTAGGTCCCCGCGGCGGACGGACTCGACCACCCGCTCGTCCGCCTGCCGGACCGCGCCCCGGAACCTCAGGACCTCGAGGGTCTTGCCGAGCGCCACGGCCACCGCGAGGAGCGACACCGCGAGCATCAGGAGGAAGAGCGGCCCTCCGACCTCCACGTAGGCGGACAGGGAAGCGGGGATCTCGCGCTGCATGGGTCTCCTGGAGCCGCCGTTTCGGGGCTACTGCCGGGCCTTGAGGATGCCGGGGAACTGGACGCCGGCTCGAGGGTCCACCCCCTGGTAGAGGGCGCGGGCGTGCCCGACCTCCAGGTGGAAGGCCATGTCCGAGAGGCGAGCCATGCCATCGGGTCCCACGAGCCCCTGCGGGGGATTGGGGAAGGGTCCCGCCATCCGGAAGGCCTCCAGCACCGCGTTGTCCAGCGGAGTCGACCCGCAGGGCTCGACCACGCGCACGTCGGCGACCGTGCCGTCGGGCGTCAGGTCCACGGCCACCACCGTCTCGTACCGGCTCCGGCTCAAGGGCAGTCCCGCGGGAAGGTTGTCGATCTGCTGCTGCCAGTAGAACGACACGAGTCGCTTGATCCGGTTGATGTAGTTGGCGTACAGAAACGCGTGCGTGTTGAGGTTCACGCCGGCCCCGACCTTCTCGTCGAGGTAGTCGTTGGCTGGCGCGCCCGCGAGGTCCTGCTTGCCGTGGGAGGCGGGCACGGGCCGGTCCAGCCCCTCCTTGTTCGTGATGGCGAACATGGACCCCGCGGGGCCCGGGGCCGGGCCGTCGTCCTGCTTGGGATCGAGGGAGATGCCGCCCACGCGGGCGCCCGTGGAGGGCTCGTCGAAGCCGAGATCCACCACGTCCTCCAACTGGAGCCTGGATGTCTCCGAGAAGGTCTCCGCCAGCACCTCGGGATTGACCTTGTAGCGCTCGCTGCGGGTCTCCTCCTCGACCTTGCGGGAGTGCTCCGCGAGGTACTGCGCCCGCTCGGGCTCCTCCTCCACGCGGGGCGGGGGCAGATCCACCACCTGGCCGTCCACTCGAGGCGGCATGACCTCCACCTCCACGGTCTCCTCACCGTCGGCCACCGCGTCGTCGTCCGGCAGAGGCTCGATCTGGCCAGGCAGCGCGTCGAGCACGGTGACGTCCAGGGGTTCGTCGCTCGACCGGTCCGAGCCTTCGGGCGGGATCGGCGCGCTCCACCGGGGTCCGAACACGACGGCCAGCAGCGCGATCAGCCCCGCGTGGAACAGGGTGGAGACTCCGAGCAGGGCCATGGCCTGCAGCACCCGGGTCCGGACTCGGAGGTCGGATCGCCTGCGCGCCAAGAAAACTCCTTTCCTTCACACACGGTATCCACGGCCCGACGACGACGGCAACCCCGAGGAGGGACCCGCTCATCCGGGAACGCGAGGATGGGCCCCCTCCCTCACAACCCGGCCCGGCTCACGGCCACGAGGTCCAGGGTCTCGACGTGGGCCACCTGGGTGGTGTAGACCACCTTGCGCAGGAGCCTCCACGGCACCCGGCCGTCGGCCCGGACGTTGGCGCTCCGAGGGGCCGCGCCCTGCAGCCGGTCGTAGAGTTCCTGGACGATCTCGTCGTCCCGCTCGAGGTAGAAGGTGGAAGACGCCATCCGCTCGCCATCCAGGTAGACCGCCTCGGGCGTGACGTCGATCCGGGCGGTCTTGGCGACGTACTCTCGGGCCGTGGACACCGGCAGGCGGAAGTCGGGGTCGTCGGGCCGGACCGGGGTGTCCATGCTGAACGACTTGAGGATGAAGAAGAGAAGGATCGTGAGCATGTCCACGAGCGGCGGCAGGGCGGCCTGTCCGTGGTGCAGCACCACCGGTCGCCGAGTGACGATCCGCCGCCTCATGGTGCGTCTCCGGGCGACGTCTTGGGCTCCGCATCGGGCGGACTTGCGGATTCGAGGGGTGGAGACCCCTCGCCCAGCAGGATCTCCTCCGCGAGGGGTCCTGCGGGTCCTTCGCGCAACGCGTCCATGACCAGGACCACGTCGTCGGTGGAAACCGGATCCTCGGGCAGCACGGTCACCCGCTTCCAGGCAGGGTCGATCCGCTTGAGGGCCTCCAGGCGGGCCTGCAGGGCTGGGATGTCGGGCACCCCGTCTTGATCGGGCAGGTCGGTTTCGTTCCAGACCACGTCCTCCGCGGCGGCATTGGCGTCGCGGGTGCGCAAGGCCGCACGGAGCACCATTCCGTCGGGGGCCATGCGGACCTCCACGCCGGTCACCAGTCCCGGGATCTCGGGTGGACGGGTGCCCTCTGCTCCCCCGAGCCGGAAGGGCAGCGAGGCCAGCTTGTAGAGCGAGGTGGTCAACAGCAGGCAGGGCAGCAGGATCAGGAGCAGGCAGGCGATGGAGAGCAGGCCCGGACGCAGGTCGGGGTCCACGGATCGTGCGGGCGCCAGGAGCCGCCGCACGGCGTTCAGCCGCTCCTTCGGAGCGAAGCGGCGAGATCGCCGGCGAATCCCTCGACGTCCGCGAGGTAGGAGCGGGCCCGCTGGTCGAGCCAGGCGTGGGCCGCGAGCGCGGGGATGGCCACGAGCAGGCCGTACGCGGTGGCCGCCATGGCGGTGGCGATGCCCTCGGAGAGGTGCACGGCGCGCGCCTCGGCCGTGGCCTGTCCGAGCGAGCCGAAGGCGATGATGATGCCCACCACGTTGCCGAGCAGGCCGATCATGGTCGCGATGTTCCCGATGGCGGCGAGGTACTGCACCCGTCTCTCGGCCTGCGCCTGGGCTCGGGCGGCCTCGGCGCTCATGGCGTCCCAGGCTTGCTCGGCCCCCTGGGCTTCGGCGCCCGCCCGGAGGACGTCCCCCAGCGGGCCCCGACCCGCGGCGGCCGCGGCTGCCGTGCCGTCACCGCGCCGGACGGCCTCGCGGACCGCCGCCCGGTCGTACCGCCAGGACAGCACGAGGACCCAGGCACGCTCCGCGAACACGGCGAGCCCGAACGCGAGCACCGCCGTGATGATCCACATGAAGGGAGCGCTGCGTCCGCTGAACGTGTCGAGGAAGTAGGCGACGAGCATGGGTCCACCGGGAGGATCGGCGCCGTCTCGTAACACGGTGGACCCGAGGTTCCGTCGCGGACCGCTCTCGGGCTATCTTCTCAGGTGGAGCCACCGTGCCGGGCGACGTCACCTGCCTGCTGTGCCCCCGTCGTTGCCGGATCCCACCCGGCGCCGCAGGGGATTGCCGGGTCCGGGTCAACCTCGACGGACGCCTGCTGGCCGTCACCTACGGACGTCCCGTGGCCGTCCACGTGGACCCCATGGAGAAGAAGCCCCTTTTCCACTTCCTCCCCGGAGCGGAGATCTTCTCGCTCGCCACCGTGGGCTGCAACCTCCACTGCATCCACTGCCAGAACTGGGAGATCTCCCAGGCGGACCCTGGAGAGCACGACGTCTACGACCTTCCGCCGGACCGGGTGGCCGCCGTGGCCGCGCACGAGGGCTGCCGCGCGGTGGCCTGGACCTACACCGAACCCATCGTCTTCTACGAGTACACCTACGACGGGTCGGTGGCCTGCCGCGAGCGAGGCTTGAAGACGGTGCTCGTGAGTGCCGGGTACGCCAACCCTCGGCCGTGGCGTCGCCTGTGCGGGGTGATCGACGCGGCCATCCTGGATCTCAAAGCCTTTTCCGACGCCCACTACCGGGAGGTGTGCGGTGGCACCCTCGCACCCGTGCTCGAGGCGATCCGCATCGCACACGAGGAGGGGGTGTGGATCGAGGTCCTGAACCTGCTGGTCCCCACCCGGAACGACGACCCCGCCCTGGTGGATGCCCTGGTGGACTGGATGCTCACCACCCTGGGTCCGGACGTACCCCTCCACTTCACGGCCTTCCATCCGGACTACCGCCTGAAGAACCTCCCGCCCACCCCCACCCGGACGCTCCTTGCGGCCCGGAAGCGCGCCCTGGGTGCCGGGCTGCACCACGTGTACGTGGGCAACGTGCCCGGAGGCGAGGCCGAGTGCACGTGGTGCCCCGCCTGCCACGCACGCCTCGTCCACCGCGTGGGCTACCGGGTCCTCGAGAACCGCCTCGCCGCCACCGGAGGCCGCTGTCCGGAATGTGGCGCCCAGGTGGCCGGGGTGTGGGCATGACGCGCGACGGGAGGAGTAGGATGGATCCCGTGCACCCAGAACCCTCCCTGCCCTCCGCTCTCTGCCGTGGACGCCGCGCCTGCCTCGGGGCCCTCCTCGCCCTGGCGGTGCTGCCGATCGGTCGCCTCTCCGGCCCGACGCCGGGACGCCGTCCCCGCTGGTGGGCCCGCGTCCTGCCGTTGCCGACCCATCTCCGCGGAGGGCACCCCCTTGCCGGCTAGCCTGCGCCGCCTCCTCGCACCGACCCTGGTCGCCCTGCCGCTGCTGCTCGCCGCGGGCCGTTGCTCGGGGGAGCCGCTGTCCGTCGCATCCGAGGCTCCGCCGCCCTCCTCCTCGGGAGACGCCATGCCCCTTGACCTCAAGGTTCGAACCCCCGCCGTCGCGGGGTCCTGGTACACCGACGACCCCAAGCGTCTCGCCGCCGAGATCGACGGCTACCTGGCCGAAGGAACGCCCGCACGGCGTGGCGTGCCCCTCGCGCTGGTGGCCCCGCACGCGGGGTACCGCTACTCGGGCGCCATCGCGGGACGGGCCTTCGCCCAGGTGAAGGACGCGCCCATCCGGCGCGTGTGGGTCGTCGCACCGTCCCACCGGATGCCGCTGAGCGGGCTGGGCCTCTACCCGGTGGATGCCTTTCGCACACCGCTGGGAGATCTACCGCTCGACACCGCGGTGGTCGAGCGTCTCACCCAGGCCCCGGGCTTTTCCCTGCTCACGGGCGGCGACCACGGCGAGCACGCCCTCGAGATCGAACTGCCCTTCCTCCAGCGCGCCCTGGGCGCCTTCGAGCTGGTCCCGATCCTCGCCGGCGACCTCTCCGTCGCCGAGGCCCGCCGCGCGGCGGATGCCATCCGGGCCGAACTGGGACCCGGAGATCTACTGGTCGTCTCCAGCGACTTCACCCACTACGGGGACCGCTTCGGCTACGCCCCCTTCGGCCGGCCCAAAGACCTCGCGGCCCGGCTCCATGCGCTCGACCACGGTGCCTGGGCGCACCTCGAGAGCCCGGATCCCGAGGCCCTCTTCGCCTACCTGGAGGAGACCGACGCCACGATCTGCGGCCGCAACGGCCTGGTGCTCCTGGCTGCCCTGGTGGGCTCCGAGGCCGAGGGAACCGAGATCGCCTACGACACGAGCGGCACCATGACGGGCGACTGGGGGAACACCGTGTCCTACCTGGCCGGCCGGGTGGACGGCCCCGCCTGGGCCGGCCTGGGACCGCAGACCGGGATCGCCCGCCTGGTCTCCCCCGAGACCGGTCGGGTGCTCCTCGACCTCGCCAGGCGCAGCCTCGCCTCCTGGTTCGAACAAGGGAAGACGCTCGAGGTGGATCCGGCCACGCTCCCCCCCGACGCAAGCCGCACGCTGGGGGCGTTCGTCACGCTCACGCGGGACGGAAACCTGCGCGGCTGCATCGGCGAGATCACCCCGGAACGGCCGGCCTGGAAGGCCGTCGTGGACCGGGCACTGGACGCGGCGCTGCGCGATCCTCGTTTCTCGCCGGTCACCCGGGCCGAGTGGCCCGAACTCCACGTCGAGATCTCCCTGCTCGGCCCGAGCTGCCGGGTCTCGGGTCCGAGGGACGTCATCGTGGGTCGCCACGGCGTGGTCCTCTCCTCGGGGCTGCGCCGGGCCACCTTCCTGCCCCAGGTGGCACCGGAGCAGGGATGGGACCGGGACACCATGCTCACCCACCTCGCCCACAAGGCGGGGCTCTCCTCCAGTGCCATCGCGGGCGCCACCTACGACGTCTACGAGGCCCAGGTCGTCCACGACGCGGAGTAGCCGGTGATCCGGTCCGCGGGCCTGCTGCTCGCCGCGGGCGGGGCCTTCGGGCTCGCTGCCCAGACACTCCTGCTCAGGGACCTCTACGCCACCACCCGGAGCAACGCCCTGACCACCGGGGCCTTCCTCGCGGCCTGGCTCTTCTGGGTGGGCCTGGGATCGTGGGGTTCACGGCGTGCGCTGGCCCGGCT
>JAFGLY010000132.1 GCA_016927815.1 Deltaproteobacteria bacterium | reverse complement strand
GACGGTGGGAGGCCCTCGGACGGAGGCACGTCCTCCGAGACGTCGCTCCCGGTGTCGGGATCGCGGGTGGCAGGCGGGACCTGCGGCAGGATCTCCTCGACCTGGGGCGGCGGAGCCGAGCGTCGCAGGCGATCTCCGGAGAGCGGGAGGCCGTCCACGCAGTCCACGAGGCGGACACGCAGGTGGGCCTCGCTCCTGAGACAGGCATCCGGCGGGAGCGTGCAGGACTTCTGGAAGCACACCAGTTGCGGGAGTGCGATCCCGTCCAGGATCACGTCCCCGTCCGTGGGCCGGGTGGTGGTGACCTCGGTGGCCTCGCCGTCGAAGCGGGCCTCGCCGGTGCACGTGAGCGACCAGAGCCCCTGGATCCGGAACCCGTCCCCCTCGACCGTCGCACGGGACCCCTCTCCGAAGAGGGGGAGCTGGGGCCTGCAGGTCACCATCCCCGCATTCTGGCAGCACGCGATGCACAGAGCGTCGTCTGCCCACAGAGGGGCGAGGAGGAGGGGCAGAAGCAACAGGAGGGACATCTGCGAACAGTCTACCCCGGATTCCGGCGATCCGACGTCCGAGGTTCCGGACCGTCGCGCTGGGATCACCCGGGCTCGACCAGGTCCACGGCCCGCCGACCGCCCGCCAGCGCCTGGAGCTCGTCGTCCAGGTCGTCCGAGACGCGAGCCACGCTCAAGAGTGCGATCCGGAAAGCCTCGGGGGCGAGGTCCTCCCCCGGGAGGGTGGTGGCGAAGGAGAGGGTGTCGTCCTCGAAGAGCAGGAACGCACCGGTGACGACCTGGGTGTTGAGGTGGAGGATCCGGACGAGGAGGTCCAGGCTCGGCCGGAACCCGGTCAGCACCACCGAGGCGATCCGGACCCACGGCCGGCGCTCGGCCTCGAAGACCTGCACCATCACCACCGTGGATCCGAAACGGATCACGAAAGGCCCGTCCCCCGAGCGTTCGGGCGCCAGGCCCTGATCGATGAGGAAGTCCGCGACCCGGTCGGCGACCTGTGCGACCGTTGCAGGCCGGTGCGGTGTGCCCGTCGAAACGGCCTTCTTCCTGCGAGGACGTCGTTCGGGAGCCGGTGAGGCGGATCGGGCTCGTCCCATCGGATCCTCCACGGGTGGGACGCACCTGTGGTAGCCCGGAGGGGCACCGCCGGTCCAACCGGCTCCAAAGGGGGAGCGCGGTGGGTTACGGTCCCGGGTCCCGAGCCTCGACACCATGCCCGGTTTCCTCGACTCCCTGTGTCGCCTCCAGGTTGCGGCCGGGCTCCTGGTCGCACTGGTCGCCTGCGGACCCGGCCGGGATCTCGACCGCGGACGCGCGGCGCTGGAGCGAAACGACATCGATGCGGCCCGGGCGGCCTTCCAGCGGGTGCTCGACGATCGGCCCGATGACCCCCAGGCGCTCTACGGCCTGGGATGGACCTTTCACGTGTCCGGTCGCCGCGAGGAGGCCCGCATGGCCTTCGAGCGGTGCCTCGGGGTCGCGCCCGACAGCCCCCTCGGCTACAAGGGGCTGGGGAGCAGTGCTCTGGCCGATGGGGACCTGGCCCGGGCCGAGCGCTGGTTCGCCGAGGCGATCGCCCGTGCCCCGGGCGATCGGGCCATCCGGAACAGCCTGGCCCTGGTCCACCTCAAGGCGGGTCGTACCGGGGAGGCCCTGGACCTGTACGAAGCGCTGCGCCGGGAGGACGCCTCCGACCCTGCCCTGGCGCTGGGCCACGCCGAGGCCCTGGTACGGGCGGGGCGCCTCGAGGAGGCGCTCACCGCGATGGAGGCCGCCATCGACTCGAAGACCGCGCAGGAGCGCACCCGGGGTTTGCTCCACGCCCTGAGGGCGCGGGTGCGGGTCGGGCTCACCGCCGGCCGCATCGACGGGAGCCGGTGCGGCGCCACCGTGCCGGAGGTTCGACGCCGGCTGGAAGAGGCCGACCGGGATCTCGGGATCGCCGCCGAACTGGGTGTGCCCGCCGAGGACCTCCTGCCCACCCGGCGTCTGGTCGCCCGGCGCCACGAGGAGATCCGCGTCGCCTGCCCGGGTGTGGAGGCGGGAGAGGCGACCGCTCCCCGATAGACCCTCCAACCCGGCGGCACACCACCCGCCTCCGGCCGTGGGCTCATGCATCGTTCCCCGCGTCGCGATACTTAGATCCCCGTGTGCTCCCTTCCTGGCTGCTCCAAGACCTTGCCTCGGCGCGCGCTCACGCTCCTGGAACTCCTCCTCGTCCTGGCCATCCTGGGCACCCTGGCGGCCATCGGGTGGGGGAGCTTGAGGGCCCAGGTTCCGCGGTACCGCCTGGTGGAGGCGGGAAGCCTCCTCGCAGAGAACGTCCAGACCCTGCGCGTGTCCGCTATCACCTCCAGCCGGGAGACCCGCCTGGTGCTCGACGAGGCGGACCCGGATCCCGGCGATGCCTCCTCCTGGGGAGGGTCCTGGTGGATGCAGGCCGGCAACCGTTCGGCCGGCAGTACGGCCTGGGAGTTCCTTCCGATCGATGCGGACGACGGGACGGACGACGACCAGGGCGAAGGCCGGGTGGACATCGGGCGGGACGGGAACCATCGCATGCCGGGCGTGGGCCTCGCCCGCTGGGCGCCGCTCAAGGGGCCCGGGACCGAGAACGGCGATGCGATCGTGTTCACGCCGCGGGGGTGGGTGGCCAACCCGGCCGCGGACTTCGACGCCCAGGGGTACATCACGCTGCAGCTCGTGAACAAGCGCGCCGAGGGCGACCTCGAGGACGCGGTGCTCGTGCGGATCGCGCGGTCGGGCTACGTCCGGATGGAATCCACCCTCGGCGCCGACCCGGAAGCGGTCGGTCCGCCCGATGCGAGGGGCTCCGCCCGATGACTCCCGCTCGTGGACAGGCCATCGATCGTCGGGGATTCACGCTCCTCGAGGTGCTTCTCGCCAGCGCGATTCTGGGCTTCTCCCTCCTCGCGGTGCTCGGTTTCCACGCGCAGGCCGCCCGATCGAACCTCCATGCGCGCAAGATCACCGCGTGCAGTTCCCTCGCCCAGACCCGGATGGAGCAGCTTCTGTCTCTCGCGTGGACCGAGACGAACCAGCCCGTAGACCTGCAGGATCTGGGCGGGGATCCGACCAGCCCGTCCTCCCCCTGGTCTCTCCTGCCCCATCCCTCGACGGGCGCCTGGCCGGTCAACGCGGTCGGCAACACGGATCCGACCTACGGTGCCTCAGAGTACTGGGTCTTCTGGGCCGTGGAGTCCATGGACGATCCGCCGACCTGGATCCGGATCCGGGTCCGGTGCGCCTGGTACGACGCACGATTCGACACGTGGAGGGGCACTACGATCTCCACCTTCCGCTTCCGGGACACCTGATGCCGGCCCGCCTGCCCCGCCGTGCGTTCACGATGCTCGAGGTGTCGGTGGCCATCGCCCTGGCCAGCATGGTGGTGGCGGGCCTCTACCAGTTGTTCCTCCAGCAGTCCCGGCAGTTGGCCTTTCTCGACACCCAGGCCCAGATGAACCAGAACCTGCGCTTCGCCTTGGACGTGGTCACCCGCTCGCTGCGCAACGCGGGCCTGGGCACGGCCGGCGAGGTGGTGGGCCGCCTGGGTCTGGGGGGGGACGAGAACGCGACCCTGCCGGCCGTCATCGGTCTGGACGGAGCGGGAGGCGCCGGATCGGACGTGATCACCGTCGTGCACATGGACCCCTCGCTCACCATGGACACGTCCGCCCTGGAGAGCCCCTCCTGCGACACGCCAACCCTCACGTTCGATCTCACCATGCACGACTACGCGAGGAAGATCCTGCGGTACCAGGCGGGTGAGTACCTGGTGTGCTTCGACTTCGCCTCGTTGTCGGGCGTGGCCTCCTACCTGTGGGAGATCACCTCGGTGGACACCGCCGGCGGCGCGATCGGACTGGCCTCCAACACGGGCCTCGCCGATTTCGCCACCGCCTGTCCCTCCGCCGAGACGCTCCCCTCGGTGATGACCTGCTCGCGGGCCGAGGTGCTCACGTTCTACATCGATGCCGACGACGGCGACGGCATGGGGCCCGGAAGCGCCGCACACCCGGTGCTCATGCTGGACCTCGACTACGGCTTCCCGGAGGCCGACGACGTCCCGCTCGTGGACGACATCGAGGATCTCCAGTTCGCCTACTGCCTCGCCGACGAGACGGGGGCCTCGGCCTGCACGGACCCCACGTCCTGGCAGGACGGCCTCGGCGTCGGCGAGACGCCCTGGATGGTCCGGGTGAGCCTGGTCGCCCGAAGCCCCCGGGAGGCGCCCTCCCAGCAGTACGCGGGCATGCGCCCGGCGCTGGAGAACCACGCGGGCGCTGCCGAGGGCGACCACTACTACCGCCAGGTGATCTCCACCGAGGTCACCCTGAGAAACTTGAAGCTCCTTTCGAACCTTTGAGGTTCTTTGCTCGTGAAAGACGATATTTCCGTCACGTCCCGCCGGGCCTACGCCATGCTGGTGGCCCTCGTACTCATGGCCATCCTCACGGTGATCGGCGCCACCACCCTGTCCGTGGCGGGCGTGGATCACCGCATCGCCCTGTACAACCGGAAGCACATGATGATCGTGAACACCGCGGACGCCGGAGCACAGCACGCCCGGGACGAGATGAGGTGGGACTACCCCACCGAAGAGTGGCGGGACAGCGGCGACACCGGGGACTGGATCACGGCGACCGAGGCGGAGGCGCGGTTCGGCGGCGCCGCCTACGCACACAACCTCGGGGTGTACCGCGTCCGGGCGATCTACCAGCGCTGCGGCAACCCGCCTCCCGGGTATTCCGCGGAGATCGGCGTGTCTCAGTACCGCTCGGACTACTGGCGGATGGAGTCCACCGCGACCATGGAGAACAGCTCCTTCGAGGCGATCAACGACACGTCCGCCACGATCGTCACCACCGTCCGCAAGGTGGTGGCGGGTGCCTGTACGATGTGAGGACGACCATGAACCGCCTGCCGGACCTCGCCCGCCATGGCCGATGGGCCGCCCTCCTCTGGGTGATCCTGGTGCCTCGTCCGGCGTCCTCCTCGTCCGCGGGAGAGGAGTACCTGTCGGGCATCCTGGGCGTGGAACCCAACATCCTGTTCCTCGTGGATCGTTCGAACCCGATGGCCGCAACCTGTCCCGTCCGGCCCGGATCCGACGGTTCCACCTCCACGGATCCCTGTATCGCAGACGTCGCCCAGGCCATCGACGAGGTCGTCGGACACTACGACTGGGCCCGGTACGGGGTCGCGCTCACCAGCCGGTGGAAGTTCGTGGACACCTTCACGCCGCTCGTGCCTCTCGGCGCGTCCCAGGCCGAGGTGTCCGCGGCGCTCGCCACCCTGACCGCCTCCGCGACGACGACCCGCAACCTGGGCGAGGCGCTGGCCTCGCTCGCCGACGACTACTTCGTCCTGACGGCGGTGGACGACGCGACGGACAGCGACGGAGACGGACGAGCGGCCGACTTCAACCGGGCGCCCGTCCAGTACCGCTGCCAGGAGAACCACGTCATCGTCCTCACGGTCGACCGACCCCACGACGACACCCGGGTCCCGGCCTCTCGCTCCCCTTCGGTCGCGTCCGACGTGATCTGCGACGAGTACGGAATCGTGGTCAGCCCGGACTCCGAGTGCCAGTACGACAACGTCGTCGCCTCTCTCTACGACAGCGACCTCCGCCCGGACCTCTCGGGCACCCAGAACCTCGTCGTCCACACCATCGCGATCGGCCTGACTCCCGAGACCGTCGCGGAGGCCCTCTTCCAGAGTGCGGAGGCCCAGACCGGCAGCGACGGCGTCTACCACGTGGCGGGCGACGCCGACGAGATCCTGAGCGCGATCCTGCTCGTCCTGCAGGACATCCGCTCGGGATCCTACAGCCGGTCGGCCCCGGTGATCACGCCCGAGGCCGACGCCCTCGTCTACTCGTTCTACGAGCTGGACGGATCCGAGCAGCTCGGGCGGGGGCACGTCCGGGCCTACAGGCTGGGCACCGATCCCACCGACCCCGAGACGTACGGGGACATCGTGCCCCTCGCGGGCAGCCCCTACGACGACTACGGCGGCGCGCTCTGGGACGCCGGCGTCCTGCTCGAGAGCCGGCCCGCGGCCTCGGGGGAGACCAACCCGGGGCTCCTGGAGGGCCAGGGGACCCGGGACGTCTTCACCTTCGTGGACGAGATGGTGGGCACCCCCCTGGGCGCTGAGGCCCTGGCCCGGCGGCGCATGGACTTCGACGCCAGCTTCGCCTCGGCCCTCGCGGCGGATCCGGGCCGGCTCGACCTCTTCCTCGACGTGTCCGCCACCGCGGCTCCGCCGTGCGCGGACGACCCCACGTACGATCTCGACGGCGACTGCATCGTCGATGGGTCCGACCTGCAAGTCCTCATCGACTTCACGCGGGGCGTTGCCACCGCCACCTACCGGTACTCCGGCCTGGAGCGGGGGAGCTGGAAGCTGGGGGATGCCCCCAACGCGACGCCGGCCGTGGTGACGCCCCGGAACGACGCGTTCACGGTGGACCCCTCCTACCGCAACTTCCTCCTGACCCAGCGCTCGGATCCCCACGTCCCGTCCATGGTCTACGCGACGGCCAACGACGGCATGCTCCACGCCTTCTTCCTGGAGGACGACCCCGCCACGGCCCACGCGGAGCAGGGACAGGAAGCCTGGGCCTGGATCCCGAGCTACGTCCTCTACCGGGAGCACGAGGCGGCCTGGGCGGGCCGGCTCATCGATACCGCGCTCTACGGGCGGACCCTGCTCTTCGACGGCTCGCCCGTGGTCGCCGACGTCTGGATCGACGAGGACGACGACGGCGTGCGCGACTGCCCGGAGGCGTACCTCTCGGTCGGCGATCTCGCCGGGGCCTGCGAGTGGCACCGGGTGCTCGTGGTCCGGCAGGGCAGGGGAGGCCCGGTCACCCTGGCCCTCGACGTCACGGATCCGCTCGATCCCCGCTACCTCTGGGAACAGGTGGACCCGCGGATGCCCCCGGCCCAGGGGTACGGCGTGGACCGCCCGGTGATCGCCCGGGTGTGGGACGCACGCGAACCCGACCTGCCGGTGCCCCGCTGGGTGGCCCTGTGGAGCAGCGGTCGCGCCGTGCCCTGGTCGGTCGGCTCCGGGTATTACGACGCCACGGAGGCCAACCTCTACATGTGGGCCGTGGGGGACGACTACTTCTACGGCACCAGCGCCCAGTGGAACGCGAACCAGGCGCTGCTCGACGCGACAGGGGCCGCCACCTGGACCGAGTCGGGGGGATTCCGCCTCGACGAGGACGGGAGTGCGGGCCATCCGGAGTCGCACGTCCTGGGCTCCCTGCTCGACTCGGACGCAGACGGCAACGACGAGTACGGCTACGTCTCCGCCACGATCACCGCCGTGGACGTGGACTCGGACGGGGACGCCGACGTGCTCTACTTCCCCGTGTCCACCACCTACGGCTCGGCCGAGGACGGGGACGTTCCCGGATCCAGCCACCCCGAAACGGGGGACACCTGGATGTGGAAGGCCCTCGTGGACCCCTCGGCTCCCGACGAGATCGCCTGGTGCCCCACCGCATTCTTCGATCCGCGCACGGTGACGCCGGACCTCGCCAGGCCCGAGGTCTTCTACGCGGCCACCGCGTCGTGGTTCTCGGACGGAACGTTGGGCCTGTACTGGGGCACCGGTAGCCCATACCAGACAGACACGACGTCTCCCGGTTACTTTTTCGCGATCCGAGACCCGACCCCGGCCTCGTGCTCGGTGGGAGAACCCCTCCTGTGCAACGGGGTCAACGGCTTCTTCGCGCTGGATCCGGGCGAAGGGCTCACGGGCGATCCGGTTGTCTACGCGGGCGTGGTCTACTTCAGCACGTACGTCCCGAGTGCGGACCGCTGCGACCTGGGCGAGGGGAGGCTGTACGGCCTCCGGTACGACGACTGCTCCCAGGGCCTGGACACGACAGGCGACGGCGCGGCCGGCGCGGAGGACGCCTTCTACACCGTGGTCGGCTCGTACCCCTCCAAGCCCGTGGTGACCGACCAGGGAACCGTCCTGGTGGGCGGTCTCGACATCACCGGCCGGGACGTGGGCGTCCAGCGCATCGACGGGGCGACCGACCCGTTCCTGGGCACGACCTCCATCACCTGGATGGAAATCTACTAGATTCGCCCCGCCGGCACGGCCCTCGCATCGCCTGCGAGGCGAAGATCGGATAGGTTGTCCGGGTCCGACGCGGGACCACCGGCACCCGGGAATGTTCCGCCTCGCGTCGGTCTTCGTCCCCATTCTCCCGCAGATCCTGTATACTCCCCCAAACGGATTCTCCCACACGCGCTGCCCCGCCCGGAAGCCGGACGGACCCTCCCGATGGCCTTCATCGCCCGCAAGAAGTCAGCAATCGGACTCGACATCGGCTCCTCGTCGGTCAAGCTGCTGGAGCTCGAACCCACCAAGAACGGTTCTTTCCGGCTGCTCCACTTCGGCGTGGAGTCCCTGCCGCCCGAAGCCATCGTGGACGGCGCGGTGATGAACTCCAACGCCGTGGTCGACGCGATCCGCGAGCTCGTGCGCAGGATGCGCGTGCGGACGCGCGAGGTGGTCGCGTCGGTTTCCGGCCACTCGGTCATCATCAAGCGGATCAACCTCCCCGTGATGACCCGGGAGGAGTTGGAGGAGTCCATCCAGTGGGAGGCGGAGCAGTACATCCCGTTCGACGTGAAGGACGTCCACATCGACGTCCAGATCCTCGACCGGGTCGGGGACGAGGCCGGGCAGATGGAGGTCCTGCTCGTCGCTGCGCGCAAGGAACTCGTGCACGAGTACGTCTCCCTCATCCACGAAGCCGGACTGGTCCCAGCGGTCATCGATGTGGACGCCTTCGCGGTCCAGAACGCGTTCGAGCTGAACTACGACCTTCCCTCCGAGTCGGTCGCCCTCGTCAACATCGGCGCCAACACCACCAACATCTGTGTCTTGCACAACGGGATCTCGGCCTTCACGCGGGACATCACGCTGGGAGGGCGCCAGGTCACCGACGAGATCCAGAGGGTCCTCAACGTCTCCTTCGAGGAAGCCGAGGCCATGAAGGTCGGGCGCGACGACCGAGACGCCTCCGCGGTCGTGCCGGAGGAGGTGGAGAGGGTGATCCGCACGGCCAGCGAGAGCATCGCCTCCGAGGTCAACCGCTCCCTCGAGTTCTACCACACCACCGCCACGGGAGAGGGCTTTTCCCACATCTTCCTCTCAGGAGGCGGCGCCCTCACCCCCGGGCTGGCGGCGGCCCTCCTGCGCCAGGCGGGAAACCGGGTGGAGATCGTGGATCCGTTCCGTCGGATCGAGATCGACGAACGTACGTTCAATCCGAGATTCCTCCAGGATACCGCCCCCCAGGCCACGGTGGCGGTCGGGCTCGCCTTGAGGAGGCCCGGGGACCAATGATCCGCGTCAACCTGCTCCCCGTCCGGACCAGCCGCAGGTTGGAGGCCGTGCATCGGGAGGTACGGCTCGCCCTGGTGGGCGCCGCGATCCTCGTCCTCGCCTGTGTGGCCGTCTTCATCTGGCAGACAGCCACGGCGAACGACCTGCACGCCGAGAACGCCCGTCTCCAGAAGGACTTGGAGACCCTCAAGATCGCCGTGGCCCGGGTGGACGAGGTCGAGAAGATGAACGCGGAGCTCCGCCGGAAGCTCGACGTGATCGCAGAGCTGCAGGCCAACAAGGTGGGGCCGGTCCACCTGCTCGACGAGCTGGTGTCCGCGACCCCCGAGAAGCTGTCCATCACGAGCCTGAAGCAGGACGCCGTCCGGGTCGCGCTCCTGGGCGATGCCGCCTCGAACGAGGTGATCTCCCAGTTTCTGGTCAATTTAGAGAAGTCCGCCTGGCTGGACGAGGTGTACCTCGTCAGCATCGACCAGGACAGGCAGGGCGCCTATACCCACAAGACCTTCCAGATCTCTGCCCGTCTCGTCATCCCGGAGGAGGAGCAGGAACGACAGAAGCTGGCCGCTCGGGCCGCCCTGGAGGAGCTCGACGCCACCCGCCCCGCATCCGTGGGGATGGGGCCACCCCCGACCGGGAACCCGTAGGCGGAGGACCCCGTGGACAGCCCCGCGCTCCTGGAACGCCTCGCACGGATGACCCGCTCTCAGCGGCTGGTCCTCTTCGCCGTGGCGTACCTGCTCATCGTCCTCCTGTTCTTCTTCGCCTTCTACCTGCCCAAGGCGAACGCCATCGCCCATGCCCGTACCCAGCAGGTCGAACTCCAGGAAAAGAAGGCCATCGTAGAGAAGCGCGCAGCCGACAAGGAGTCCTACGAGACCGATCTCGAGGACCTCACCCTCCAGCTCCGGCAGGCCTTGCGGCAGCTCCCCGACGACCGCGAGATCCCGGACCTGTTGTCCCGCATCAGCACCATCGGCCGGCGCATCGGGCTCGAGATCCAGAAGGTCCTGCCACGCGACGAGGTGCTCCGGGAGTACCACGCCGAGGTCCCCGTCCAGCTCCAGCTCAAGGGCTCTTTCCACGAGGTGGCGATGTTCTTCGATCGCCTCTCGAAGCTGAGTCGCATCGTGTACGTGCAGAACATCGAGATGCGGGATCCGGTCGAGCAGAGTGGGAAGACCCTCGTCCAGGTGTCGGGCATGCTCACGACGTTCCGCTTCCTGTCCGAGGAGGAGCGGAAGGCGGCCGCCGAGGCCAAGAAGGCTGCGGAGCGGAAGCCGAGACACAGGGGCGCTCCTCGGGAGGTGGACGAGGAATGATGCACCGGATCCTGCCCTTGGCCCTCCTCGTCGCAGGGTGTGGAAGCGAGCCCGCGCCCGCCCACAAGGGGCCGGTTCTTCCGCAGCTCGGGGCCTTGGCGCCGGCCCCCGCCGAGGCTCCGGTGGCCGAGCCGGTGGCCGATGCTGGCGCGGAGTACGTCTACAACCCGATCGGGAAGCGCGATCCGTTCCGGACGTTCATCGCCTCGATCGAGGAAGAGGACATCGCGTCCCCCACGCCGCTGCAGCGCTACGAGATCGAGCAGTACCGGCTCACGGGCATCGTGTGGGGCGTGGACCGGCCCAGGGCCCTCATGGAGGATCCCGAGGGCATCGGCCACGTCGTCGAGCTCGGCACCTACGTGGGCCGGAAGTGGGGCAAGGTCACCCGGATCCGGTCGGACAGGATCGTGATCACCGAAGAATACCTCACGCCGGACGGCACCCTCGTGGTGAACCCCATCGAGATCGGGCTCACAGAGGCGGGAGAACAGGAAGGAGGCGAGGCCAGATGACGAACCGATCCTCCGGGGGCTGGATCCCGGCCACGCTCTTCGTGGCCGCGCTCCTCGTCCCGGGCGCCCCCGGCTGGGCCGACACCCCTTCCGCGCCTTCTGTCCGCGCGGTGGACGTCGTGGCCGGAGACACCACGTCCGTATGCATCCAGCTGGACCGGTCCGTCGAAGGACTGGCCGTCCAGTCGTACCTCCTGTCCGACCCCGATCGCCTCGTCGTGGAGATTCCGGGCGGAGTCCAACCGACGACCGAGCCCCTCGTCAGCGGGCTGGGCGGTGCCGTCACCGCGGTCCGGACCGACCAGACCTCCGACGAAGCGGGCACGATCCTCACCGTCACGTTCGACCTCTCCCGTGCCTCCGACCACGTCCTGACCGTGGACGGCGAGACCGTGACCGTGGCCCTGCTCGGGCGCATCGAGTCGCCCGTCCCGCCCACGGAACCGGTCCCCGAGGCCTCCGAGCGACGCCTGTCGGGCCCCGCACTGCCACCCGGCGCGCCCCCGACCGTGGCCACCCTCGACTTCGAGAACCTCGAGACGGTGAGCCGCATCGTGATCGGGACCAACCGGACCACGGACTACACGGCGAGCCAGCCCGAGCCCGGGCTCATCGTCGTGGATCTCCCCGGTACGACCCTCGCGAGCTCCCTCGACCGCCCACTGGACACCTCCCAGTTCCTGAGCCCCGTCCGGATGGTGCGCGCCTACGCCACGCGGTCCGGAACCCGGGTGGCCATCCACCTCGGGCGCACCGCGGACTACTCGCTCCGATCGGGCGGAGAGAATCTCCTCTTCGTAGATGTGGCCCTGCCCGATGACATGAGGGCCGGCCGGGCCGCGGGTCTGCAGGCCTGGACCGCCGCAGCTCCGTCGTCTCCGGCCACCTCGGGAGGCGAGGGCTTGAAGAGCGCCTACCAGGAGGAGGTGCTCATCGGGGCCTCCGGGCGCTCGGTAGATCCCCAGGCCGCCTTCGGGACCGGTGCGGGCGCGAGCGATCCGGCGGCCCTGTTCGGCATGTCCGCGGGGTTCATGTACGACACCTCCACGGCCACGGCCCTGCCGTACACGGGCCAGCGCATCAACATGGACCTCGTGAACGCCGACATCCACTCGGTGTTCCGCCTCATCTCCCACGTGTCCAAGCTCAACCTCGTCTCCGGCGACGACGTCAGGGGCCGCATCACGGTGCGTCTCGAGAACGTGCCCTGGGACCAGGCGTTGGCCGCCATCCTCCAGGCCAAGGGTCTGGGCAGCCAGCGGTTCGGCAACATCGTCCGCATCGCACCCATCGAGACCATCAAGGCGGAGCAGCAGGCGGCGCTCGAGGCCCAGCGGGCCTCCAGGGAGCTGGAACCGCTCCAGGTCTACGTGGTGCCCCTCAACTACGCCCAGGCCGGCAACCTCACCGAGCAGGTCAAGTCGGTCCTCTCGGATCGGGGCTCCATCCAGGTGGACAGCCGAAGCAACCAGCTCATCGTCCAGGACAGCGAGTCCACGCTGGCCCAGGTCCGGGAGCTGGTCCGCCAGCTCGACCGGCGGAACCCCTCGGTGGTCATCGAGGCTCGGATCGTGGAGGCCAACTCCACCTACAGCCGCGGACTCGGCATCCAGTGGGGAGGAGAGCTCAACGCGAGCGCGAGCACGGGCTACGCCACCGGTGCGTTCTTCCCCTCGAGCGTGGGGATCTCAGGAGGCCTCACCACGGCCGGGGCGGAGACCTTCTACTCTCCCGGACAGAGCACGCTCGTCGCGGACCTGTCCTCGCCTCAGGGCGACACGGCCGCCCTGGCCATGAGCCTGGGCAGCATCCCGGGCCTCATCGACCTCGACGTCCGGCTCTCCGCCATGGAGTCCGAAGGCTGGGGCAAGATCGTATCGTGCCCTCGCGTGACCACCATGGACAACGAGACGGCCCGCATCCGCCAGGGTTCCCGCATCCCGTACCTCTCCACCAGCGCGGGAGGCACCCAGGTCCGGTTCATCGACGCGGCTCTGGAGCTCAACGTTACGCCGCACATCACGAGCGACGGCCAGGTGCACATGCAGGTGCTCGTGACCAACAACCGGGCCGACTTCTCCATCACGGTCCAGGGTCAGCCCGCGCTGCAGATCAAGGAGGCCGAGACCACGCTCATCGTGGCGGACGGCGACACGACCGTCATCGGCGGCGTGTTCGCCACGGAGGACACGAAGAGCCGAGCCAACGTGCCTTTTTTGGGACGCATCCCCCTCCTGGGGTTCCTGTTCCGGAACTCGGGCCAGGTCATCTCCCGCAACGAGCTCCTGGTCTTCCTCACGCCGCGGATCGTGGAGGTCACCCCCCCACCGGCCCTGGACGTCTCGGGTACCTGACCTGGGAAGCGGTGGTGGACCGGTTCCAGGTCGTCCTGCAGGACCGCTCCTACCCGGTGTTCGTGGGCATGGGCGGACTCGAGCCGCTGGGCGCGGCCATGGCTGGGGTCCTTCCAGCGGGCCCTTGCGTGCTCGTCACGAGCCCCCGGGTGGGCGGCTTCCACGGCGACGCGGCGCTCGCCTCCCTCCGAGCGGCTGGGTTTTCCCCGGCGCGGGTGGAGATCCCGGACGGCGAGGCGGCCAAGACGCTCGACACCTGGGTCCACCTGGTGCACGCCCTCCTGGACGCGGGCATCGACCGGACGACCCCCGTGGTGGCCCTGGGCGGCGGCGTGACGGGGGACGTGGCCGGATTCGCGGCTGCCACGGTCTTGAGGGGCGTGCCCCTGGTGCAGGTCCCCACCTCGCTCCTCGCCATGGCGGACGCGGCCATCGGCGGCAAGACGGGGGTGAACCTCGCTCAGGGACGCAACCTGGTGGGCGCGTTTCACCCGCCCCGGCTCGTCTGGGTGGCCACGGCCGTCCTCTCCACGCTGGACGACGCCGAGTTCGGCTCCGGTTTGGGCGAGGTGGTCAAGCACGCGGTGGTGGCCGATGCGGACCTGTTCGCCTTCCTGGAGGAGCGGCACGCGGCCCTCCGGGCCCGGGATCCAGTGGCGACTGCCCATGGGGTGAGGCGCTGCTGCGCCCTCAAGGCGGAGATCGTGGCCCAGGACGAGCGGGACACGGGCGTGCGGCGGATCCTCAACTTCGGCCACACCGCCGGCCACGCCCTGGAGACGGCCCTGGGTCCCGGGACGATCCGGCACGGTGAGGCCGTCTCGGTGGGCATGCTGGCCGAGGCAAGGTTCTGGGCGGCCCGCGGCGGCGACGTCGAGGTGCCGGCCAGGCTCTCGGCCCTTCTCGAGGCCCTGGGGCTGCCCCGGGCACCCCCTCCGGTCCCGGACGCGGCTTCGTTCGCACGCCGCCTCGTGGCCGCCGCTGCGATGGACAAGAAGTCCGCGCGTGGTACACTCGAACTCCCCGTGCCGGTCCGCGTGGGGTGCGTGCGCCTCGAGCGAATCCCGCGGGACGACCTGCACTCCCTCCTCTCGCTTCTCTCCTCCCCGGAGACCTCATGATGCGCGCACCGCTCCTGCTGTTCGTCGTCCTCGGCGCCGGGTGCGCCGAGGGTCCCTACGCTGCCCCCTACTGGGCGTCCGTCGTCGTGGGGAACGACGTCGTGCTCGAAGCCTCCGAGGCGTTCACGGACGTGGACGGCGAGGGGACCCTCGCGGCCGCGGAGGTCATGGTGGTCGATGGGCGCTCCGACGTCCCCATGCCGGACATCGAGGTGGAGGTCACCTCGTCGGCTGCGGGTGTCTACGTGCTGCCCGAGGACGCGGTCCAGGAGGTGGACGGCCCCGGAGAGGGTACCTGGCTGGATGCCCTTAGCGGACGAACCTACACGTTCGACCTCGACGGCGGCGATGTGTTGCCCGGCTCGCTCGTCGCCGGGACCGACGGTCGCGGGGTCCTGACCTTCTACCTGTTCGTCGACGCCCTTCCGCGGGAGGACGCCTCCGAGAAGGGGCTCCTCGACTTCGCAGCCGCCGAGATCCGGGCGAGCATCCAGGTGGACAGCGACACCTTCCAGGTCACGGCGGAATGACGCGATCGTGAACGGTCGGCGTGCGAGCGTCCTGGTCCTGCACGGGCCGAACCTGAACCTCCTCGGATTGCGCGAGAAGGCGGTGTACGGGGAGGAGACGCTGGCCTCCATCGAGGTCCGCCTCTCGGAGCTCGCGCAAAACCTCAATTTGGACCTCACCTTCCTGCAGTCCAACCACGAGGGCGCCCTGGTGGACGCCGTTCAGTCCGCTCCGGGTCGCCACCAGGGGCTCCTCGTCAACGCAGGCGCGTACACCCACACGTCCGTCGCCCTCCGCGACGCGCTGGCAGCCGCCGGTCTCCCCTTCGTGGAGGTCCACCTCTCCAACCCGTTCGTCCGTGAGGCCTTCCGGCACAGGAGCCTGCTGGCCCCCCTGGCCGCGGGCGTGGTGCTCGGTTTCGGGGCAGCGTCCTATCTCCTGGGACTCCGTGGCCTCGCGGACCTCCTGGCGGCGCCAGGCGACACCTGATTCCACCCGGACCTGTCCGGGGAGCCGGACGAGGAACACCCTGAATGGCCGAGACACGGACCGATCTGGAGCAGCAGGCCCTCCGCTGGGTGACCCGGGGCCAGATTCCGAAGGCCATCGATGTCTACCGGAAGATCCTCGCCAGGGATCCCCATGACCGGAGGATCCGCCAGAAGGTGGGGGAGCTGTACCTCAAGATCGGCCGGGAGGCCGAGGGATTGAAGTCCCTCAAGGAGGCGGCGGACCTGACGCTCAAGGACGGCCAGGCGCGTGCGGCCATCGCCCTCTACAAGGTGCTCCAGGGTCACCTGCCCGAGGATCTCGGCGTCATGGCGTCGCTCGCGGAGTGCTACCGGCAGGCGGGGATGTCGGCCGAGGCGGAACGTACGGCCGAGGAGACGCTCAACCTGGCCGTTTCCGGGCGGAACTGGAAGATCGCGGTGGCCATGGTCGATCAGCTCGTGGACTTGAGGCCCACCGACCTGAAGGCCCGGTTCCGGAGGGCGGAGGTGCTGCATGCCGCAAAGGACGTTCCCGCCGCGCTCGCGGCCTGGCGGGACCTGGCGCCGCTCCTGGCGCGCCGTGGAGAGATGGGAGAGGTGGCACGCGTACTCGAGGCCGCCGTCCAGCTGGCTCCGGACGACGTCGACCTGCAGATCCGGGCTGCCCGGGCTCGGCTCGAGGTCGGCGACGCCCCTCGGGCCCTGGAGCTCCTGGCCGACGCCCGCGCCGCTCGTCCCGGCGATGCCGACCTGGACCACCTCCAGGCGACCGCCCTGATCCGGGCCGGTCGCGGTGCCGAGGCACGTCCGCTCCTGCTCTCCCTCGCGGACCACCACCGGTCCAACGGGGACATCGAGGGCCAGGCCCGGGCCTTGCGCGAGGCGTTGGACGCGGGCGACGACGACCCGGAGCTCCGGCGCAGCGCGGACGAGGCCGCGGACCTCGCCGGACGCATGCGGGCCCGTCTCTGGGAGGTGCCGGTGCTCACGCCTATCCACGACGACGAGGTGGCCGCCTGCGCGCGAGCGGAAGTGCAGGCCCGCTACGGGTTCCCGGAGCGCGCGCTCGTCACGCTGGAGGAGGCCCTCGAGGCCCGCGCGTCTTCCCTTCCCCTCGCCGGGCGGCGCGTCGAGATCCTGCTGGACCTCCAGCGCCGGCAGGAGGCCCTCGATGGACTGGCCGCACTGGTGCGGGGCGCCCGTGGCCAGGCCCGGGAGGTGCTGGTCGGGCGGCTCCAGTCCCTCGGTGGTCCGCGAATACCGGACGAAGAGGCTTCCAAGGCCGATTCCGACCTGGGAGACGGTCTCGTCGAGCCGGGTGTGGCGGCCCCTCGGGATGCGGTCGAGCAGGAGGACGCGCGCCTGGCTCGCGTGGAGGCGCACCTGGCCACCGGTGATCTCGAATCCGCGCTCGTGCTCCTCCAGGACGCGTGGCGGGACGATCCGAGGAACGAAGAGATTCTCCGTAGAATCGGCGAGATTCGGACTACCCTGCGTGAACGGACCCAGGACGTCGTGCCCGTGCCCGGCGCCGTGGCCCCTCCGGATCCCGACGAGTCCGAGGCGGCCTCGTCGGCCGCCGAGGAGCCCACGGCGGACCTGGCGCCCGCGGACGGATCGCTCGAAGATGCGTGGGCCAGGGTCTCCGTGGGGCTCTACGAGGAGGCCCTCGACGCCGCGGGCACCATCCCGGGTCTCGGCGGTCGCCTCGTGGAGGCGCGCGCCTTGAGGGGAACGGGACGCGGGGACCATGCGCGGGTCGTCCTCGAGCAGGCGCTCGACGGCAACGGCGCCAACCCCCTCTACCCGGACACGCTCTGGGAGCTGGCGGATCTCTCCCTGGATGCGGGGCACGTCCGCGCCTCGCTGGAGCGGCTGGAGGAGCTGGCCCGGGTGGCCCCCCACTGGCGCACCCACGACGTGACGGCACGCATCCGAGGTCTCAAGATCCTCCTGGAACGAGGCGGCTAGCCACCGGGTTCGGGGGTCGGCTCCAGGGTCGGCTCCAGGGTCGGCTCCGGGGTCGGCTCCAGGGTCGGCTCCAGGGTCGGCTCCAGGGTCGGCTCCAGGGTCGGCTCCGGGATCGCTTCGGGCGGGGCCTCCGGCTCGCCGGCCTCGACCCGATCCTTCTCCTGCTGGAGGCGTTGGAGCTCCTCCTCCAGGTCGGTTCCGGTCTGGATCGAGACGTTCGAGTAGATCGCCAGCGTGATGCTGGTGACCAGGAAGAGGAAGGCCACCACGGAGGTGGCTCGCGACAGGAGGTTCCCCGCGCCCCTGGGGCCGAAGATCGAGGAAGACCCTCCGCCGCCTCCGAACGCAGAGCCCATGTCCGCCCCCTTGCCGGGCTGCAGCAGGATGATGAGCATGAGCATGATGCACAGGATGACGTGCAGGACGGTGACGAAGAGGAGCATCGGGTCACTTCGGGGTGGGGACGGTCCCTCGGGGGATCAGGACCGGGTCGTGGCGGCCTCGACGATGGGCAGGAAGGTCTCGATCTTCAAGCTCGCCCCGCCCACGAGCGCCCCGTCGATGTCGGGCTGAGCCAGGAGGAGGGCGGCGTTGGCCGGAGTCACGCTGCCGCCGTACAGGATGCGCAGCGCCCCCACCGCTGCCTTGGGGAAGCGGCCCGAGAGCCACGTCCGGATGGCACGGTGCATGTCCTCGGCCTGCTCGGGGGAGGCGGTGCGGCCGGTGCCGATGGCCCAGACGGGCTCGTATGCGAGGGTGCAGCGCTCGAGGGCTTCGGACCCGAGCCCGGACAACGCGCCCTCCAACTGCTGTTCCACCACGGCCACGGCCTTTCCGGCTTCTCGCACAAAGAGGGCCTCGCCTACGCAGACGATGGGCTCGAGGTCGGCGTCGAGCGCGGCCCGGATCTTGAGGTTCACGCTCTCGTCGGTCTCTCCGAAGTACTGCCGGCGCTCGGAATGGCCGATGAGGACCTGAGTACAGCCTGCCGCCCGGACCATGGGCGCCGACACCTCGCCGGTGAAGGCGCCGGCGGGCTGTCCGTGGCAGTTCTGGGCTGCGACCCCGATGCCCGTGGCGCGCAGGCGGTTCACGACCTCGGGGATGGAGAGGTACGGCGGGGCCACGCTGACGTCCACGGCCTGGCGGTCCCAGAGGGCTCGCTTCAAGGCGATGGCGAGGGTGTCCGCCTCCCCCGGACCGAGGTTCATCTTCCAGTTCCCGACGACGAAGGGACGGCGTGCCATGGTCATGTGCTCCGCTTGCGGAGGGCCTTCAAGCCGGGGAGCTCGCGACCCTCCAGGTACTCGAGGGATGCGCCTCCGCCGGTGGAGATGTGGGAAACCCGGTCGGCCACCCCGAACCGGGTCACGGCGGCGACCGAGTCGCCTCCGCCCACCACCGTGCAGGCGCTCGAGTTCGCGAGGGCCTCGGCCACGGCCCGCGTACCCGCCTCGAAGGAGGGTTGCTCGAACATCCCCATGGGTCCGTTCCAGAACACCGTCCCCGCGCGTCCCACGACCTCGGCGTAGCGGGCCGCCGTCTCCGGCCCGATGTCGTACCCGATGTGCCCGTCGGGGATCTCCCGGACCACCTCTGGCTCGGCGTTCGGTGCGGAGGCGGCCACGTGATCCACGGGGAGGTAGACGGTGACCCCCCGCTCCGCGCAGCGCTCCATCAGGCGGCGTGCGAGGAGGGTGCGGTCGGCCTCCACGCGGGAGCGGCCGACCTTCCGGTTCTGGGCCGCCAGGAAGGTGTAGGCCATGGCGCCGCCCACGAGGATGGCGTCGCAGCGCCGGGCCAGCGAGTCGATGACGGTGATCTTGTCGGAGACCTTGGCGCCGCCGATGATGACGACGAAGGGGCGGTCCGGACCCTGCAGGAGGCGGGAGAGGGCGGCCACCTCCTTCTCGACGAGGAGGCCGACCGCCACGGCCTCGGCGCAGGCCGGCACGCCGACGATGGAGGCCTCGGGCCGGTGCATCGCTGCGAAGGCGTCGTTCACGTAGAAGCGGCCGAGACGGGCGAGGCGTGCCACGAACTCGGGGTCGTTCTCCT
Organism: Deltaproteobacteria bacterium; assembly: GCA_016927815.1. GTDB lineage: Bacteria > Myxococcota_A > UBA796 > UBA796 > JAFGLY01 > JAFGLY01. The sequence continues at coordinate 7,296 of JAFGLY010000132.1, read as the reverse complement.
GCTCGCCCGGATGGAACCGCAGGTTCTCCACGACCATGACCCCGCCGCTCGGAAGGTCCTCGGCGAGGTCCTCCACGTCCTCGCCCACCGTGTCGTGGGCGAAGACGACCTCGGCCTCCAGGAGCTCCGCGAGGCGGGCGGCAGCCGGCTCCAGGGACAGCTCCGGGACCCGGTGGCCTCGGGGGCGGCCCAGGTGGCTGCAGATCACCACGCGGGCGCCGCGCTCCCGCAGAAGGGCGACGGTGGGCAGGGCGGCACGGATGCGGGTGTCGTCGACGACCTCCCCACCCGCCAGCGGGACGTTGAAGTCCACGCGGACGAGGACGCCCGTGCCGGGGTCGACCGGGAGGTCTCCCAGCGCGGGGAGGGCAGAGGTCAACGCTGCTCCAGTCGACCGAGCAGGCGCGCCAGGTCCACCAGGCGCGTGGCGTACCCCCACTCGTTGTCGTACCAGGCCAGGACCTTGGCCGTCCGCTCCCCGACCACGTAGGTCCAGGAGAGGTCGGCCACGCTCGACAGGGAGGTGCCGACGAAGTCACTGCTGACCCAAGGCTCCGTGGTGACACCCAGGATCCCCTCGAGGCGGCCGTTTGCGGCCTCGGTCAGGGCGGCGTTCACCGCCTCGACGGTCATGGGGGCGCGGCTGGTGAAGACGAGGTCCACGAGCGACACGTTGGGCGTGGGGACGCGGATGGACATTCCGTTCAGGCGCCCCTTCAAGTGCGGCAGCACGAGGCCCACGGCCTTGGCCGCGCCCGTGGTGGTGGGAACCATGTTCAGGGCCGCTGCCCGGGCGCGGCGGAAGTCGCCCTTGCGGTGCGGAGCGTCCAGGAGGTTCTGATCCATGGTGTAGGAGTGGATCGTGGTCATCAGGCCGGTTTCGATCCCGAAGACCTCGTCGAGCACCTTGGCCACGGGCGCGAGGCAGTTGGTCGTGCACGAGGCGTTGGAGATGATGCGGTGCTTCCCGGGGTCGAGCAGGTGCTCGTTGACCCCGATGGCTACGGTGATGTCCTCGTCCTTGGCCGGTGCCGAGATGATCACGCGACGAGCCCCGGCCTCGAGGTGGAGCTGGGCCTTGGCCCGGGCGGTGAACAGGCCCGTGGACTCGAGCACGACGTCCACGCCCTTCTCTCCCCAGGGCAGCTTGCTCGGATCGGGTTCCGCGCCCACGGCGACGATTCGACCATCGATGTCGAACCCGCCTTCCACTGCACGAACCGGGAGATTCCAGCGGCGGTGCAGGGAGTCGTACTCGAGAAGGTGGGCGAGCTGTTCAGCGCTGGTCAGGTCGTTCACGTGCACGATCTCGACATCCGGGTGACCCCAGGCGATGCGGAGGAATGCGCGGCCGATGCGGCCGAACCCGTTGATGGCGACGCGGAGGGCCATGAGAACTCCTGTCATGGGCGGAGGGCGGGGTGCATAACCCGGGCATGGCCGGAAGCACCCGGGGAGCAAGCGGTCCCCGCGTGTCGGCAGCGCGACGGGTGGCTGGGGAGGGCGTGGGTAGGGGCGTCGGCCGTGATCGTGATCGTGGACGTGATCGTGGACGGTGGGGCGAGGGGAGGGGCTCGGTGGGGCGGCGGGGTTCGTGCCGGGGTTGCCCCCCCGGGTGTGCCCCCGCGGTGTCGAGACGCGCGAAGCGGTCTCCTTGGGCCGGGATAGGACCCCTCGATGGCCCTCCTCGTGTCCGGACTCTACCCGGGGGACGCCGACCCTGGCGTTTGCGTCGCTGTCCGGCTGGGGGTCGACCCCACGGACGTGGTCTGCCTCACCGTGGTGCGGCGCGCGCTGGACGCACGCCACCGGAGGCCCAGGACCGTCCTGAACTGCAAGGTGGAACTCGGGATCCTCGAGGAGGCCGTCCTGGCCCGGAAGATCCCGGGCGTCCGCAGGTTCACCACGCGTGACGAGGCGCGGGTCGGTGGCCTCGCGCCGGCGATCGTGCGACGGTCCTGGCCCGCGTCCCTCCGCCCGATCGTGGTGGGCGCGGGACCGGCGGGCCTCTTCGCCGCCCTGGTCCTGGCCGAGGCCGGGGCCGAGCCCTTGCTCCTGGAGCGGGGCGATCCGGTGGAGGCCCGCCGTTCGAGGGTGGCGCGCTACTGGCGCGAGGGGGTGGTGGATCCGGAGAGCAACGTGCTCTACGGAGAGGGAGGTGCCGGCACCTGGTCGGATGGCAAGCTCCACACCCGGCGACGGGACGCCGAGGTGGGAGAGGTCCTCGCTCGTCTCGTCCGATGCGGCGCCGACCCCTCCATCCTCGAGGAAGCGCGTCCCCACCTGGGCACGGACCGGCTGCGAGGCATCCTGCAGTCTTTGCGAAACCAGCTGCTCGCCCAGGGCGCCCAGATCCGCTTCCGTGCGCGCGTGGACGGGCTCCTCGTCGACGCGGGGCGCTGCGTGGGCGTTCGCCTCGCCACCGGGGAGGAGATCGTACGGGGTCCGGTGGTGGTGGCCACCGGCCACTCGGCCCGGGATGCCTTCGGATGGCTCCTCCGAGCCGGCCTCGCGGCAGAGGTGCGGCCCATGGCGGTGGGCGTGCGCATCGAGCACCCGAGGGTGCTCGTGGATCGAGCGCTCCACGGCCGGCACCACCGGGATCTGCCCGCCGCGGACTACCGGTTGGTGTGTCCGCCGCGCGAGGCGCGCGCCGCGTGGTCGTTCTGCATGTGCCCGGGAGGTCTCGTGGTACCGGTGAGTCCGGAATCGGGCCGGGTCGTCCTCAACGGCATGAGCCTGTCCACCCGGGGATCTCGCTGGTCCAACGCAGCCCTCGTGGTGCCGGTCGGCCCGGAGGACTACCCTGGCTCGGACCCGCTGGCGGGCGTGCGGTTCCAGGATGCCCTCGAGCAGCGGGCCTGGGACCTGGGAGGGGGCGGGTTCAGGGCCCCTGCCCAGCGGGTCTCGGACTTCCTGGCCGGCCGCCCGTCCAGGGATCTGCCCCGGACGAGCCACCCGCGGGGGGCCACACCGGTGGACCTCCACGACCTGCTGCCGCCCGTGGTGGCCCAGTCGCTCGCACAGGCCATCCGGGCGTTCTGCAAGCGCATCGAGGGTTTCGCAGGGCCCGACGTGGTCCTCCTGGCCCCGGAGAGCCGGACCACGTCCCCCGTTCGGTTCCCCAGGGGGCCCGACGGTCAGGCCGTGGGCCTTCCGGGGGTCTGGCCGGCCGGGGAGGGGACCGGCCATGCGGGAGGGATCGTGAGTGCCGCGATCGATGGCCTGCGCGCCGCGCGAGCGATCGACCGGTGGGTCCGGATCAGTGCACCATGAACTTGTAGGAACCGTCCGGCAGGATCGTGGCCTCGATGCGGAGCCGGGTCCCGGCCTCGCGACCCGGGCAGGAGGTCTTGTCCACGGTCATGTCCACCGCAGCCGTGTTGTCGGACTGGGCGGGATCCATGGCCCAGGTTCCGGTCTCCATGCAAGCGACCTCTTCGTCGAGAATCGACACGTTGGCATCTGCCCGCCAGGTGTTGTCCCGGAGGAAGCTCAGCGTGTTGTACACGAACTGAACGGCCCCTCCGTCCGTGGGGCTCCAGTTGATGACCTCCAGAGCCACGAGCTTCTCCCCGAACCGACGGCTGGACGCGTCGTCGGGGACCTGGGGGCCGGCTTCGACCACGGGCTGGACCGGGGCCTCCTTGGGGCCGCAGGCTGCCAGGACGAGGACCAGTGGAAGGACCATGCGGGACATCTCTGCCTCCCGTGTGACTGGGTCGGCCGGATCATAGCGCTTTCCGGAGAAAAATGCACCCACGCGATCCGAGTGTTCCGGAACGGACGGCAACCCTCGGTGCGACGTTCTCCACCAACCCTATGGAAAACCCGGGGGACAAGCCCGGGGATTCGCCCGCCCCGGCCGCTGGAAACGGCATCACGCGCGGTCTGCTCAATCTTTGAGCAACCGGTAAATACGGGAAGTAAGTAAAGAAATTGAATTCCGACCCGTTCTGTCTCCTCTGGGAAGGCCTGGGCCGGGCTCCAAGCGGGGTTTTCCACAAAAGGTGGAAAACCCATGTCGCGGACCGGGTTTGGAACCCCCCTCTCCGGCTGCCGGATTAGAAGGGGCGAGTTGTCCTCTCGGGAGGCAAGGTGCGTACGTCCTTCCCCCGCATCCTCGTTGCCTACGCCACGCTCGCGGTCTGCATCACGTGGCCGGTGGCCCTCCACCCCGCCACGCTCGTGGCCGGAGCCCAACGCTCGGACCTGTGGGAGAGCCTCTGGTCCCTCTGGATGTTCCAACGCCAGGTATGGGCGGGCCAGATCTCGTTTCACACCGATCTCATCGGGTTCCCCGACGGGGGGACGATCGTGGTGGCGGACCTGGTCAATGCCGTGATCGCGCTGCCCCTGGTCCCGGTGTTGGGTGTGGTGCCGGCCTACAACCTCCTGGTCCTCGGGCACCTGGTCTTCTCGGGCGCAGCGGCGCACCGGCTGGCCGAGGCGTTGCCCCCACGGGGCGCCCCGCGAGGGGCGGGCTGGGTGGCGGGCACCGCCTGGATCGCGGCGCCGGTGCTGGTGTCCGGGATCCACAACGGGACCAGCGAGGCCATCGCCGGCGGATGGCTGCCGCTGGCCCTGCTGGCCGCCCTGGCGGCCGTACGGCGGGGTGGAGCGGGGAGGGGAATCGCCGCGGGAGGCGCGCTGGCCCTGTGCACGCTGGCTTCCTGGTACTTCGGTCTGGCGGCCTTCCTGGCGGTGGCGGCGCTCCTCGTCGTGGGGGAGGGGTCGGTTCCCTTAGGTCGCCGGTTTCTCCGCCTCCTGCCCGTGATGGCGGTGGGAGCCGGCCTCGTGGCTCCGGTGGCGTTCGCGGTGCTGCGTGCCTCCACCGCTCCGGACACCCTCGTGGGCATCAAGAACGTGCGGGAGCTGGCCAGCGTGCGGCGGACCAACGGTCCGGCGGATCCGGTGGGCTGGTTTGCCATCGGGGACTACCGCTCCCCCGACTTCCGGGAGCTGTCCCGCTACGGGGAGGACTTCATCCACTGCCACTACCTCGGGTGGGTCCTCCTCCTCGGGGGGATCCTGGCCCTGGCCGGACGTACCCGGCGACGCGGGCTGGCCTGGATCGCCCTCGCCGGGCTGGCGGGCGGGCTGCTCGCCATGGGGCCGGTCGTGGCCCGGTTCGGGAGCCCCGTGCTGCTCGGGCAGGATCGCGCCATCCCGCTGCCCTGGTTCCTCGTGGAGCGGTGGCCGGGGCTGTCCAGCCTGTCCCTCCTCTACCGGTTGGGTGCCCTGCCCTCGCTCGCCCTCTCGGTGATGGCCGGCATCGGCCTGGCCTCCCGTACCCGGTGGTCCCGGATCGCCACCCTGGTCGCCGTGGCCTCGGTGCTCGTGGACCTGCGCCTCCTGGCTCCGGTCCGAGGCCTGCCCCACGTCGCCAGCGCCGTCCCCCCACGGCCGATCGTGGACCTGGCCGCAGCCCCGGAGGGCGCGGTGATGAACTTCCCAGTGGTGGGGGGTCGGCCCTACCTCTGGGAGCAGACCGTCCACGGCAAGCCGCTGGCCGGATCCCTCAACTTCCCCAACTCTCGGGCTTCCCAGCACGTCTGGCGGGGCATCCTCGCGGCGCCGGCCGACCGTCCCGAGGCCGTGCGCGAGGCCGTCCGCCGGACCGCCTGCTCCCAGCGGATCCGGTACCTCGTGGTGCACGAGGATCCGCTGGCTCGCCCGGACATGCACGACACCGCGGTCACCCGTCTCCAGGTCGCCTTCGATCCGCTGTACACGGACGGGTCCATCCGGGTCTACGACCTCTGCGGCGCCCCGCCCGGCGCGAAGGAAGGGAGATAGCGCCATGGCTTCCGCTCGGCTCAGGGGCCTGCTGCTTCCTGCCGTGTCCGTGGTGGAGGGTCTGGGGGTGTCCCCGGGCGAGGCCCCCTGGCTCGGAAGGCCCCTTGCGATCCGCCAGGAACGGGCGTTCCGCCTCGCGGGGGTGGAGCCAGGACCCGACGATCCCGAGGCGGATCGCGTGGTGCTCGCGGCCGATGCGGTGGCCACGCCCGCCACGGTGCTGGGAATACTGCGCCAGGGACGCGCGCGAGGAACGCCCACCTCGTTCGTTCCGGGCGGCGAGCTGGGCGTGCTGGCCGCGGCCCTGTGGCTGGGCCGGGAGGGCGTGCTGGCCGCGTTCGTCCCCGCAGGCGTCCCGATGGATCCCGAGGCGCTGGCCGCGCTGGAGCCCGATCCACTGGACCCCGGCGAGCAGTCCCTGGACGTGCCCGTGCCCGCTTCCACCTTCGGCGCCGCCAAGCTGACCGTACCGCTCGCGGATCGGATCCTCCTGCCGGCGGGCCACTGGGTCCAGGTGCTCTGGGCCAACCTCCTCGGTCTCGGGCCCTTCCTCTGGAAGGAGTTTCTGGGGGCCAACGCGGCGGTCATGGTGTGGCGCATCGCGCGGGCGGCTTTGCGGGCCCGGAGCGTGGAGCCCGCCCGCCTGAGCGCGATCATGGGACGGAGGGGCCGTGGCACGCACGTCCATCCCTCCGCGGTGGTGGAGGGGTCGTGGCTGGGAGAAGGGGTCGAGGTCGGCGCACAGGCCGTGGTGCGGGGGGCCATCCTGGCCGCGGGGGCGCGCGTCGAGGACCTGGCGCTCGTGGAGTACGCGGTGGTGGGGCCGGCTGCAGTGGTTCACCGGCAGGCCCAGGTCACCTTCTCGGTCCTCGACGCACGGGCGGCCTGCGCTGGGGCCGTGCGGCTCGGCCTGCTGGGGACGGGTGCGGCGATCCGCGAGGGCGCCACCCTGATGGACACGTCGGCTTTGGATCGGATCCCGGTGGAGGCGGCCGGTACGCGCCACCCGGCCCCGCTCGGCCTCGCCGGCGCCTGCGTGGGTCCGCGTAGCGTGGTGCGCGGAGGGGTTCGGATCCCGCCCGGCGCCGTGGTGCCGGCCGACACGATTCTCTAAGACGAGAGGCCGGCCCTGGGGCCGGCCTGGAGGATGGAGCGGGAGACGGGACTTGAACCCGCGACAGCCACGTTGGCAACGTGGGGCTCTACCACTGAGCTACTCCCGCTTTGCCGTCCGGCAGCGTATTCTTTCCCTGCGGGCTGTCAAGGTGGGGCGGACGTGCTGTGGGGTGTCGACATGGCGATGGGTGGCCACGGGATCTTGGACATCGGTCGTGATCGTGATCGTCGGCCGTGATCGTGGTCGTCGGCCGTGGTCGTGGGTCGTGGACGGGTGCGGGGCCGTCGGCCGTGGGGCGGGCCCGGGGTGAGGTCGGCGAATGTGCCGCCGCGCTCGAGATCGCGGTCGCGATGGGACTCGTGAGCCCGCGAGCGGGGGTC